>NZ_JBYCZV010000018.1:0-103982 GCF_057586415.1 Nocardioides sp. SRI_004
ACTCCGTGATCCGCGGCGTACCCACCGCACCCGCGGGCTTCGCGCGCTCCCGACCACGCTTGTCAGCAGGAGGAAGCGCGTCCGGTGAGTGCAGGACGGCCCACTGGTAGGCCGCTTCCAGGATGTCGCGCTCGGCATCGAGCCGGGCCGCATGCCGCTGCTCGGCGAAGGACAGCACCGCATCGGCGGACATGTCCGCGAGCTGGTGGTGTCGGTCGCGAGTGGCCATACCTGTATTGGATCACGGGGCTCCGACACAACCATCTGGCCCCGAACCTGCCTGTGCACAACGGCGCTCCCACCGGGCCTTGTGGAGGACAAGTGGCGCAAGGAGTGACTCGCGGAGCTGCCGGACCGCACCCGACCACCGGAACCCAGCCACCCGCCCACCGTCCTCGTCGCTGCGCTTGAAGACCCGACCACGCACCCAGCCGCAGGGCACAGCGGGTGCGCCGGAGCAAGGGGTCTCGTGACGGTCGCTGCGCGACCTCCTCGACCACCGAGGGCGCTGCGCGACCTCCTCGACCACCGGGTCGCTGCGCGACCTCCTCGACCACCGGCCACCTCCTCGACCACCGGGGATGTCGGACGGCTTCGCGGGCACCCCACCTGCATGCCCATCTGCCTCGCCTGGCTCGGCGACCCCGCAGCAGCCGCCGAGGTGGTCTCCTCCCCCGGCCCGTGGCGTGAGGTCCGCGAGGCGGCGCCCGGCCTGCTGCTGGTCGAGACGACCGAGACCACGTCCCGCGTCTTCCACGAGATCAAGTGGCTGCTGCCGGACGACTGCGCCCTCCTCGTCGCCCCCTTGGAGCGCCGTCCCAAGGCGCGGGGCGTGGCAGCGGGCACGGTCTCCTGGCTGCGCTCCCGCCTACCCCTGCCGGAGCGCTGAACCGCTCAGCGCTGCGAGATCGGCCACCGCAGGCCCGCGGGCGTCATCCGCCGGTGGGGCGGCTCGGCCGCGCGCCCCTGGAAGGCCAGGACCGCGGGATTGACCACCCGCCCGTCGCGGATCTCGATGGCCCGGCTCAGCGTCTCATCGGCGTCCCAGGCGGGGCCGCCCTCGAGCACGCGGCGCAGGAACGGCACGAGGGCGTTGCTGTTCTCCCACGTCGCCGAGTTCCACAGGTACGACGGCGTGTGGTCGACGCCGTAGTAGAGGACGTTGTCGCCGACGACGAAGGTCGGCTCCTCGAAGCTGGTGGGGCGGGCGAACGAGAAGCCCATGCCCAGGTCGCAGGAGACGTCGACCAGGAGGCTGCCGGGCCGGAAGGCGGCGACGTCCTCCTCGGTCAGGTAGACGAGCGGGTTGGCGGTGTCCTGGAGCGTGCAGTTGACGACGATGTCGTTCTCCGCGAGGTACGACGGCAGCGGCTCGCGCCCCCGCTCGGTGATCACGCTGCTCGGCTGGTCACCGTCCGGCTCGTGCTCGAACTGCCGGATGCGCGCCGAGTGGATCGGCGAGCCCACCGCGGCGACGGCGCGGTTGGTGAGCACCGCGACCTCGTGCACGCCGTGGGCGTTGAGGGCGGTCACCGCGCCCCGAGCCGTGGCACCGAAGCCGATCACGACGGCGCTCAGCCGGCGGCCGTAGTCGCCGGTCAGCCCGGCGAGCTGGAGCGCGTGCAGCACCGAGCAGTAGCCCGCCAGCTCGTTGTTCTTGTGGAAGACGTGCAGCCCGACCGCACCGTCCTTCGTCCAGTGGTTCATCGCCTCGAACGCGATGAGGGTCAGCCCGCGGTCGATCGCGGCCTGGGTGAGGTCCGAGTCCTGGACGCAGTGCGGCCAGCCCCACAGCACCTTCCCGCGCCCCATGGCGGTCACGTCGGCGAGCTGGGGCTTGGGCAGCAGCACCACGTCGGACTCGGCGAGGATCTGCTCGCGCGAGGCGAAGCCGGCGACGTGGGCGGCGAGGGCCGCGTCGTCGACGCCGAAGCCGGCGCCGTAGCCGTGCTCGAGCGTGATCCGCTGCCGGAGGTCGGCGTCGAGGCCCGGCAGGTGGTCGGGGTGGATCGGCAGCCGGTGCTCGTTCTCCTTGGCCGAGGACCCGATGACGCCCAGGCCCAGCAGGGTCACTTGCGGGTGCCGGGGTCGGCCTTGGCGGCGGGAGGCTCGCCCGAGGCCTTGTCGCGCTTGGCGGCGCGCTTCTCCTTGAGGGACTTGCCGGACTTCTTGGACATGCTCTGGCGCGGCGACTTGTCGCTCATGGCGGTATCTCTCTGAGAGGAAGCCTGGATGGCTCCTGCCATCGACACTACGCCCAGGACCGCGGCGTCCTCCGCCCGGTCGTCCCGGGCGATCAGCCCGAGCGGGTCCACTGCTCCAGCACGACGAGCGTCTTGGTGCTGGAGATCCGTCCGCCCGAGCGCAGCTGGCTGACGACGCGGCGCAGGTCCTCGACCCCGTTGACCCGGATCCGGACCAGGGCGTCCGGGTCCCCGGCGAGGGTGAGCACCTCCTCGACCTCGGGCACGCCCGCGACGAACTCCATGATCTGCGCGAGGTCGAGGTCGTTGGAGAAGTTCAGCTCGGTGACGGCCTCGATCCCGGCGGCGATCCGGCCGTGGTTGATCTGCACCGTGTACCGCTCGATCACGCCGAGCTTCTCCAGACGCGCGATCCGGCGCTGGACCGGCGCGACGGTGAGGCCGACGGCGTCCGCGACCTCGCGCAGCGGGCGGCGCGCGTTCTCGCGCAGCAGGTCGAGGATGGCGTGGTCGGTGGCGTCGAGGATGGCCGGTTCGCTCACGCAACAAAGCCTAACCCCGACAGTCGATCTGTTGCTCCCGGAGGGGCCAGTACGTCCTGCGGGTTGCGGATCGTCGCCAAACCCCACGACGACCGTTGTGACCGGGCCCACCGAGGGCGCATGCTCGTGCGCGTGACCGAGCAGCTGTTTCGCGCCCCGGGGCCGGCCGTGCCGGCGACGCCGTACGACCTCGACGACCGGTTCCGCGTCGCGGCCCCGCCGACGCTGCTGACGGGCGTCCAGGCGATCGCCCGGCTGCTCGTCGAGCACCGCGCGCTCGACCGCAAGCGCGGCCTGAAGACGGCCACCTTCGTGTCCGGCTACCAGGGCAGCCCGCTGGGCGGCCTGGACAAGATGCTCGCCGGGATGAAGGACATCCTCGACGAGAACGACATCCGCTTCGTGCCCGGCCTCAACGAGGAGCTCGCCGCCACGGCCGTGTGGGGCAGCCAGATCGACCTGCCGACCGACACGTCGCGCTACGACGGCGTGACCGGCTTCTGGTACGGCAAGGGCCCCGGTGTCGACCGGGCGACCGACGCCCTGCGCCACGCCAACATGTACGGCGTCAACCGCCGCGGCGGCGCCGTGCTGCTGGTCGGCGACGACCCGGCGTCGAAGTCCTCGACCGTGCCCGCGGTGAGCGAGCGGTCGCTGGCGGCCCTCGGCATCCCGGTGCTCTTCCCGCGCAACGCCACCGAGATCGTCACCCTCGGCCTGCACGCCATCGAGATGTCCCGCGCGTCGGGCTGCGTGGTGGCGCTCAAGATCGTCGCCGACGTCGCCGACGGCGCGTGGGTCGTCGACGGCGCCGACATCGACCTCGACCCGGTCATGCCGGCCATCGACTGGAACGGCCACCCCTACGCCTACACGCAGAGCCCGATCGTGCTGCGCCCGGCGATGATCGTCGGCGCCGAGGCCGAGCTCGTCGGCCCGCGGACGGCGCTCGTGCACGAGTACTCCGCCCGCAACGGCCTCTGCGTGACCGAGGTCGACGCGCCCGGTGCCCGGACCGGCCTGGTCGCCTCGGGCAGCTGCTTCGACTCGCTGCGCCAGGCGCTCGCCGACCTCGGCGTCTCGGACGACGACCTGACCGCCGCCGGCTTCCGGCTGATGCGGATGGGCATGATGTCGCCGGTCGAGCCCGAGTCCGTACGCCGGTTCGCACAGGGCCTCGAGGAGATCGTCGTCGTCGAGGACAAGACCTCCTTCATGGAGATGCAGGTCCGCGACCTGCTCTACGGCACGGAGAACGCGCCGCGGATCATCGGCAAGAAGGACGCCGCCGGGATGCCGCTGATCCCGGCCGACGGCGAGCTCACCTCCGGACGCCTGCTCGCTCCCCTGCGCCACGTCCTGCAGGACCGGCTCACCATGAAGCCGCCGGCGCCGAGCCGCAAGCCGCTGCCGCTGCTGTCGGCCAGCCGGTCGGCGTACTTCTGCTCGGGCTGCCCGCACAACCGCTCCACCGTCATCCCGGAGGGCTCGCTCGGCGGCGGCGGCATCGGCTGCCACGCCATGGTGACCATCTCCGACCGTCCGTCCAGCGCGGTCGTCGGCGTCACCCAGATGGGTGGCGAGGGCGCGCAGTGGATCGGGCAGGCCTGGTTCACCGACGCCCCGCACATCTTCCAGAACGTCGGCGACGGCACCTTCTTCCACTCCGCCCAGCTGGCCGTCCAGGCCTGCATCGCGGCGGGCGTCAACATCACCTACAAGGTGCTCTACAACGACGTCGTCGCGATGACCGGTGCGCAGGACGCCGAGGGCGCGCTGCGGGTGCCGGCCCTCACCCACAAGCTGCACACCGAGGGCGTCAAGAAGATCATCGTCTGCGCCGACGAGCCCGACCGGCACCGCCAGCGCGACCTCGCGCCGGGCACGCTGCTGTGGCACCGCGACCGGCTCGACGAGGCGCAGCGGATGCTGCGCGAGATCCCCGGCGTGACCGTCCTGATCTACGACCAGCACTGCGCCGCCGACGCCCGCCGCCAGCGCAAGCGGGGCTCGCTGCCCACCCGCACCAAGCGGGTCGTCATCAACGAGGCGGTCTGCGAGGGCTGCGGTGACTGCGGCATGAAGAGCAACTGCCTCTCCGTGCAGCCCGTCGACACCGAGTACGGCCGCAAGACCCGCATCGACCAGACGTCGTGCAACACCGACTACAGCTGCCTCGACGGCGACTGCCCGTCCTTCGTGACCGTCGAGACCGCGCCCGAATCCCGCCGGTGGTCGAAGAGGTTGCGCAGCAACCGTCACGAGACCCCGGCAAGGTCCGGGAAGAAGCGCACGGGCTACCCGACCCCGCCGACCGTCGCCCCGAGCCCCGCCGAGGAGCCGGTGACCGCGACCCAGAACGTCTTCATGGTCGGCATCGGCGGCACCGGCATCGTGACCGTCAACCAGGTGCTCGCCACCGCCGCCCTGCGCGCCGGGTACGGCGTCGAGTCGCTCGACCAGACGGGCCTGAGCCAGAAGGCGGGGCCGGTCGTCGGCCACCTCCGCTTCGCCGCGGGCGACCTCGAGCCGGCCAACCGGCTGACGCCCGGCTCCGCGGACTGCTTCCTCGGCTTCGACCTGCTCACCCTCGCCGAGGACCGCAACCTGCAGTACGGCAGCGCCGCGACGACCCGCACCGTCGTCTCCACCAGCCGCACCCCCACGGGCGCGATGGTCGAGGACCCGACCGTGCAGCACCCCGACGAGGCCGGCCTGCTCGACCGGGTCCGCACGGTCAGCGCCGACCTCTTCGACTTCGACGCCCTCGAGGCGGCGGACCGGATCTTCGGCAACACCGTGGCCGCGAACTTCCTGCTCGTGGGGGCGGCGTACCAGACCGGCGCGCTGCGCCTGCCGGCCGCCGCGATCGAGGAGGCCATCGCCATCAACGGCACCGCGGTGGCGGCCAACGTCGCCGCGTTCCGCTGGGGCCGCGTCGCCGTGACCGACCCCGCCGCGTTCCGGGCCGCCAACGAGCGTCCGGTCCGGGTGCGCGAGCGCCACGTCCCGGCGTCCGTCGCGGCCGCCGGTCTGGAGGGCGAGGTGCTCCGCCTCGTCGAGCAGCGGGCCGCCGACCTGGTCGACTACCAGGACGAGAAGCTCGCCGACTCCTACGTCGCGCTCGTCGCCGAGGTCGCCCGCGCCGAGCGGAAGGCCGGCACCGGCTCCCGGTTCACCGAGGCCGTCGCCCGCAACCTGTTCAAGCTGACCGCCTACAAGGACGAGTACGAGGTGGCCCGGCTGCTGACCGACCCGGCGTTCCTCGCCGAGACCGGCGGCGCCTTCCCCGGCGGCACGATCTCCTTCCAGCTCCACCCGCCGATGCTCCGCGCGATGGGCCGCGACAAGAAGATCGCCTTCGGCCCGAAGTCGCACGGCTCGCTGCGCGCGCTGGCGCGGATGAAGAAGCTGCGCGGCACGGCGGCCGACCCGTTCGGGCGCGCCCACGTGCGCAAGGTGGAGCGCGAGCTGCGCGACCACTACCGCGCGCTGGTGGCCGACCTGGCCCGCGGCCTCGCCGCCGACGACACGGCCGGCTACGACCGTGCCGTGCGGATCGCGGCCCTGCCGGACGTCGTGCGTGGCTACGAGGAGGTCAAGCTCCGCAACGTCGAGAAGTACGTCGCCGAGCTGGCCGACCTCGGCGTCACTCCCCCGGCGGTCTGAGACCCCGCCCGTCAGACCAGCAGCAGGAGCACCGCGCCGGCGCCGAAGACCACCGCCACCACCTGGCAGGTCAGCGCCCCGCGGCGGAGCACCGCGATCCGGTGCTCCCGCTCCTCGCTCGGCAGGGCGTCGACCACGAGGTCGTGGGCCTGCGCCCTGCCCCACACCCCCAGCGGGAAGAGGAAGCAGGCCACGACCAGGCACGTGAACGCGTCGAGGAGCCCGATCACTGTGTGCCCCCACCCTCGGCCCCCTCGATGCCGGACTGCTCCCACGCGCTGACGTCGTAGGGGTCGCTGGGCCGGTAGTCCCGCTCGTAGCGGACGTCGGCGTCGTGCAGCCTGCCGGCGAGCCAGTCGCTCCACCGGGACTGCACCGCCTCGGACTCGAGGGTGCTGCGCAGCCGGGTCCGGACCGCCGCGAAGGTCGCGGTCGTGGCCGGCTCGATGCGGGTCACGATCCCGACATTCCACCCCTGGCTGCCCTGCACCGGCCCGTAGACCTTCCCGGCACCGGTGCGGAAGACGACCTCGGCCACCTCGGGCAGCAGGTCCGCCCGCGCCACCGCGCCCAGCCGGCCGCCCTTGTCGCGGGTGGCCGCGTCGATGCTGACCTTGCGCGCCAGAGCGGCGATGCCCACGCCTCTGTCGAGCTGGTCGCGGACCCGCTGCGCCTCGGCCAACGTGTCGACGACGACATTGCTGACGACGCGGCGCTCGGGGGTGCCGAGCGACGCCTTGCGCTCGGCGAAGGCGGCCCGCACGTCCGCGTCGCCCACGGCGACGTCACCCGCGACCTCGGCGAGCAGCTTGCGCAGCTCGAGCTGGCGTCGTACCTCCGCACGCACGGCGTCCTCGGAGGTGTTGACGTTGCCGAGCGAGTCGAGGAACGCGTCGCGGTCGCCGGCGAACCTCGCCTTGATGAACGCCGTCACGGCCTCCTCGACCTCCGCGTCGCTCACCTCCACGCCCTCCTCGTCGACGGCGCGGTCGAGCACGATGCTGATGGCCATCGACTTGGCGGCCTGGCGCCGGAACCCGTCGAGCTCCTTCGCGTCGAGCGGCTCCTGGATGCCGTAGAGCGCCCGCAGCGAGTCGTTGCGCGCGTCGAGCTCGTCGACGGTGACGACCTCCTCGCCGACCCGGAACGCCGTCCCCTCCGGCGTCTCGTCGGCCCACGGCCGCCACACGAACAGGCCGGCGGCGACGACCGCCACGACGGCCAGCACGATCGGGATCCTCTGCTTCATCACACCTTCTCCAGCACCTTCGGTGTCTCTTCGTGTACGACGCCCGCCCGCTCCCGCGGCGTCGCCGCCGGCAGGAGCGCCCAGACGAGCAGCCGCGAGGCGCCCAGCGCGACCGCGACGGTCACGGCGAGCAGCACCCCGAACCCGCGGATCAGGCCGAGGTCCGAGACGGCCAGCACGGCGTAGCCGGTGGCCGACGCGGCCGCGGCGAGGTCGACCGCGCGGGCGAGCATCCGGTCTCCCCTGCGCTGGGCGAGCGCGAGCAGGACCGTGAACTCGCAGGCGACCGCGGCCGTCAGCGAGCCGAGGCCGGCGGTCATGGGCGTCAGCGCCACCCCGGTGACCGCGATGCCGAGCGCGACCAGGCCCGAGGCGACCGCGGCCGAGAGCATCGCGACTAGCGCGACCCTCCGCTCGGGCAGGAGCGCGAGCAGGGCCAGGCCGGCGGCGACGATGCCGAGCACCGCGCCGAGCAGCCGCTCGTCGTCCATCGCCTCCTGCGCGGACACCGCGACCATCGGCAGCCCGGCGACCTCCACGTCGACCGACGCAGGCGCGGTGGCGGCCACGTCGTCGAGGTAGTCGCGCAGCACCGCCAGCCGCTCCACGTCGTCGAGGTCGACGCCGTAGGTCATCACGGCCGTCCGCCGGTCCGGGCTCACCACGCTGGAGGCGAGATAGGGCGGCAGCAGCCGCAGCGCGGCGTCCACCTGGGAGGCCTGCGGCTCCCCGCCGAGGAAGGACAGCACGTCGCCCGGCGACAGCACCGCGCTCAGCTCGTCGCCGTGCTCGGCGATGACGTCGCGGCGGGTCCGGCTCATCCAGGCGAAGCTCTCGGCGTCGAGCACGTCGTCGCCGCGGACCACGAGGGCGACCTCGCCCGAGGCGCCGAGCACGCGCTCGACGCCGCGCGCCTCGTCGTACTCGGGGAGGCCGGAGGCGAGCGAGGTGAGGTCGGACTGGAGGGACAGCGAGGGGAAGACCGCCCAGCCGGCGACGGCGGCGAGGACGGGCACGAGCAGGATCGAGATCCGGGTCGATCGCGCCAGGCCACCCGACGCCGGGCGCGACGAGTCGGGCGAGGCCGGCGCCGCGGGGTGCTCTGGTTCGGCCGGACCCCAGCGGTGGATGCCCAGGGACACGAGCACGGTCACCAGCAGGCCCACCGCAAGGCTGACGCCGAGGTCCGCGACGGCCGGGACCGGCGCGACCGCGAGCGCCCCGAAGCCGGCGGCCGAGGCGAGCGCCGCCGCGAGCACCGTGCGCGGCCCGGCGTTGCGGTGCAGGTAGGTCATGAAGTCGGAGCCGATGCCCAGCAGGACGGGCAGGAACGCGACCGCCGTGAGCGCGAGCGGGCGCCCGGCCCAGCCCGCTACGGAGAGCGTGACCGCGGTGCCGAGCAGGCTCGCTCCGAGCGGCAGCAGGCGCAGCCGGCGGCGGGTCCAGCTGGTCAGCAGGAACCACGCCCCGACGGCGACGACGGCGAGCCCGCCGAGCAGTGGCACCTCGTGCCGGACCTGCTCCCCCAGCGCTGCGACGACCGTCGGGATGCCGGTGACGGTGGTGCTGCTGGCCTTCAGGTCGCTGTCGCGCACGGCCGCGTCGACCGCCGCGACGAGGTCCTCGGTGTCGCTCTGCGGCAGCGATGCGTCGGGGCGGACGAGCAGCGCGACCGCGTCGGGCCGGGGCACCAGGAAGTCCCACTGCGGGCGGGGATCGCCCTCGTCGTTGAAGATCACCCGGTCCACGAACGCCTGGTTGTGGAGGGTGGGGAGGCCGCCGGGCATGCCCTTCGCGAGCAGGGCGGCGTACCTCTCGTCGAAGGCCTGCGTGGCCCGTACGCCCGCCGCCGCGACCTCCTCCGGCGAGGCGCGGCGCTTGCGTGCCTGCGCCTCCGCCTTCGCCCGCAGCCCGTCGCGGTAGCCGCCGAGCTCGGCGAGCAGGTCCTGCGCCTGGCCGGCGATCTGGTTGAGCACGGTGCCCGGCCCGTACACGGCCTTCACGTGCGGCAGCGCGGCCAGCTCCCCCTCGAGCTGCAGCAGCGCCGGGAGGTTCTCCTTGAGCAGCAGCTCACGCGGCTTCGCCGACTCGATGAGTACGACGATCGGGTCGCCCCCGAACTGCGCGGCCATCTCCGACGTGGCCCGCGCGACCGGGTCGCCGGCCGGGACGAACTCGTCGACGCCGGTCTCGACCTCCACCCGCAGCAGGCCGGGGACGAGCAGGGCGGCGAGCACCGCCAGCACGCCGAGGGCCGCGGCCACGCCAGGCAGGGTGCGTGGCCGCGGTGTCCTCGGGGCGGGCAGTGCCCGGCGCAGCAGGCTCATCAGGGGATCGGGTCCTCTTCGATGCGCGGGTACTCCCCGGTGAACTCCTCCGGGTCGTTGTGGGCGCCCGGCGCCGGATAGGGGTTGTACATCGTCGTCGGGCTGGCGTCGAGCGGCAGGTTGAGCGAGCTGACCCCGAGGATCGGCTTGACCCGGGCGATCGGGCCGTTGGTGTCGGACGAGCCGACGAAGCCGATGAAGTTGGTCCAGTAGGAGACGAGGTCGCGGCCGTAGGGCTGCAGGTAGGCCAGCATCGGGTTGAGGTCGGCCATGTTGACCTGGAGGGTCTCCAGCAGCGGGCCGGCGGCCTTGCGCAGCGGGCTCAGCCGGGTCAGCGTCGCGGGCGCCCGGTCGAGGGTCGTGTCGAGCGACGGCAGCATCCCGCGCAGGTCCTCGGTCGTCGCCGGCAGCTCGAGCAGCGCCGCGCTCAGGTCGGGTGCGGCACCGCGCAGGTTGTGCGACACGGTGCCCAGCGGCGTGGTCAGCGCGGCGAGGCTGTCGCTGGCCTTCTCCGTCGTGACCAGCAGCGGCGGCAGCGCCCGCATGAGGGCCTCGACGTCCTGCTCGTGGCCCGCGGTGACCGCGGTGAGGGTCTGCGCGTCGCGGGTCAGGTCGACGATCCGTCCCTGCTGCGTGTCGAGCGCGTCGAGGACGACGGTCGAGCTCTTCACCAGCTGCCGCAGGTCGTCGGACTGCTGCGCGAGGGCCTCCAGTGCGCCGGCGTTCTCCCCGAGGTCGCCGAGGCCGGTGAGCACGGCGTCGACGTCCTCGCGGGTCCCCTTGGTCGACTCACCGCCGGACCGGATCAGGCCGGAGAGGTCCTTGCGCGTCCTCGCGTCGAGGCTGGTGAGCACGTCGTTGAGCTGCACGCTGCCCTTCGCCGCGCTGGCGGGCAGGGTGTCGCCGTCGGCGTACGCGGATCCGTCGCCGTCGACGATCTCGAGGTAGGTCTCCTCGATCATCGTCTTGTTGCGGATCGTGATCACCGCCCCCTCGTGCAGGGGTACGACGTCGTCGTCGAGCTCGAGGGTGACCATCGCCTTGTCGCCGTCGACCTCGATCCTCTCGACCTGCCCGACCTCGACACCGGCGATGCGCACGTCCGACTGGAAGACGAGGTTGTCGATGTCGTCGTACGGGACGGTGAGCTGGTAGCCGGAGCGGGACAGGGCCGGGATCTTGCCGCCGGCCTGGGTCCAGAGGAAGCTGATGATCAGCGTGCAGACGGCGAGGAAGGCCAGCAGCGTGAGGCCGCGGAGCTTCGGGACGGCCTGGTAGGGGATGCGCATCAGCCGAGTCCTCCCACGGTTTCGGGCGAGAGCTGGAAGAGGCCTCGCAGGATGCCGCGGTTGGCGTCGCGGAGGCTGACCACGGAGTTGGTGTTGTAGACGAAGGCCGCGAGGTCGTCGAGGCGCGGCACGAGCATCTGCGTCAGCGGCTGGGCGTCGGCCGTGATCGGGCGCAGGTCACCGGCGATCCGCCGGAGGTCGGGCGACGCCGCGCGCAGGTCGCCCACGACCGGCCCGGCCTTGTCGAGGACCGGCTTCGCCTCGCGGATGAAGTCGTCGAGCTCGTCGACGCTGCCGTTGAAGCTCCTCAGCGCGCCGGGCAGCTCGTCGCTCGCCTTGCGCACGTCGTCGAGCGTCGGGTCGAGCTGCTCGGCCAGGGCCACGACGCTGCTCGACGTGGAGCGCAGGTCGCGGGACAGCTCGGGCAGCTGGGCGAGCGTGGCGTCGAGGTTCTCGCGCTTGCCCGACAGGGTGCCCAGCGTGGCGCTCAGCGAGCTGGCCATCCGCTCCAGCCGCACGTCGTTGGTGCCGGCCGCGGACGAGACCTCGGCGAGGGCGTTGACGAGCCGGGCCAGGTTCTTGCGCCGGGTCTCAAGCCGGTCCATCACCGGCGCGAGCTCCTCCAGCAGCGCGTTGGTCTGGTCGAGGCCGGCCGGCAGCGTCTTCGGCGCGCTGACCAGCGCGACGTCGGACTCGGCGAAGAGCGAGCTCATCGCCGCCTGGGTGTTGGTGTCCAGGTGCGCGAGCACGTCGTCGACCTGGATCGGCGAGACCGTCTGGTCGACCGGGATCGTGTCCCCGTCGGCGAGCACCGGAGCGTCACCCGTGCCGGGGCTGATCTCGATGTACATGTCGTTGAGCGGGCTCTTCGGCCGCAGCAGCACCCGGGCGTCCTCGTGCACGACCTGGCCGTCGTCGATGCGCAGCTCGAGCCGCGCCATCCCGTCAGCGGTGATGTCGGTGCCCCGGATGTCGCCGACCGGTACGCCGGCGATCCGCACCTCCTGCCCGTTGCCGGGGCTGACCCCGGCGGCCTCGTCGAGGTCGACGTAGAGCGTGTACCTGTCCTCCCACGGCGGGTTGAACCGCTCGTGAGCGAGGAAGTAGCCGCCGAACGCCGTACCGAGCACGACGAGGACCGCGAACGCGACCAGGTTGCGGCCGAGGCCGGGCTCGCTGCGAGCCCGCTCCCAGAACTTCGTCACCGAGCTGCGCATCACTGGCCTCCCTTGGTCAGCGCCACCAGGAGGTCCTCGAGGCTGATCGGCAGGCCGGCGAGCGAGCCGGGCCCCATGCCGGGGAGGAACGAGACCATCGAGCCGTTCTCGTCCATCATGTTGGCCTGCGTGAGGTTGGCGAACATGTAGCCGGTCTCCTTGTAGAGCGGGCGGTCCGCGCCGCCGCCCTCGTACTCGCCGGTGCCGTGCCACGACGACGTGAGCTGGTCGACGATCGGGCCGTTGACCCGGTCCAGCACCGGCCCGCGGACGTTGTCGACGGTGGCGTCGAGGTCGCGGCTGATCGGGATGAGGGTGGTCACCAGCGGGCGCGCGTCGCGCAGCACCCCGCGCAGGTCGCGTACGACGGGCCGCGCGCGACCCAGCACCGGGTCGGCGTGGTCGAGCAGCCGGGCCAGCTCGCGCACCGACGGCCGGGCCGGGTCGGCCGTGGCCTCCAGCGACGCGAGCACGCCGTCGAGGCTGTCGAGCAGGGTGGCCGTCTCGTCGAGGCTGGCCGGCATCGTCCGGGCCGCCTCGGCGACGTCGTGGCGCCGGGCCTCGAGGACGCGGGCGGTGGTGGCCAGTGCGTCGACCGTGTCGCCCAGCCGGGCGTTCTCCGACGACAGCACCGTGGAGGCGTTCTCGCCGCCCCGGACCAGGTCCGCGAGGTCGGTGCGCGGCGACGTGCCCTGCAGGGCGCGCAACACGTCGTCGGTCGACCGGAGCGTGCCGGGCGCCGACTCCAGGATCTCCCGCAGCGCGCGGGTGCCGCCCTCGTCGAGGGTGCTGTCGAGGGCCTTCGTGCTGCTGCGCACGCCCGTGCGGGCGTCGGCGGGGAAGGCGCTGGCGACGCCGTCGAGCTCGACGGGGAGCTCGGTGCGCTCGACGGGGATGGTCCCCTCGAACTCGCCGCGCCGGCCGCCCGGCACGATCTCGACGTAGTAGTTGCCGCCGAGCAGGGTCGTCGGGCGCACGCGGGCCGAGGGCGCCGTACCCATGGCCTTGCGGGTGTCGTCGTCGACCTTGACGGTCACGGTGGTGACGCCGTCCTCGTCCTCGACCGAGCGGACGACGCCGATGTCGACGCCCGACATCTTCACGTCGGAGACCGAGGTGCGCAGCCGGTGCGCCTCGCTGAACTGGATCTGCACCGTGTCGCCGGGGCGCAGCATGGCGGCCAGCTGTGCCTTCTGGAAGAGGAGCGCGCCGGACACCGCGGCCACCGCCACGAAGATCCTGCCGAGGCTCAGGGCGCTGAGTCGGGGCTTGCTGTTCATCGGGTCTCCCCCGGGGCCGGGTAGGGATCGCGCGTCGCCGCGCCGGGGACGCCCAGCGACTCGGCGCCGGGCAGGAGCAGGATTCGCAGCCAGTGGCCGGCCCGGTCACCGCTGGACAGGGCACCGGAGGCGTTGGTGTGGAAGTAGGCGATGTCCTCGGCGTAGTCGCCGACCACGCTCGCGACGGGCGCCGCGCTGTCACCGGTCTTGATCAGCTGGTGCACCAGCGGCCGCAGGTCGGTGACCAGGCCGTCGAGGGCGACGACGCCGCGCTCGGCGTCCTCGTTGACGCCCGGCACCTTCCGCAGCGGCGTCAGGGACTCGCGCAGGAAGGCCCGCAGGTCGGGGGTCGCACGGCCGAGCGCCGTCGCCCCGGGTCGGACCTGCCGCATCGCGACGGCCAGGTCGGCGAGCGGCTCGTCCAGCCCGGTCAGCGCCGAGTGGGCGGCGTCGAGGGTGTCGGGGGCCTGGTCGAGCGAGGCCCAGACCTGGTTGCCGTCGTCGGCTCCGAACGCGTCCACGGTCACGGCCATCTCCTCGACCAGCGCCGCGAGCTCGTCGTCGCGCGTCGCCAGCCGGCCGCTGAGCCGGTCGGCCGACTCGAGCATGTCCCCCAGCGGTACGCCGCCCTGCACCGCGAGGGCCTCGGACACCTCGCCGGTGGAGGTGAGGATGCCGGGTGCGTTGCGGGCGAGCTCGTGGAGGTCCTGCTCGTGGCCGATCATGCCGCCGCCGAGGTTCTGCAGGGTGGTGGCCGCCGCCTCGCGCGTCTTCGGGTCGAGGACGTCGAGCAGCTCGTTGATGTCCTCGGTCTTGACCGTCTGGCTGGCCGGGATCACCTCGTCACCGCGCAGCGGGCCCGTGGACGGGTCGCCCGGGTCGAGGGTCACGAACTTCTGGCCGAGGCCGGACCGGTCGGAGATGCGCGCCGCCTCGGCGTTCTCGTAGAGCTTGGTGTCGGGGTCGTCGAGCTTGAGGACGGCGATCGCCCTGCCGTCCTCGAGGAGCAGCTCGTCGACGTACCCGACCCGGTTGCCGGCGATCCGCACGTCGTCACCGGTGTTGAGGCCGCTGAGGTCGTCGAACTCGACACGGACCTCGCGGCGCTCCGCGAGCGGCATGCCGTGCGTGGCGTTGAGCCCGAAGACCACGGCGCCGCCGAAGAGCACGAGCACGGCGGTGCCGATGCCGAGCGGGCTGCGCAGCCACGAGAGCAGGGCGTTGTCGGTCATCACTTGCCTCCCAGCAGCAGGCCGAGCAGGTCGAGCTCCTGCTGCTCGCTCAGCCCGGTGGCGCTGTCGCCCTTCGGCTGCAGCAGTCCTCCGAGCACGCCGTCGAGCCCGTCGAGCAGGCCTCCGGACTTCGGCGTGGCCGGCTTGTCGCCGGTGCCGCTGCCCTTCGGCTTCGCGGCCGACGGCTTGGTGCCGGCAACCGGCAGCAGGCCCAGGATCGTGTCGGGGTCGACGACGTAGTGCGCCCGGAAGTAGTGCGAGAGGCCGTCGTACCCGTTGGTGGTCAGCGCCCAGTAGCGGATGTAGTTGAAGACGTCCTCACGGTTGCGGGTGATCGCCTTCGTCAGCCGCTGGACGCCGTCGGTGCTGGTCGCGAGGCCTCCCCCCGCGCGACGGGCGTCCGCGGCGACCGGGGCCGCCGCCTTCAGCAGCTCGTCGGCCTTGCGCAGCACCGGCTCGGACGTCGCGAGCGCCGGGTCGAGGGCGTCGGAGAACGCCCGCAGCTCGGTGGCCAGCACCGGCAGCTTGTCGGTCAGCGGACGCAGCTCCGCCAGCGTGGGGGCCGTGTCGTCGGCCGCCGAGCGGAGGTTGCCGAGGGTCGTGCGGAGCACGCGGAGCGTGCCGGGCAGCTTGTCGAGGGTCTGCTCCAGCTTCGCCTGCCGCTCCCGGACCGCGGTGAGCACCTTGTCCGAGGAGTCGACGAGCTGGTCCATCGCCTCGCCGTCGCGGGTGGCGAGCGCGCTCGCCACGGGCTCGAAGTTGGTGATCAGCCGTGACAGCAGCTCGTTGTGCTCGTCGAGCACCGCCGCCATCGCACGGGTGTCCTTCAGGCTCGGCGACAGCAGCCGCAGCGCCTCGTCGACGTTCTCCCCGTTGCCCTGCATGCCCTCGCCGAGGGTCGAGAGCAACGCGCGCAGGCCTTCTCCGGTGGGCTGGTCGACGGTGTTGAGCGCCTCGTCGAGGCCGACCGACGTGGCCGTCTGGGCGACCGGGATCACCGTGTCCTCGTCGAGGAGCGGAGCGTCGGGGCTGCCGCGGTCGAGGTCGACGTACCGCTCGCCGAGGAGGCTGACCGGGCGGATGGTCAGCCGGGCGTCCTCGTGCAGCGGTCGCGCCTCGTCGTCGAGCTCGAGGGCGACCTCGGCCAGCCCGTCGACGACCTTCAGGCTCTTCACCGACCCGACGACGACGCCGTCGATCTTGACCTGGTTGCCCTCGACCAGGGGCGCAGCCGAGGCGAACTGCGCCGTGACCACGTCCGCGTCGTCCTTGCCGGCCCTCGCGGCCACGGCCGTGACGGCGGCGGCGATCAGCACGGCCACGAGGCCGGCGCGACCGACGTCCTTCGCGGTGTTCATCGCATCTCGCTTCCGTAGGCGTCGGTCCACGGCTGGCCGACGGGCGAACCCGGGTCGGGGGTCAGGTTCTGGGTGATGCCGGGGCCGGGCTTGCCGGTCGGGCTGGGGATGACGCTCTCCAGGCCGGCCTGGATGAGGAACCGGACGTAGTGGCCCTGGTTGTCGCGGTTGCCGCCCGCCGAGCCCCAGTTGGTGGCCCAGCCGGTGATCTCCGGCGTGTACGGGCGCAGGAAGTCGAGCACCGGCGTGAGGCCGGTCATCGCGTCGTCGGCGTCGGGTGCGGCGGCCGTGCTGCCGTCGAGCAGGCCGGGCGTGATGCCGAGCAGCTGGGACAGCCGGTCGAGGGTCGGACGCAGGTCGCCGACCGTCGGACGCAGGTCCTGCAGGAGCGGGCGCAGGTTGCGCGAGACGGACTCGAGGCTGCCGGTCGCTGGCGCCAGGTCCTCCAGCAGCGGCAGGGTCTTGTCGACGGTGCCGGGCACCCGGGCCAGCGTGGAGTTGGCCTTGTCGAGCACCGGCGGCAGCTTCTGCAGCGTGCTCCCGACGCTGCGCTCCTGGGCGGCGATCGTGTCGGTCGCCGACGCGAGCGAGGTGACCACCTGCTCCAGGCTGTCCCCGCGCGAGGCCAGGATCTCCATGGTCTCGTTGAACTGGGTGACGATCTGCTTGATCGCCTCGCCGTCGGTGCCGACCTCCCGCAGCACCGCGCCCAGCTGCTCCAGCGCCGGGCCCGCGGCCTTCAGGCTCGCGTTGGCGTCGCTCTCCCGCCCCTGGAGGGTCTCCTGCAGCCGGCTCACCAGCGACGACAGGTGCTTGCGGGTCGGTGCGTCGAGCGCGGACAGGACGGCGTCCAGCTCGACCGGCTCGCGCTGGACCCCCGCGAGCATCGCCCCCTCCGGCAGCTCCGCGTTCTTCTCCGCACCGTCGACCACGCGGACCAGCCGCTCGCCCAGGGCCGCCTTCCACACCACCTCGACCGTCGCCCCGTCGTGGAGCGGCACGAACTCGTCGTCCAGGGTCAGCGTGACCAGTGCCTTGCCGTCCTTGACCTCGATGTCCTTGACGCTGCCGGCCTCGTAGCCGTCGTACATCACCGAGCTGCCGACGAAGAGGTTGCCCGCATTGGGCAGCACGGCGCGGACCTCGTAGTCGCCCGTCCGCTCGACGGCCGCCGCGGCGCCGCCGACGAGGGCGACCGCGAGCAGGCCGACGACGATCGATCCCCGATTCATCAGTCCATCCCCAGCGGGCCGGCGGAGTCGCCGGCCAGGAACTGCCGGACGAAGGCGTTGTCGGAGTTGAAGGCGGCGTCCGCCTCGCTGTAGTGGATGCACTTGCCCTTCCACACGACGCCGATGTAGTCGCTCACCTTCCGCGCCGTCGCCATGTCGTGGGTGACGACCATGTAGGTGCCCTTGTGCCGCTCGTGCATCTCGAGGATCACGTCGTTGAGCAGGCTCGTGCGGACCGGGTCGAGGCCGGAGTCGGGCTCGTCGAACATGACGATGTCGGGGTCGAGGATCAGCGCCCGCGCGAAGCCGGCCCGCTTGCGCATGCCGCCCGAGACCTCGCTCGGCAGCTTGGCGGCCGCACCCTCGAGACCGACCTCCTGGAGGCGGTCCATGACCAGGTCGCGGATGTCCTTCTCGTGCATGTCGGTGTGCTTGCGCAGCGGGAAGCAGACGTTGTCGAAGATGTTCATCGACCCGAAGAGGGCCCCGTCCTGGAAGAGCACGCCGAAGCGCTTGCGCAGCTCGTAGCGCTCGGGCTTGCTGATCTTCCAGATGTCCTGGCCGAAGATCAGCACCTCGCCCTGGTCGGGCTCGAGCAGCCCGACGAGGTGCTTGATCAGGACGCTCTTGCCCGTGCCCGACGGACCCAGGATGGTGGTGATCGCGTCGTCGACGAAGTTGAGGTTCATCCCGGTCAAGATGTCGTAGGGACCGAAGCTCTTGTGGACGTTGCGGACCTCCATCGAGTGCGGGCCGCGCGAGCCCGTCGGGCCCGGGGTGGCGGCGTGCGCCGGAGCAAAAGTGGTCATGACGAGGAGTCCTCTGCGTGAGGGTGGACGGGGAGCAGGACGCGGGGCGCGGTGAGGCAGCTAGTTGCCGATGGGCGCGTTGGGCGAGAGGCCCCAGAAGAGCTGGGTGCCGAGCGCGCCGATCATGTGGATCAGCACCATGTTCAGGACCATGGATCTCGCGGTGTTCTTGCCGACTTCGACCGAACCACCACGCACGGTGTAGCCGTAGTAGCAGGCCACGAACACGATGGCTGTCCCCATCGTCATGCCCTTGATCATCGAGTACAGGAAGTCGAGCGGGTTCTGGTAGAGCCAGAAGATGTACATGTGCCCGCCGGGCGAGACGCCGCCGACGTAGTAGACCGTCACTAGGATCTCGCCGAGCGACATCATCCCGAGGCTGACGGCGTACAGGAACGGCATCGACAGCCACGCCGCCACCACCCGGGTGCCGACCAGGTAGCTGCGGGAGTCGACCCCCATCACCTCCAGCGCGTCGACCTCCTCGGCGATCCGCATCGAGCCGATCTCGGCGACCAGGCCGCAGCCGATCTTGGCCGCGAGGATGTAGCCCCACATGTAGGGCACCAGCTCACGAACCGCGCACCAGGCGTTGAAGATGCCCGAGTAGATCGGGGCGCCGACCTGCTTGAGCGTGTAGATCGCCTCGGTGCCGCACATCGTCCCCATGACGAACTGCATCGCCCAGATGATCAGCGCGCTGGACAGGACCAGGATCGCCGCCTGGCGCACGACCTCGGTCCAGTGGGCCCGCACCTCGGGGAGGCTGCGGGTGACCTGCCACGAGAAGCGGAGGATCTCCCCGCCCGTGGTCAGCGCCGCGCGTACGGCGCCGGCGGCACTGCCGAGGGAGAGCTCGGCGTCCTTCGGCTCGGGTGCCGCGGGCCGGGTGCGCGGCGCGTCGGGTGTCGTCGTCATCGTCGCCGCCCCTACTTGAAGACCTGGATCTCGGGGTTGAGCCCGAGCAGGATGTTGGTGAAGACGACGTTGACGACCCAGATCAGCGCGAACGCGACGACGACGGCCTGGTTGACGGCCCGGCCCACGCCGATCGCGCCGCCCTTGGCGTACATGCCCTTGTAGCAGCAGACGACGCCGATGATCAGGCCGAAGATCGTCGTCTTCACGACGCTGCCCCAGATGTCCGGGGTGGTCAGGTTGGCGAACAGGCTGTTGTAGAAGGCCCAGGGGTTCGCGCCGAGGATCGGCACCGCCGCGATGAAGCCGCCCAGCAGGCCGAAGCAGAGGGCGATGATGTCCATCAGGCCGGTGATGATCGTGACGGCGACGATCCGCGGCAGCGCGAGCGCCCGGATCGGGTCGACGCCGAGGACCTCCATCGCGTCGATCTCCTCGCGGATCCGGCGGGCGCCGAGGTCGGCGGTGATCGCCGAGCCGACGACGCCGGCCACCACCATCGCGTTCACCCACGGGGCGAACTCACGGATGCTGGCCATGATGAAGAAGGAGCCGAGCCGCTCGGGCATCCCGAACAGGGCGTAGATGTTGCCGCCCTGGAGGCCGGGTGCGCCGAGCCCGAAGAAGGTGCAGGACACCGCCATCGGGATCCAGCACTGCTGGAGGATCAGGAACATCTGGTCGCGGGTGTCGCGCCAGTAGTCCCACGGGCCGCGCACGGCCATCCACACCACCACGCCGCCGAGCTTGGCCATCTCGCCCAGCTCGGTGACGCCGGCTGCCAGGGTGCCTGTCCTGGGCGGAGCCGTGCGTGTCGCATTCCCCATGAATGGTCACCGCCTGCCTCGGTTGGGAGTGCGGCCAACCTTTCAATCCCGTGTGACCGACGACATAGTCGCCGCCTACAAACCTTCGAGGGTGATTTGTAGGCCGCTGGCAAACTGCCCGATCCCCGGCCGGCTCAGCGGGGTCGCCGGGCCCTACGAGAGCGCGGCGTCGCCGTACACGTCGAGCCAGGCGAGGCAGACCTCGAGCGTCGCGGCGTGCGGGGCGATGCGGTGGCCGAGCTGGTCCTCGGCACGGGCGATGCGGTAGCGCACCGTGTTGGGGTGCACGAACAGGCCCTCGGCGGCGGCGTCGAAGCTCTGGCCGGAGCGCAGGTAGGCGAGGACGGTGGTGCGGAGCATCTCGTCGCCCTTCGCGCCGGTGAGCAGCGGCCCGAGGGTACGACGCACCATCTCGCGCGCCAGCTCGCCGTCGCCGACGAGGCTCACCAGCTCGACGTCGGCGTACGGGTGGCACAGCGCGGGTGCGCGCAGCCCGATCCGCTGGGCCGCGACGGCCTGGACGTGGCTGAGCCGGAAGGCACCGGGTCCCTGCCCCGACGCGCCCAGCGCGAGGTGGATCCCCGTCTTCGCGAGCAGCTCCTCGATGCCGTCGAGCGCGAGCCGTGGCTCCTCCGGCGTCGCCACCCACCCCCACAGCTCGCGGCTGCCAGCCAGCGTCGTCAGGGGACGCGGCAGGCCGAGCTCCTGGCAGACCCGCAGCGACAGGTCGAAGAGCGGCACACCCTCGTCGTCGTGCGGCGGCGCCGAGAGGACGAAGGCGGTCTGCCACAGGGCGAAGCGGTGGCCGAGCAGCCGTTCGGACTCCGCAGACGGGGCCGCGCCCGCGACGAGGGCCTCGATCATCTCCGCGCGTCGCGCCTGCGCTCCCTCGACGAGGCTCGCGCGCTCGCGCGTGTAGTGCTCGACGAGGCGCTCGATGGACTCGTCGATCCAGCGCTCGGCCCGCAGCCACAGCGCGAGCAGGGCCTCGTCACGGGGCAGGCTGGGCGGGAGCGTGTCCGCGGTGGTGTGCTCGGCGACGTACCGGAAGACGACCCTGTTGGCGACCCGGTAGACCTTGAGCAGGACGCTGATGTCGTGGTTGCGGCGCGCGATCGAGAGGCTCAGCGCGACCGCCGCCGGGGGCAGCGCGAGCCGGTGCTCGCCGCCGAGGCTGACCAGGAAGTTGCGCCAGTGCTCGCGGGTCGACGCGTGCAGCTCCTCGGCCAGGCTCGCGTCGCCGGCGAGCACCGGGATGGCGGCGAGGATCTCGTCGTCGACCGTCCGCACGAACTCGTCGACGGCACTGGGCTGGAGCCCCGCCTCGACGAACTCCTGGAGCCAGGCGCGGGCCAGATCCCCCTTGGTGTCGCTCCCTGCCATGAGCGCCTCCATTGTCGTGTTCAACATGTGGCGTCATTCAACGGCGGCCGACGCGGTCAGTTCTTGGAGTCTGTCACAACTCAGCCCGTTGGGAGTGGTGTGCGTCACAAGCGCTGGGGTGCTGCCACGACCGAGCATGGAGGCAGACCGACGGAAGGAAGACCATGCGGGAGTTCGACTACATCGTCGTGGGCAGCGGCTCGGGGGGCGCGGTGCTCGCGGGACGGCTCAGCGAGGACCCGGGCACGTCCGTGCTCGTGCTCGAGGCGGGCGGCCGGAGCCGGCCGAACCTGAACGTCCAGATCCCGGCGGCCTTCGCCAAGACCTTCCACACGAAGATCGACTGGGACTACGAGTCCGAGCCCGAGCCCCACCTGGGTGGCCGCCGGATCTACCAGCCGCGCGGCAGGATGCTCGGCGGCACGAGCGGCATGAACGCGATGATCTACATCCGCGGCAACCGTGCCGACTACGACGGCTGGGCGAAGGCCGGCGCCGACGGCTGGTCGTACGACGAGGTCCTCCCCCTGTTCCGCCGGATGGAGACCAACAGCCGCGGCGCCAGCGAGTTCCACGGCGCCTCGGGCCCGCAGTACGTCGAGGACGCCCCCGACCCGCGCGAGGGGTCGCGCCGGCTGGTCGAGGCGATGGCGCAGGCCGGCATCGGCCGCACCGACGACTTCAACGGCGCCCAGCAGGAGGGCGCCTCCATGTACCAGCGCTTCACGCGGCGCGGCCAGCGCTGGACGACGTACGACGGCTACCTGGCCCCGCACCGCAGGCGGCCCAACCTCACCATCACCCCGAACGCGCTCGTGCACCGCGTCGTGATCGAGCACGGGCGGGCCACCGGCGTCGTCGCGCGGGTCGGCGGCGAGCTGCAGACCTTCCGCGCGAAGCGGGAGGTGGTGCTCAGCGCCGGTGCCTACAACACCCCGCACCTGCTGATGCTCTCGGGCATCGGGCCGGCGGACCACCTGGCCGAGCACGGCATCACCGCCGTCGTGGACAACCCGCACGTGGGTGCGCACCTGATGGACCACCCGATGTACCTGGTCAACTGGGACACGGCCGACCGGGACAACCTCGCGTTCGCGGAGAAGCCCGCCCAGCTGGTGAAGTACCTCCTCGGCCGCAAGGGCATGCTCACCTCGAACATCGGCGAGGCGGGCGCCTTCTTCCACACGAGCGTGGCCGACGACGCGCCGCAGATGCAGATGATCGGCGCCCCGGTGTACTTCTGGCAGCACGGCGCCGCGACGTACGACGGCCAGGCGATCGCCATCGGCCTGTCGATGGTCGGCGCGCGGTCCGAGGGCTGGGTTCGGCTCGCGTCCGCCGACCCCGAGCGCAAGCCGCTGGTCCGCAACAACTACTTCGAGCACCCCGACGACATGACCTCGATGCTCGACGGCATCGAGCGCGCCCGCGAGGTGATGGCCGCGAAGGACCTGCGCGCCAACCACGAGATCCACCCGGGCAGGAAGTACGGCACGCGCAAGGAGCTCGAGGAGGCGGTCCGGGTCGGCGTCGAGCACACCTACCACCCCAGCTGCACCGCCCGGATGGGCGCCGAGGGCGAGGGCGTCCTCGACGCGAGCCTGCGGGTCCGCGGGGTCGACGGCCTGCGGGTCGTCGACGCGTCCGCGATGCCGCGGGTGACCCACGGCAACACCCACGCCCCCACCATGCTGATCGGCGAGAAGGCCGCCGACCTCCTCACGAGCGGAGCCTGAGATGACCGGCACGACCACCGGGACCATCTCCCAGCGCGCCGACCAGATCGCCGCCGCGGCCCAGGCCGGCGCGAAGGCCTGGTCCGGCGTGAGCCTGGCGAAGCGGCGCGAGCTGTTGCAGCAGTTCGCCGTCCTCGTCGAGCAGAACGCGAGCGAGTGGGTGCGGATCGCCGCGGAGATCAAGGGCCTCGACCCGGCCTCGCCCAATGTCGGCGAGGAGTGGACCTCGGGCCCCTGGGCGACGCTCTACTACGCCGGCCACCTCGTCCAGTCGATCGTGAGGCTCGAGGCCGGGCAGTCCCCGACCGAGGGCTTCGAGATCAGGTCGGTGCCGGGCGGCCGGGTGGCCGTCGAGGTGCTCCCCCACTCCGTGTGGGACCGCCTGCTGCTCTCCGGCTTCTCCGCCGAGGTGTGGTGCGAGCCGGGCGTCACGGCCGACGAGGTGCGGGCGAGCGCCGGCCTCGGACTGCGCGAGCCCGAGGCGGTCCGCGGGACGTGCGTCGTGCTCGGCGCGGGCAACATCACCTCGATCGCCCCGCTCGACGCGCTCTACGTCCTGTACGCCGACAACCGCTCCGTCGCGCTCAAGCTCAACCCGGTGACCGACCCGCTGCTGCCGGTGTTCGAGGCGATCTTCAAGCCGTTCATCGACCTCGGCGTCGTGCAGGTCTTCACCAGCGACCTCGAGCTCGGCGCCGCCGTCATCGCCCACCCGGACGTCGACGCGGTGCACATGACCGGCTCGGAGGCCACCCACGACGCGATCGTCTGGGGCCCGGGCGCGGAGGGTGCCGCCAACAAGGCCGCCGGTACGCCGCGGCTGCGCAAGCCGATCACCAGCGAGCTGGGCGGTGTCGCGCCGATCGTCGTCGTACCGGGGAGGTGGTCGAGGCGGGACCTCGAGTTCCAGGCGCGGCACGTCGCCACCATGCGGCTGCACAACTCCGGCTCCAACTGCGTCGCGGGCCAGGTGCTCGTGGTGAGTGCGGACTGGAAGCAGAAGGACGCCTTCCTCGCAGCCGTGCGCCGGGCGCTGGCGAGCGCACCTGCCCGGCCGGCGTGGTACCCGGGCACGCCCGCCCGCATCGACGCTGCCCGCAACGGCGCGACGCCGTCGGAGGCGCTCGGCGGCACGCCGGAGCGGACCCTGCTGCCGGCCCTCGACCCGACAGTGGACGAGCCGTCGTACTCGATGGAGTACTTCGGTCCGGTCCTCGGCGTGACCGAGCTGTCCGGCACCGGCGCGGACTTCTTGCAGCGCGCGATCGACTTCTCGAACGACCGGCTGCGCGGCACCCTCGGCGCCAACATCCTGATCCACCCGCGCGAGCAGAAGGCGATCGGCGCGGCGGCGTTCGAGCAGCTGCTCGCCGGCCTGCGCTACGGCACCATCGCGGTCAACGCGTGGACGGGCGTCGGCTACCTGTCGCCCTTCGCCACGTGGGGCGCCTTCCCCGGGCACACGCCCGACGACATCCAGTCCGGGCACGGTGTCGTCCACAACGGGCTGCTGCTGGCCCGGCCCGAGCGGACGGTGGTGCGCGGGCCGTTCCGCCCCTTCCCGCGGTCGTGGGCGACGGGGAGCCTCGCGCTGACGCCGGTCCCGCCGTGGTTCGTGCACAACCGGACGGCAGCGACGACCGGCGAGCGACTGGTCCGCTTCTCGGTCGCGCCGAGGTGGCGCAAGCTGCCGGGAGTCTTCGCCTCGGCCCTGCGCGGATGAGCCCGCTGCCCGCGGTTGTCGCCGACGACCAAAGAGTCGGACCGACCTTGTGACCGGGCGCGCTGCCGCCCGGCGGCGGTCCGGGCCTAGGGTCGGCGCCATGGCAGCCACCACCGCGAGCCGTCCCGTGGCGGCCGGCGTCGGCCGGATCGACGTCCCCGGCGCGGTCCGCGGGGCCTCGACCGGCTTCAGCATCCTGATCCTCGGTGGCCTGGTGGCGCCCTTCTGGACGTTGCTCTCGACGGCGGTGGCGGCCGGCTGGCTCGCCCTCGTCGCGGTCGTCGCGTTCGCGGTGGCGGCCCGGCACAGCCGGAACGCCGGCAACCCGGGCCTGCACGGCGCGGTCGCCGCGCTGATCGCCTACGCGCTGGTGCTGCCGCTGATCCTGCCGTTCGAGCAAGGCCGCAACCCCGGCCAGATCGGGCTCACCGTCGTGACGGCGGTCGTCGTCGGCTGGCTGGCCGGCCTGGCGTTCGCGCGCCCGGCCGCGCGGTCCTGACCCGCCGGCCTGGTGCTTGGATGAAGCCCGTGCACGTGCCCCTGCCTGCTGCCCGCCTGCTCGTCCGCCGCGTCGTGAAGCCGGTGCTCGGCACCCGCCTCACCCCGGTGCGCCAGCGCCAGGTCATCAACGCGCTGATGCGCGTCTCCGTGCTCCCGAAGGGCACCCGCCGCGAGGCCACCCACCTCGGGGGCGTGCCGACGGAGCGGATCACGACGCCCGCGAGCCTGCCCGACCGCGCCCTGCTCTACCTCCACGGCGGCGCCTACCTCGTCGGCTCCCCCACGACCCACCGCGCCGTGGCCGCCCACCTCGCCGACGCGGCCCGCGCGGTCACCCACGTCCTCGACTACCGGCTCGCCCCCGAGCACCCCCACCCGGCCGCGGTGGACGACGCCCTCGCCGCCTACCGGGCACTCCTGGAGAGCGGCTACTCGGCCGACCGCATCGTCGTGGCCGGCGACTCCGCCGGTGGCGGCCTGACCCTGGCCCTCGCGCTGCGGCTGCGGTCGGTCGGCGTACCCCTGCCGGCCGCGCTCGGTCTGATCTCCCCGTGGGTCGACCTCTCCCTGACCGGACTGGACCCCTCGGTGGACGACCCGCTGCTGGGTCGCGGCTGGCTCGAGCTGGGCGCTTCGTCGTACGCCGGCGGACGGGTGGACCTCCCCGAGGTGTCACCCCTGAAGGCCGACCTGACCGGCCTGCCGCCGCTCTTCGTGCACGCCGCCAGCGACGAGATGATCCGTGACGACGTGGAACGCCTGGTCGCCGCCGCGCGCTCGGCCGGCGTCGAGGTCACCTACGAGCTGCTCGACGGGCACTGGCACGTGACCCACCTCTTCGCCGGGATGGTCCGCGAGGCGACGGACGTCGTACGACAGCTGGGTGGGTGGCTGGGCGGGGCGCTCGCCTGACGGCTAGCGCCCGCGCCAGACCGGGTCCCGCCGCTCGAAGAACGCGTTCAACCCCTCCGCCAGGTCGGCCGTCGCCAGCAGCCGGTCGATCGCGGCGTGGCTCGCGGTCCAGTCGGCCGTCTCGTCGCCGTTGATCTCCGCCTGCGCGAGGGCCAGCGACTCCCGCACCGCCAGGGGTGCGTTGGTGCAGATCGTCGCCGCCAGCCCGAGCGCCACGTCCAGCGCCATCCCCGGCTCGACCAGCCGGTTGACGAAGCCGAGTCGCTCGGCTCGCTCGGCGTCGATCGGCTCGCCGGTCAGCAGCATCTCGCGGGCGATGTTGGCGGGCAGCACCCGTGGGGCGCGGAAGACCCCGCCGAAGTCGGGCAGCAGGCCGCGCTTGACCTCGGGGAAGCCGAAGGCCGCCGTACGGGACGCGACGACCAGGTCGCAGCAGAGCACCAGCTCGAAGCCTCCGCCCAGCGCGAGCCCCTCGACCGCGGCGATGAGCGGCTTGGGCCGCACGCGCGACATGATCCCGGCGATCCCGCCGCGCTCGGTCGGCTCCCCCGCGCCCTCGGCCAGGTCGGCACCGGCGGAGAACACGGCGGGGCCGCCGGCGAGGACGCCGCACCACAGCTCGTCGTCGTCCTCGAGCAGGTTGAGCGCCTCGTCGAGGCCGCGGGTCACCGCGCCGTTGATCGCGTTGCGCTTCGCCGGGCGGTCGAGGCCGATGATCAGGGTCCGCTCGTGGCGGATGGTGCGGACGGCGATCTCGTCGGTGGGCTCGCTCACCCGACCGAGCGTAGTGGGGCTCAGCGCGGCAGCACGGGCTCGGCGACGGGCGCCGACGCCTGCCGCTCGAGGGCGGCCTCCCGGTGGCGGATCCACAGCACCATCGACAGGGCGCCGACCGACCCCGTGGCCACGATGAGGAGCAACCACGGGGTGCGCGGTGCCCCGAGCCGCCGCAGCCGGGGCTGGGCGAGCCACCAGGCGATCCCCGCCATGATCAACAGGTCGAGCCAGATCTGCGTCTCCCAGGGCGCACCGACGTGCTCGCGCCAGAAGCCGAACGGACCGTCCTGCTAGATGCTGTGGGCGGTCCAAGCGACGAAGACCACGAGGGGCACGGCGGGGATCCACCAGGGACCGGGGCCGCCGGGCGACGAGCGGGCGATGACGGCATAGGAGCAGACGGCGAGCACGGCCGCCGCGGCGGCGACGAGGTCGGTGGGTTCCATGCCGTCAACGGTGGTCCGCCGACGTCGTCACCTCAACTACCTGCGAGGTAGTTGTGCGTGCGCCGGACGTGCGCTTCGATCCGGTGGTGACGTCGACCGAGTCCGACCTCCCCGGGTTGCTGCGCGAGGCCCGGTCCCGCCGCCGGATCAGCCAGTGGGACCTGTCGCTCGAGCTCGGTGTCAGCCAGCGCCACCTGTCCTTCGTCGAGCTCGGCCGTGCCCGGCCCGGGCGCGACCTGCTGCTCCGGTGGCTGAGTGCGCTGGACGTGCCCCTGGTGCTGCGCAACCACGCCCTGCAGCTGGGCGGCCACGCCCCGGCCTTCGACGAGAGCGGGCTCGACGACGGCCTCCTGGCCGACGCCCGCGCCGCCCTCGCGCGCCTGCTCGCGAACCACGAGCCGTGGCCGGCCCTCGTGATCGACTCCCGCTGGGACGTGGTGGCCTCCAACGCCGGCACGGCATGGCTGCTGGACGTGGTCGGCGCCGACGTCGAGCTGCCCGGGTGCGACGGCACGGGCGCCGGTCCCACCGTCAACCTGCTGGACCTCGCGCTCGGCCCGCTCGGCGCCGCCGTCGTCAACCTGCCCGACGTGGCGGCTGCCCTGCTGGACCAGCTGCGCGACGAGGCACTGACCGAGCCGGCTCTCCGCGAGCGCGTCGACCTGCTCGCCTCCCTCGTCGAGGCACCGGCCTCCGCACCGGTCCGCTACCCGCCCACCCTCGTGACCCGCTACGCCACGCGCGTGGGCGAGCTCGCCTTCCTCAGCATGTTCACGAGCTTCGGCACTCCGCACAGCGTCACCCTCGCGTCGCTGCGTGCCGAGCTGCTCTTCCCCGCGGACGACGCCACCCGGATCGCGCTCGAGCGGCGGTGACGCTCAGGCGCTCGGCCGGTCCACGAGGTCGACCAGCCGCTGCGGCGCCTGCAGGCAGAACGAGTCGGTGAGCAGCTCGCCGAGCTCCTCCCAGTCGGTGTCGCCGTCGATGAGCATGCCGACGACGTTGGCGCCCCAGTCGGAGCGGAAGTAGGGCGCACCCAGGTGCTGGAAGGCCATCACCTCGTCGGGCTCGGCGCGGAAGGTGATCCGGAAGAGCTGGTCCTCGCCACCGAAGACGTGGGCGACGGTCGTCGTCGTACCCCCGACGCGCCAGCGGACCCCGACCCACGCCTCCTCCTCGAGGCACTCCGGCAGGCGACCGAAGATCGCCCGCAGGCGGGCGAGGTACTCCCCGGGGACGTCGGGACGGGTCGGGCGCGGCACGGCAGCAATCTCCCACAGCCTGCCGACAACCATCGCGCGCGATCCGGCTCGACGGTCAGCAGCTCACGCCCTGAGCTTCCCCACGTCCTCGGCATCCCCCTGGAAGTAGCTGTCCAGCAGCCACTGCGCCCGCCGGCCACCCCACCGCCACAGCCGGTCCTTGCCGCCGGGCAGGTGCCGCAGCACCCGGTAGCGCAGCGTGTTCAGGCCGACCAGGTAGGCGTGCGCCCACGGCGGCCGCATCGGCAGCCCGAAGTCGCGCATGCTCTCCGGACCGAGGAAGACGGTGAGCATCGAGAGCAGCCGCTCGCGCTCGTAGCGCGCCCGCACCCCCTGCAGCGCAGCTGGCCAGCCCGGGTAGTGCCGCTCGGCCTGCGCGTCGACGACGGCCTGCGCGAGCGCGGGACCGGCCTCGGTCATCG
Organism: Nocardioides sp. SRI_004; assembly: GCF_057586415.1. NCBI lineage: Bacteria > Bacillati > Actinomycetota > Actinomycetes > Propionibacteriales > Nocardioidaceae > Nocardioides > Nocardioides sp. SRI_004. Next base: position 29,319 of record NZ_JBYCZV010000018.1, read on the forward strand.
GGCCCTGCGCGAGCAGCACGTGGTAGTCGATGCGGTGCCGCTCCCACTCGTCGTCGACGAGGAAGTCCTCGTGCACGCCCATCAGCCAGCCGACGTACTTCCACAGGTGCATCAGCGCCCGCGACTCCCGGCCCGACACCGGCACGCCCAGCGCGCGCGAGCCGATGATCAGCACTCCGTCGAACAGGCCCAGCGTCGAGGCCTGGTCGGCCTGGTTGATCGGCAGGCCCCACGTCGCGGTGTCCCACTGGTCCTCGAAGGCGTGGTTGACCAGGGCGTGCATCAGCCGCACGTGCACGGTCAGCCGCCAGCCCTCGCCCTGGACCGGCAGCAGGGCCTCCGGGTCGGCCAGCGCGGCGCCCCACTTCTGCGTCTCGGCGAGCCGGCGCAGCGTCTGGCCGCCGGTCAGGCCGCCGGTCGCGACCAGCAGGTCGGTGGGGCCGCCGAACCGGTAGCCGCCGACGAGCGAGAGCTGCAGCAGCACGTCCTGCGCGTTCTGGCCCAGCCGGCGGAACACCCGGGCGCCCTCCTCGACCAGGGCACGGTCCAGCCAGGCCGGCTCGGCCTGCACCTCCTCGAAGAACGCGCGCAGCGCCGGCGGGGCGTCCGGCACCGCGTCGATCCCGTGGGCGAGCGCGGCGCGGAACTGGCCCATCTCGACCCTGCCGGGAGTGCCTGCTCGCAACCGGATCGCGTCCGCGAGCCGGGCGCCCAGCTCGTCGCGCTCGTACATGCCGCGTCCGATCCGGTCCAGCAGGGCCTCGTCGACGCCCTTGACCCGGCCGACGACCTTCAGCGGGCGGCCCAGGCGCCGGTTGCGGTCGCCGCCTGCCCGGAAGCGGGTCGGGTACGACGGTTCGGTCGGCGTGCCGGGGGTGGCGGCGAGGTCTGCGGTCATGCCAACATCGTGACGCGAGTCATCGCTCGCATTCAAGTCGCGAAATTTGGCCGTCCGCATGAGGATCCCCGACGCCACGCCCCCGGCTGGGTGTGATGATGGGGCCGTCGGATCTGGGAGGAGAAGGGCATGGGCGACGTGACGTCAGGACTGGAGCGGCTGCTCGTCGCGGTCCAGCAGCTGTCGATGGCCGGCTCGCTGCAGGAGGTGCAGGAGGTCGTCCGCACCGCTGCCCGCGACCTCGGCGCCTGCGACGGCGCGACCTTCGTCCTGCGCGACGGCGACCAGTGCTACTACGCCGACGAGGACGCGATCGCGCCGCTGTGGAAGGGTCACCGGTTCCCGCTCGAGGCCTGCATCAGCGGGGTCGCGATGCTCGAGCGCACCCACGTGGCGATCCCCGACATCTACGCCGACGAGCGGGTCCCGCACGAGGCCTACCGCCCGACCTTCGTGACCAGCATGCTGATGGTCCCGGTCCGCGCGCTCGACCCGATCGCCGCGATCGGCACCTACTGGGCCGAGCCGCACACGCCGACCGAGGCCGAGATCTCGCTGCTGCAGGGCCTCGCCAACGCCACGTCCGTCGCGCTCGACAAGGTCCAGGTCCACGCCCAGCTCGCGAGCGCCGTCGCGCTGCGCGAGGCCACCCACCACCTGGCCGTCACCGACGACCTGACCGGGCTGCGCAACCGCCGCGGCTTCTTCGAGCTCGCCCGGCACCGCTGGGCCGAGAGCACCGGCGCCGGTGCCGTCGCCTTCGTCGACCTCGACGGGCTCAAGGTCGTCAACGACTCCGACGGGCACGAGGCGGGCGACCGCCTGCTGCGCAAGGTCGCGACGGCGCTGCAGTCCAGCGTGCGCGACACCGACGTGGTCGCCCGCATCGGTGGCGACGAGTTCGCCGTCTTCTCCCCCGACCTCGCGCCCGACGAGCTCCAGTCGCGCCTCGAGCAGGCCATCGGGCGCCGGGCCAGCATCGGCACGGCCGCCCTCACCGACATCGACCTGCTGCCGGACGCCCTCCTGCAGGCCGACGCGAGCATGTACGACGTCAAGCGGCGCCACCTGCGAGCCCGCTCCGCCTGATGCGCAAGGCTCCCCAGCAGGCCCGTTCGCGCGAGATGGTCGAGCGGATCGTCGCGGCCGGCCGCGAGGTGCTCGTCAGGCACGGCTACGACGCGTTCAGCACCAACCGGGTCGCCACCGCCGCCGGCGTCAGCCCGGGCTCGCTCTACCAGTACTTCCCCGACAAGGCCGCGATCCTCGACGTGGTGATCGACCGCTACTGGGCGGAGGTCGCCGAGCAGGTGGCCGCGTCGCTGGGCGACCGGATCGGGGAGTTCGGCCCAGGCATGGTGCGGGCGACCGCCGACGCGCTGGTCAGCGCCCTCGAGGCCGACCCCGTCGTGCTGCGGGTCGTGGCGGAGGAGCTGCCGATCGGCCGCAACCGGGACCGCCGCGCCGCGCTCGAGCGGCGGGTCCGCGAGCTGGTCACGACCTACCTCGCCGCGCGGCCCGAGAGCTCCCAGCGCCCCTCGGCGGCCGTCGCCGCGTGGGTGGTCGTCCTCGCGATCGAGAACCTCGCCCTGCGGTGGGTGCTCGACCAGCCCCCGGCGGTCAGCCGCGACACCCTGCTCGACGAGATGGTCGCGCTGGTCGGGGGCTACCTCTCGGCGTGACCGGTGAGCGCCATCCCGACGCCCAGCCCGATCATCGACGTACCGCCGATGGCGCCGAGCACGCTCCCGCGCCGCTCCGACGCGACGAACCAGTCGCGCGCCCGACCCGCGGCGAAGGCCCAGGTCGAGTCGCAGAGCAGGCCGAGCAGGATCGCCACACAGCCCAGCGTGAACATCTGCGCGGGGACGGCGGGCGCACCGGCGGACCGGTCGACGAACGGCGGCAGGATGGCCGCGAACATCAGGAAGCCCTTCGGGTTGCTCACCCCGACCACGAAGCCCTGGCGGAAGGCCCGCCAGCCCTCCACCGGGGCCCGCTCGCCGGTGGCCCCGAACCGCATCTCGCGGCGGTGCCGGAAGGCCTGGACGCCCAGCCAGACGAGGAAGGCCGCGCCGGCGAGCTTGATGGCGTTGAAGACGAGCTGCGACTCGGCGACGACCGCGCCGAGCCCGAGGCAGACCAGGCCCATCACGAGGAACAGCCCGGCGGTGTTGCCCAGGACGCTGGCGAGCGCGACCCGCTGGCCGTAGGACACGGCCCGGCCGACGACGAAGACGACGCTCGGGCCCGGGATGACGATGACGACGAGCGCCGCGAGGCCGAAGCCGAGCAGCTGGTCGATGCCGATCACCGGGCCACGCCGATCACCACGCCGATCACTCGGTCCGGTCGGCGTCGGTGGCGTCGGCGGACGTGCCGTCGCCGTACACGCCGGCGTCCTTGGCCTTCTGCGCGGTGCGCAGGCTGCGGGTCAGGGCGATGCCGATCACCACGACCGCCACGATCAGGCCGATGAAGATCCAGAACGCCGTCCAGCCCGCGACGACGTCCTTGTCCTCGGGCGCCTTGTCCTCGGCGCGGACGAGCGTGTTGACGACGGTGGCGGCGAGGGCGTGCATAGGCCCAGTGTCTCAGGACGCCCGCTCAGGCGTCAGGGGTGACCCCCGCGAACAGGTCGTCCTCCGGTACGACGGACTCCACGTGGCTGGTCACCAGCTCGTAGTCCTCGGTCGGCCACACCTCTGCCTGCAGCTCGCGCGGCACCGCGAACCAGAAGCCGTCGGGGTCGATCTGGGTGGCGTGCGCGAGCAGCGCCTGGTCACGGACGCCGAAGTACTCCGCGCACGGGACGCGGGTCGTGATCCGCGCGTCCCACTCGGGCTCCGGCTTCCACTCCTTCAGGCGCTCCTCCCACGGCGACTCCAGGCCGTGCTCGACCATCGCGTCGTGCAGCGCCTGCATCCGGGGCCGGTTGAAGGAGTGGTGGTAGTAGAGCTTCTGCGGCTGCCACGGCTCGCCGGCGTCGGGGAAGCGGTCCGGGTCGCCGGCCGCCTCGAAGGCCGCGACGCTGACCTCGTGGCAGCGGATGTGGTCGGGGTGCGGGTAGCCGCCGCGCTCGTCGTACGTCGTCATCACGTGGGGGCGGAACGCGCGCACCAGCCGGACCAGGCGCTCGGTCGCCTCCTCCAGCGGGACCAGGCCGAAGCAGCCCTCCGGCAGCGGCGGCTTGGGGTCGCCGTCGGGCCAGCCGGAGTCGACGAAGCCGAGCCACTCCTGGGTCACGCCGAGGATGTCGCGGGCCCGCTCCATCTCCTGGCGGCGCACCTCGGTGATGTTCTCGAGGATCTCCGGGCGGTCCATCTTCGGGTTGAGGATCGAGCCGCGCTCACCCCCGGTGCAGGTCACCACCTGCACGTCGGCGCCCTCGGCGACGTACCGCGCCGTCGACGCGGCGCCCTTGCTCGACTCGTCGTCGGGGTGGGCGTGGACGTGCATCAGCCGCAGGCCGGAGCGGTCGACGGAGGGCGCGTGCGAGGTGGGCATGCCGCCCATCGTAGAAAAAGTCATCGTGGGACCATGAACCGGTGAGCACGACCGACGATTCCCTCGCCCAGCGGTACGGCGCCCCGTCGGCCGGGCGGCGGCTCACGGTGCTCGTCCTGGCGGGCGTCGTGGCGCTCGGCTTCCTCGGCTGGCTGGTCTGGGCGATGCTCTTCCACTCCAACCCGGAGATCGCCTCGGAGGAGATCGGCCACGAGGTCGTCGACGACCACACGGCGACGATCGAGGTCCGGATCGAGATCGACGACGACATCGACGACCCCGAGTGCGCGCTGCGGGCGATCTCGCACGACAAGGCGATCGTGGGCGAGAAGACCTTCTCCCCCGACCCCGCCGACGGGCCGGTCTACGAGGTCGAGGTCCGCACCGAGCGCCGCGCCACGACCGTCGAGTGGCTGGGCTGCAAGGCACCGGGACAACCCCGCTATCGCTGAGCGATCCCCGTTCAACCGGTAGACTCGATCGTTCATGTACCCGCAGGGGTATGCGACGAGCAGCACAGGAGTTTCATTCATGTCTCAGACCGACCAGTCCGGTGGCGCGAACACCGTCTGGCTGACCCAGGACGCCTACGACAAGCTCAAGGCGGAGCTGGAGTACCTCAAGGGCCCCCGCCGCGCCGAGATCGTCGCGGAGATCAGTGCTGCCCGCGACGAGGGCGACCTCAAGGAGAACGGCGGCTACCACGCCGCCCGCGAGGAGCAGGGCAAGAACGAGGCCAAGATCCTCCAGATGGAGGACATGCTCCGCCGCGCCGAGATCGGCGAGACCCCGCCCGACGACGGCGTCGTCGAGCCGGGCATGGTCGTCACCTACAAGTTCGAGGGCGATGACGACGACGAGGCGGAGAGCTTCCTCCTCGGCGCGCGCGAGATCGAGCCCGAGGGCCTCACCGTCTACTCCCCCCAGTCGCCGCTGGGCCAGGCCATCAACGGCCGCAGCAAGGGCGAGACGGTGTCCTACGAGGTCAACGGCAAGCAGCAGACCGTGATCATCCTGGACGCCAAGCCCTACGTGGGCTGAGCCTCCAGGCCTCCCGAGCCGTCCGTCCCCCCGGGGGCGGGCGGCTCGGTCGCTTCCCCGGCCGCATCGGCCAGCTCGGCCAGGTGCAGCACGACGGCGTTCGCCGCCGCGGCCAGGGGTACGGCGACCAGCGCGCCTGCGATGCCGGCGACGAGCACGCCGCAGGCGATCGCCACGATCACGCCCAGCGGGTGCACCGACACCCAGCGGCCGAGCAGGAACGGCTGGAGGATGTGGCCCTCGAGCTGCTGCACGCCGACCACCACGGCCAGCATCAGCAGCGCGGTCAGCGGGCCCTGGTCGACGAGCGCGACGAGGATCGCGACGCTGCCGGCGATGGTGGCACCGATCATCGGCACGAAGGCGCCGAGGAAGACCAGCACGCCGATCGCGAGCACGAAGGGCACGTCGAGGATCGCCGCACCGACGGCGATGCCGATGGCGTCGACCAGCGCCACGACGACCGTCGCGCGCACGAACTGGACCAGCGAGACCCAGGCGACCCGGCCCGAGCTGTCGACCCGCTCGCGCGCCACCCGCGGCGCGAGGCGCACCATCCACGACCAGATCCGCTCGCCGTCGGCGAGGAAGAAGTAGGTCGCGAAGAGAGAGATGAAGAAGCCGGCGAGCACGTGGCCCAGGGCCGAGCCGACCTCGCCGACCTGGCTGATCACCTCACCGTCCTGCGACCGCTCGGTGATCATGTCCTGGACACTCCCGATCCAGTCGTTGATCTGTGAGTCGCTGGCGTGCAGCGGGCCGTCCTGGAGCCAGTCGCGGATCTCCTGGAGTCCCTCGACCGCCCCGTCGGCGAGGTCCTTGGCCCCGTCGGCGACCTGGTTGCCCGCGAAGCTCAGCAGCGCCCCGACCACGGCGAAGCCCAGGATGACGATGAGCAGCGCGGACAGGCCGCGCGGCATGCCCAGGCGCGTCAGCAGCTGCACGAAGGGCGCCGCCAGCGCGCTGATCAGCAGCGCCACCGCGATCGGCACGGTCACCACCGCGAAGAAGCCCACCAGCCACATGAGCAGGTACGCCGCGCCCGCGATGAGCAGGATCCGCCACGCCCAGCCCGCGGCCAGGTCGAGGCCGTAGGGGACCTCCGCCCGGCGCAGGTTGGACGGCCCGGTCGCGAAGGTCGGCAGCTCGTGCCGCCGCCCCTCGCGCTCCTCCCGCAGCAGCGCCCACTGGTGGGCGAACCGGCGGAAGAGCCGCTCCTCGCGATCCCCCTCGTCGGGACCGAGCGGCGGCTCGTCCTCCTCCGCCTCCTGGACGGCGCGCTCCTCCGCGGCGGCGGTGGTCGGGTCCTCGGGCTCGGTGGGGCCGTCGCTGGTCACACGATCGACCCTAGACGGTCGGCCTCAGGTCGTGGAGCCGAGCGCCCGCTCCAGGTCGGCGACCTGGTCCTCCGACGTCTCGATGCCGACGCTCAGCCGGACCAGGTCGGCCGGCACCTCGAGGTCGGTGCCGGCGACGCTCGCGTGCGTCATCCGGCCCGGGTGCTCGATCAGCGACTCGACACCGCCGAGCGACTCGCCGAGGGTGAAGACCGACGTCGCCGCGCAGATGGCGAGCGCCTGCTCCTCGCCGCCCTTCACGCGGAAGGACACCATGCCGCCGTACCTCTTCATCTGGCGCGACGCCACGGCGTGGCCGGGGTGGTCGGCCAGTCCGGGGTAGATCACCTCGCTGACCGAGGGGTGGCCGCTGAGGAACTCGACGATCCGCTCCGCGTTGTCGCTGTGCCGCTCCATGCGCAGCGCCAGGGTCTTGAGCCCGCGGAGCACCAGCCACGAGTCGAACGGGCCGGCGACGGCGCCGATGGCGTTCTGGTGGTAGCCGATCGTCTCGGCCAGGTCGGCGTCGTCGACGACGAGCGCTCCCCCGACGACGTCGGAGTGGCCGCCGGCGTACTTGGTGGTCGAGTGGACGACGATGTCGGCGCCCAGCGCCAGCGGCTGCTGGAGGTACGACGACGCGAAGGTGTTGTCGACGACGAGCCGTGCGCCGGCCTCATGGGCGACGGCGGCGAGGGCGGCGATGTCGCCGATGGAGAGCATCGGGTTCGTGGGGGTCTCCAGCCACACGAGCTTGGTCTCCCCCGGCCGGATGGCCGCCCGGACCGCCTCGGGGTCGGTCACCGGCGCCGGGCTGTGCGCGAGGCCCCAGTTCGTGGCGACCTTGTCGAAGAGGCGGAAGGTGCCGCCGTAGGCGTCGTTGGGCAGGACGACGTGGTCGCCGGGACGGCACAGCGCCCGGACCAGCGTGTCCTCGGCCGCGAGCCCGGAGGCGAAGGCGAAGCCGTGCGCACCGCCCTCGAGGGCGGCCAGCGTGGACTCCAGGGCGGTGCGCGTCGGGTTGGCCGACCGGCTGTACTCGTAGCCGTTGCGCAGCCCGCCGACGCCGTCCTGGGCGTAGGTGGAGGTGGCGTAGATGGGCGGGATCACCGCGCCGGTGGTCGGGTCGGGGCGGTAGCCGGCGTGGATGGCCCGGGTCTCGAAGCCCGCCCCGTCGAGGTGCTCGTCGATGTGCCGAGTCGTTTCATTGGCGCTCACCAGTCGAGCCTACCGACCCCCGTGACAATACGAGCGGCCGCTCGTTTCTGGAACGTGCCCCGCTTCCGCCGCGTCCTCGCCGCCGCCGCCTGTGCGGTCCTCGCCGCCACCGCGCTGGCCCTGCCGGCAGCCCCCGCCCGCGCGGACGACGGCGGCGACCCGGACCCGCTGCGCGGCCTGCTGCTCCCGCCGATCGACGCCGTGGTGGCACTCCTCGCGCCCTTCCCGATCCCCGCGACGCCGTACACGGGTGAGGTGTGCGCCAGCGGCGCCGACGCGTGCATCGACGACGTCGTGGCGCGCATGGAGCACCGCCTCGACCGCCTGGTCGAGGAGTGCTCGCACAGCGCGGTCTTCTCGCTGGCCTACCTGCGGGTCACCGAGAACGTGCGCGACGCCGTCCGCTCCGGCTACTTCGAGGACCGGGCCTGGCTCAACCGTGTCGACGCAGTCTTCGCCGAGATGTACTTCGACACCACCAGCCGCTGGGAGGCCGGCCAGCGCACCGGCATCCCGCGGGCCTGGCAGATCGCGCTCAAGGCCGAGGACGACCGGGCGATGAGCGGCCTGGGCAACTTCCTGCTCGCGATGAACGCCCACATCAACAGCGACTTCCCGCACGTGCTGGCCACCGTCGGGCTGACCGGGCCCGACGGCAGCCACAAGGCCGACCACAACCGCTACAACAACCGCCTCGACAGCCTCTACGCCCCCGTGTTCGCCGAGGAGGCGGCCCGCTTCGACCCGACCTTCGACGACATCGACGCCGGCACCGCCGAGGAGGCCGTCGCCGGGGTGATCATGCGCGGCTGGCGGGAAATGGTGTGGCGGCACGCCGAGGCGCTGGTCCTCGCGCGCACACCCGCCGCCCGGGCCCTGGTCGAGAAGGAGATCGAGGTCTACTCCGCGCTCCAGGCCCAGCTGATCCGCACCTTCTTCGTCGCGAAGCCGGCGAAGCGCGACGCGTGGTGCGCCACGCACGGGGCCGGCTGAGCCGTTCCTCCGGGCCCCTTGCGCGCGAGGAGACAATGGAGGCATGTTCTCCCGTCGCAAGACCGAGATGGTCGACCCCGCCGAGGCGCTGCCCGGCCGCACCACCCCCGCGTTCGCGCTGCCCGCCCAGCACGAGGTCCTGCACACCCCGCTCGTCACCGACGACGTCCCCGACGGCCTCGAGGTCGCGGAGTTCGGCCTCGGCTGCTTCTGGGGCGCCGAGGAGATCTACTGGCAGGTCCCCGGCGTCTGGTCGACGTCGGTCGGGTACGCCGGCGGCACCACCCCGAACCCGACCTACGAGGAGGTCTGCAGCGGACGCACCGGCCACACCGAGGCCGTCCGCATCGTCTTCGACCCCGACAAGGTCTCCTACGCCGACCTGGTCAAGCAGTTCTTCGAGGTCCACGACCCGACGCAGGGCATGCGCCAGGGCAACGACATCGGGACCCAGTACCGCTCCGCGATCTACTTCCACAGCCCCGAGCAGGAGGCCACGGCCCGCGAGCTCACCAAGGTGTACGGCGAGGAGATCGCCCGCCGCGGCTACGGCGAGATCACCACGGAGATCGAGCCGGCCGGCGCCTACTACTACGCCGAGCCGCACCACCAGCAGTACCTCCACAAGGTGCCGCACGGCTACCGCTGCCACGCCAACACGGGCATCCCGTTCCCGGAGACCGCCTGACCACCTCGGGCCATGCGAGGTGAGTAGTCCGGCTCAAGCCCCACCACCCCTCGCGCCGCGACCCTTCTGGCATGACCAAGACGACCTATGCCTTCTACCTCCAGTCCGCGATCTCCTTCGCCGCCGCGCTGCTCTTCATGGTCGGCGGGATCTACTTCCTGCCGGTCGACGGCTGGATCCGCGCGTTCCTCTGCCTCGGCGCCCTGTTCCTCGTGAACTCCTCCTTCGCCCTCGCCAAGTGCGTGCGCGACCAGCAGGAGGCGCGGGCCAACGAGATCCGCGTCGACGCGTACCGGTGAACTCGGCTGCACGGGGTTGGTCCAGCCGCGACAATGGACCCATGGCTGACCTCCCCCGCAAGGCGGCCGCGCGCACGGCGCGGCTCGCGGCGCTCCCCCTCGGGTACGCCGGCCGGACCGCCGTCGGCTTCGGCAGGCGCCTCGGCGGCGCGCCCGCCGAGGCGGTCATGAGCGACATCCAGCAGCGCACGGCCGAGCAGCTGTTCCGTACGCTCGGCGAGCTCAAGGGCGGCGCGATGAAGTTCGGCCAGGCGCTGTCCGTGCTCGAGTCCGCGCTCCCCGAGGAGATGGCGGCGCCGTACCGCGAGCAGCTCACGAAACTCCAGGACTCCGCTCCCCCGATGCCCACGCAGACCGTGCGCACCATCCTCGCCGAGGACCTCGGCGCGGACTGGAAGGAGCGGCTGGTCTGGCTCGACGGCGCCCCCACGGCCGCGGCGTCGATCGGCCAGGTCCACGAGGGCCGCTGGTACGACGGCCGCCGGGTCGCGGTGAAGGTGCAGTACCCGAACGCCGGCGAGGCCCTGATGGCCGATCTCCGGACGCTGGCCCGCGCGGCGCGGGCGATCGGACCGCTCATCCCGGGCGTCGACATGAAGCCGCTCGTCGAGGAGGTCCAGGCCCGGGCGCGCGAGGAGCTCGACTACGACCTCGAGGCCGACGCGCAGCGCGAGTTCGCGGCGGCCTTCCGCGACGACCCGTTCATCGAGGTGCCCGACGTCGTCGCCGTCGGACCGCGGGTGCTCGTCACCGAGTGGCTCGACTCCGCCGGCTCGCTGGCGTCGATCATCGCCGACGGCACGCAGGAGGAGCGCGACCACTACGGAGAGATCTTCACCCGCTTCCTGTTCTCCGGCCCGGCCCGCACCGGCCTGCTCCACGCGGACCCGCACCCCGGCAACTTCCGGGTCATCCCCCACGAGGACGGCAGCCCGGGACGGATCGGCGTGCTCGACTACGGCGCCGTCGCCCGCCTCCCCCAGCGCGGCCTGCCGGAGCCGATGGGCCGGCTGATCACGCTGTGCGCGGCCGGCGACGGCGACGCGCTGATCGTGGGCCTGCGCGAGGAGGGCTTCCTCAAGGACCGGATCCGGATCGAGCCGCAGCTGCTGATGGACTACCTCTCCCCCTTCGTCGACCCGACGCTGGTCGAGCGGTTCCGGTTCAGCCGGGAGTGGATGCGCGAGCAGTTCCAGCGGATCAACAACCCGAAGGACCCGGCCTACACGGTCAGCATCAAGCTGAACCTGCCGCCGTCGTACGTGCTGATCCACCGGACCTGGCTGGGCGGCGTGGGTGTGCTCAGCCAGCTCGAGGCCGAGGCGCCGTTCCGCGCGATCATGGAGGAGTTCCTCCCGGGCTTCACCCCGGCGGGCCGTCCGTGAGGCAGTAGGTCCGGCCGACCGGGTCGGCCAGCACCGTCCAGTGGGAGTGGACGGCCAGCACCCGCGCCCCGAGGCCGAGGTGCCGCTCGGTCTCCGCGGCCCGGTCGGTCGTGCCCCAGTCGAGGTGGGCGCGTGCCGGGCCGGCCTCCTCGCCGAGCCGCTGGAGCAGCAGCTGCAGCGGCCGGCCGGCCGGCGGCACGAGGAACCGGAAGTCGGCGCTCACCGACGACGGATGCTCCGCCCACCCGGTGATCGCGTGCCAGAAGGCCAGCTCCGCGTCGTACGACGCCCGGGGCACGTCGATCGCGACCTGGCGCACCCGCGCGGCCGATCCGTCCGGGTGCACGGTGGGCGCGGGCCGCTGGGCGGCCGGGCCGTCGACGTAGCAGAACACCTGGCCGCCGGGTGAGGCCAGCACGACGTAGTCCCCGCGGTCGACCATCTCCACGGCGCCCGCGACGACGGCGGCGTCCGCTGCGCGCCGCGGGTCACCCACGTGGAGGTCGAGGTGGACGCGGTCGGCTCCCTCGTGCAGGCGCTGCACCCGGAGGAAGGCGTCACCGTCGGGCGGCAGCAGGGTCGCGAACTCCTCGTGCGCGCCGCGGGGCGCCGACAGCGCGTAGCCCGTCGCGGCCTGCCAGAAGCCCACGCCGCGCTGGTGGTGGTCGGGTGCGGAGTCGAGGAAGGCCGTGACCCAGAAGGGGCTCATCCGCCCACCGGGGCGCAGTCGTGCCCGCAGCCGTCCGGCGGCACCGGACCATCGGCGTGCGCGGCCGGACGGTGCAGGACGGCGGCGGTCGCGGCGACCACCACGTCCTCACCGTCCAGCGAGGCCGCGCCGTCGACGAGCAGGGTGTAGCCGTGCCGCTCCCGGGGCGGGAACACGACCGTGACGGCGTCGTTGGCCTCGAGGTTGCGCAGCGTGCCCTTGCCCGGTGCCGTGATCCGGAGCGTCCCGTCCGTGCCCGCGACCGGGTCGACGGTCACCACCTTCACCTGCGGCGAGGAGGTGGTCAGCAGGTAGCCGCTGTCGAAGTCGGCGACGGCCCGGTGCAGCTCGGCGGGGTCAACGGGGATGCTCACGTGGCGAGCCTAGGCACCCCGGGGACGACTCACCAGAGGCCGACGACGCCGCCGCCGATCCGGACGACGAAGGCGCCGACGACGACGATGAAGAACGCCCGGACGAAGCGGGCGCCGCGGGCGACGGCGGTGCGTGCGCCGAGGTAGCCACCGACCAGGTTGCAGGCGCCCATCAGCAGGCCGACGTCCCACAGCACCGCGCCGGAGGGGATGAAGAGCAGCAGGGCGCCGAGGTTGGTGGCGAGGTTGGCGAGGCGCGCCTTGGCACTGGCCTGCAGGAAGTCGTAGCCGAGCAGGCCGACCAGCGCGAAGACGAAGAAGCTGCCCGTGCCGGGGCCGAGGACGCCGTCGTACAGACCGATGGCGAAGCCGACCACCATCGCGGCCACCAGGTGGCGGTGGCCCTGGAAGCGCAGCTCGGCGTCCTCGCCGAGCTCCGGGCGGAGCAGGACGTAGGCACCCACCACGACGAGGGCGACCAGGACGATCGGCTCGAACGCCTCGCGCGGGATGTGGGAGGCCGCGAGGGCGCCGGTGAAGGCCCCCGCGAGCGCGAGCAGCATCAGCGGCCCGAAGGTGCGGGGATCGGGCCGGATCCGTCGGTAGTAGGTCGCCGAGGCAGCGGCGGTGCCGCACACCGACGCGATCTTGTTGGTCGCGAGCACCTGCACCGGGCTCGCTCCCGGCAGGCCGAGCAGCAACGCGGGCAGCTGCACCAGGCCGCCGCCGCCCACCACCGCGTCGACGAACCCGGCGGTGAGCGCGGCGAGCGCGAGCAGCGCGAGTACGGCGGGGGCGAGGTCGGACATCACCGTCATCGTCCCGCACCGGGCTCGTCGGCCGACGCCTAGTCCCAGTCGATGTCGGCGTTCGCCCGGTCGGCGTACTCCTTCGCCACGTCGTCGGAGGTCTCGACGCAGGAGGATCGGATGCTGACCTCGGTGGCGGCGCCGCCGAAGTGGAAGCGCAGCGTGTTGCTCCCCCGCACGCCCTCCACGATGGCGGGGTTGCCCGGGTGCTCGACCTTCCAGCCGTCGGCCTCCAGCGCCTCCGCTGCGCGCTCGATCGCCCGCTCCACGGTTGCGTCGGGCGGTCCGAAGTGGAGCGAGACCCGGTGGATGACGCCACCGGGCGCATAGCTCTCGCCGCAGATCACGAAGTCGTGGTCGCCGCTGGTGAACTCCAGCCGGGTGGCGTCGGCGACCTCGTGGACGACGCCGTCCACCGCGGCCAGGGCGAGCTCCTCCGTCTCGTCCACCGCGGCCCGCTCCGCGTCGGGGTCGCCCCCGCACCCGGCCAGGCTCGCGGCCACGCCGAGGACCACGACTGCCGACAGCCACCTCATCCGACGAACCTCCCTGGACCGAAACCGCGTACGAGTGAGTCCACCACGTCCTCGCCCCATTCCCTGACTCCCTCCACGATCGGATCGCCCACGCCGCGTACGACGCCCTCCGCCAGCCACTCCGGCAGCGTCGGGTAGTGCCCCTCCTCGGACCAGCGCTCGCGCCCCTCGTCGTGGACGACGTGGTCGTCCTGGTCGACCACGATGGCGCCGAGGTTGTCCAGCGACGTGCCGGTGAAGTACGACGTGTGGTTGTCGAGCGCGTCCTGGATCCGCGGTGAGCCGTCGCCCGTCTCGAAACGCGTCGCACCGAACGACTCCTGCGCCGGGTCGGTGCCCAGCGTGCCCGGGCCGTCCTCGGCGCCGATCAGCGACACCGGGTCGTGGTCCTTCGCGCCCACCCACACGTCGGCATCGGTCAGCGCCGCGGCGGTGTGCTCGGGCACCCCGGGGCTGCCCAGCAGGATCGCGTCGTCGACCGGGAGCCCGTCCTGGAGCGCATGACCCACGGTCGTCGAGCCGTAGCTGTGGCCGATCGCCGTCAGGTGGGCCGTGGCCCCGGCGTCCGAGGCCCGCAGGCCGTCGATGAACTGCGAGAACCTCTCCCCGCCGGCGTCGGCCGCCCCCGGGCCGACGACCGAGCCGAAGTCGGTGATGCCCTCGAGGCTCGTGAGCGGGTTGCCGCTGGGGGCGTCGTAGTCGAGCCAGAACACCGTTGCGACCGTGCCGTCGGTCTGCCCCAGGGCCGCGTCGTGGAGGGCCTCGGTCCGGCCGAGGTTGCCGGGCAGGCTGCCCACCTCGCTGGTGAGCCCGGGGACGTTGACCGACACGTGGTCGGCGCGGTCGGGGTCGCCGAAGCTGATCGCGACGCCGCCGTCACCGCCGAACTCCCCCGGCTTGTAGACGACCACGTGCACGACGTGCTCGCCGGTGGCCGGGTCCACCTGCTCGAGGCGGTCGTCGAGCTCGGCGCGGATGACCTTCGCGTTGGCCAGGGCGGCACGATCGGCGTCGCCGAGCTCGCCGTCGGCCTCCTGCCGGGTCCACCGGTCGATGTCGCTGTAGAGCGCGGCCCGGTTGGCCTCGTCCCGGTCGCGCACCGGGATGCCGTCGGCGTTGCCGACCCGGTGCGGGTGCTCGGTCAGCAGCGCCTGCCGCTGCGCCCGCGACAACGTGCGCCACCACGCGGCCAGGGCCACAGGGTCACCGACGCGGCGGTCGAAGCCACGGGTCAGGTCGGCGACGTCCGGGCGGCCCGGGTCCTGCGCCGCCTCCTGCCCCTCGGCCACCTCGTCGACCTGCTGCAGGGCGCGGACGAAGTCGAGGTCCGCCTCGTCCGCGTCCGCGCTCCACGCGGCGATGTCGCCGACCAGGTCGGCGGCGCGTCCACGCAGGTCCGCCGCGCGGGTCTCCCACGCCGCGACGCTCGCCTCGACCGCCTCGTTGCCGTCGATCTCGGCCCGCAGGGCGGTGATGTCGTCGTTGAGGGTGCCCTGGCGGTCGACGAGCGCGCTGCGCCGCGTCCCGAGCCGAACGAGCCGGTCCTCGAACCGGTCGGCAGCGACCACCGCCCGCTCCAGCGCCGCCTCGGAGACGTCGAGCCGACGCGCGAACCGGGTCGTGCCGTGGTCGGCGGCCTCCCGTGCGTCGCCCTGCCAGCCCTCGGGCACCCCCTGCCCCTGGGCCCACTCCTGGACGTCCTTCACCTGCACCGTGACGGCGCGGAGGTTGTTGGCGAAGGTGGCCGCCCGCGCCGCCGTCGACGCGAGCCGCGGCACGCTCTCGACGAGGGCCGGGAGGACGATGGCGCCCATCAGCGCACCTCGATCGGCACGTCGCGGTGGACCCAGCCGAGCAACGCCCGCGCCCGCTCGGCCGACGCCACGTCGACGAACTGGTAGACGCCCCCGACCTCGACGAACGCCTCGCTGTTGCCCTGGGCCTCGACCGCTCGGCGCTTGAGCTCGTCGACCCAGGTCACCTGGAAGGCGTCCACCGCGGCGGCGACCGTCGGGGAGAACCCGGCGGTCGACGCCTTGACCAGTCGTCGCCAGCCGCCGTCGAGGCCGTCGGCCGCGTCGTCCCACGCCGCCCGGGCGGCCGCGAGCACGCCCGGCGGGACGGCCAGCGTCACCGCCATGACGCACCGGCCAGGGTCAGGACGGTGGCGCCGGGACCGGCCACCGCGTCGAGCACGAGCGCACCGTCCGTCGCGCGCAGGGTCGACATCCCCCGTCGCGCACCCGGTCCGAGTCTCCAGCCACGCCGGGCGAGCCCCGCGACGAGCCCACGCAGCACGTCCTCACCCGCGGGCTGCCCGATCCCCACGAGGGACTTCTGCAGCACGGGAGCCCGGCCGCCGGGTCCCTCACGCCAGCGCTCGCGCGGCGGGTCCGGCACGCCCTGTGCGACCACCAGCGGCTGCACGACGGCGGCCCAGACCTCGCGCACCGCGTCGAGCGCGCGTCGTACGTCGTCGGGGTCGGCGGGCTCCGCGGCCGCGCCGTCGGGCGGGGGCGGCTCCTCCGGCAGCAGCACCAGCGTGACGTCGGGGTGCCGCTGCCGCACCACCGACCAGAAGGGGTCGTCGTCGACCACTGCGGGGTCGACGCGTCGAAGGAGCCCGAGATCATCCATGGAGGCTGGCTGCCCGTCGCCCGAGAGCGACAAACCCGGCCGGGAGGTTGTCCACAGGCCTGCTGGTACCGGACCCGGTACCGGCCGGCGTCAGCCCACCCAGAAGCCCCGCGAGCCGAACCAGTCGCCGTAGCTGCCCGGTCCGCCGCCGTCGCCGGGACGGCCGCCGCGGCGGGAACCGAGATAGGAGCCGACCACCGCGGCGCCGAGGTCGCCGGCCTCCGGGGCGACCACCGAGCCGTCGACGCGGCGCGCCATCGACTCGATGAAGCGGGCCAGGCCGGGGTCCTCACCGAGCCGGAAGAAGGTGGTGTGCGCACCGATCCGGCGGGCGTTGTCGAGCTCGCGGACGGCGAGCGCCACGGTCATCGGGTGCGGCGGGTAGGAGAAGTAGACCTCGCCGCTCGACTCCAGGTGCGACGTCGGCTCGCCGTCGGTGACGATCAGCAGCACCGGCTGCGCGTTCGGGTGCTTGCGGAAGTGCCGGTTGGCGAGCAGCAGCGCGTGGTGGAGGTTCGTGCCCTTCGCCCACCGGGCGTCGAGGGCCGTGAGCTCCTCGATCCGCATGGTCTGCGCGTGCCGGCCGAAGCCGATCAGCTCGAGGCTGTCGCCGCGGAAGCGCGAGCCGATGAGCGTGTGCAGCGCGAGCGCCGTCTGCTTCATCGGCACCCAGCGGCCGTCCATGGCCATCGAGAAGGACGTGTCGACGCAGAGCGCCACCGCGGCCTGGGTGCGGGCCTCGGTCTCCGCGACCTCGACGTCGTCGATCGAGAGGAGCGGACCGCCGGCGTCGCCCGCCCGGCGCAGGACGCCGTTGAGCATCGTGCGCGGGAGGTCCCACGGCTCGGTGTCGCCAAACTCCCACGGCCGGGTCGCCCCGGACAGGTCGCCGGCAGCTCCGGCCTGGCGCAGGTCGCGCTGGCCCTGGCGGCCCGACATCTTCTCCGCGACGTCGCGCAGCAACGCCTTGCCCAGCTGGCGCATCGCCTTCGGGGTGAGCCGCAGCTCACCGTCGAAGCCACGCTCCATCGCGCCGGACTCGCGCAGCGCCTTCTCGAGCTCCTGCAGCTTGCGGGCGTCGACCGCGGCCTCGTTACCGAGCTGGCGGGCGAGCTTGTCGAGGTCGACGTCGTCGAGCCGCGCACCGCCGTACGACTGGGAGAGCTGGTCCGCGAGGGCGTCGAGGTCGGCGAGGTCCTGCAGGACGCCCGTGCCGTCGCCGAGGCCGAGCCCCTGGTCGCCGTCGCCGAACTGCTCGGAGCCACCCCAGTCCTCGCCCGGACGCAAGGCCATCAGGTTCTGGTCGAGCCGGTCGAGCTGCTCCATCAGCGCGGGCGAGCCGAACGCCTGCGCCGAGAGCTGCATCAGCTCGGCGCGCTGCTCGGGCGTCATCGAGTTGAGCATCCGCTGCGCGGCGGCCGAGCGCTGGGCGAGCGTGTCGAGCAGCTCGTCGATGTCCTGCGGGTCCTCGGGGAAGTGCTGGCCGTGCTTGGCCATGAACTCCTGGAAGTCCTCGGGGGTGTCCTCGCCCCGGGCGTGCTTCTCGAGGAGCTCGTTGAGGTCCGACAGCATCTCGTTGATGGCCTGGCGGTCCTCGTCGGTGGCGTTCTCCAGCGCCTGCTTCATGCCGGCGAAGCGCTGGTCCAGCAGCTCGCGGCCGAGCAGGTCCTTGATCTGCTCGAAGGCCTCCCGCGCCTCGCGGGACTGCCAGTCGTAGTCGTTGAGCTCGGTGACCGCCGCGGCCGGGGAGTCCGGCAGGCTCTCCAGCCGCATCTCGCGGAACGCGCGGTCGCCGTCGTCCATGAGCGCGTCGCGGGCCAGCTGCTTGCGCTCCTCGAGCACGGCCTTCTCCAGCAGCTCGCGGACCTCGTTCATGGTCCCGTCGAGGTTGTGGCGCTGCAGCAGGTCGCGGCGGCGCTCCGCGACGCGCCGGGCGAGGTCGTCGAGGCCGGCCTGGTCGTCGCCTCCGCGCCGCAGGAACTCGCGCATCGCGCGCTCGGGGCTGTAGCCCGCCATCACGTCCTGGCCGATGGCGTCGAGCGCCTCGGCGATGTCGACGGGCGGGGCGAGCGGGTCGCCGCCGTCGTACTTGCGGTAGCGGCTCACTGTCCCGCCCTCCTCACGTCGGCGCCCGCCCGGAGGACGCGCGGGATCTCGGCGACCTCGTCGACCACCTCGAGGAGGAGGGCGAGGGCGTCCGGCTGGGCCGGGGTGTCGACCGTGATGTCGTAGGTGATGCCCGTCGAGGTCCACACGTCGTCGAAGGCGCCGTCCGCGGTGACCGCCACGCCCTCGATGGGTACGACGAGGCGCTCGGCCTCGCGGTAAGTGTCGTTGAGCACGCACAGGGCGACCGCGAGGTGCAGCGCCTGCGCGCCGTTGGTGACCGGGGCGGCGAGGACGCCGGCCTCCGTCCAGGCGTGCGGCAGCACCACGCCGTCCCCCTCGCGCAGGGAGCCGGACGCGACGCTCACGCCGAACGGGGACAGCTCAGCCATAGACGGTCTCGGACCCGTCGCTGTCCTTGCCGATCCTGCGCGCGAGGAAGAGGCCCTCGAGGGCGAGCTCGACCGCCGCGGCCCGCTCGCCGTCGTTGCGCCCGCCGCCCGGTCCGTTGACCCGCTCGCAGAGCTGGTCGTAGAGCTCGGACTCGCCGAGCACCGGGAGCCCGGTCAGCACGTCGCGGGCCGTCACGGAGGCGCCCGTCGTGATGGTCGCGCCGTCCTCGACCGCCGCGACCAGCAGGGCGAAGTCGAGGCCGCGGAACTTCTCACGCACGGTCTCCGCGGTCGCCGTCCGCAGCAGGTGGGTGAGGATCTCGGCCTCGCGGCCCTCCTCGCCCGACTCGAACTCGATCTTGCCGCCGAGGACGTCGACCGCGGTCTCGAGGTCGACGACGCGGGCCACCGCCCGGTCCTCGCCGTGGATCGTGGCTCGGCGCAGCGCGGCCGCGGCGATGGTCTCGGCCCCGGCGATCGCGAACCGGGCCGAGACACCCGAGCGCTGGTCGACGGCGCTGGACTCGCGCAGGTTGCGGGTGAAGCGGGCGAGGATCTCCACCAGGAAGTCCGGTACGTCGACCTGGTCGGCCAGGAGGTCCGCCTCCTGCCGGATCACGGCGACCTCGGCGGCCAGCTCGCGCGGGTAATGGGTGCGGATCTCGGCGCCGAAGCGGTCCTTGAGCGGGGTGATGATCCGCCCGCGGTTGGTGTAGTCCTCGGGGTTGGCCGAGGCGACCACGAACACGTCGAGCGGGAGGCGCAGGACGTAGCCGCGGATCTGGATGTCGCGCTCCTCCATCACGTTGAGCATCGCGACCTGGATCCGCTCGGCGAGGTCGGGCAGCTCGTTGATCGCCACGATCCCGCGGTGGGACCGGGGAATCAGGCCGAAGTGGATGGTCTCCGGGTCGCCCAGCGAGCGGCCCTCGGCGACCTTCATCGGGTCGACGTCACCGATCAGGTCGGCCACGCTGGTGTCCGGCGTGGCGAGCTTCTCGGCGTACCGCTCGCTGCGATGGCGCCAGGCCACCGGCAGGTCGTCGCCGAGCTCCGCGGCCCGTCGGCGCGACCCGACGGTGATCGGCTCGTAGGGGTGCTCCCCCAGCTCGGAGCCGTCGATGATCGGGGTCCACTCGTCCAGCAGGCCGACGAGGGTGCGGAGCAGGCGGGTCTTGCCCTGGCCGCGCTCGCCCAGCAGGACGACGTCGTGGCCGGCGATGATCGCCCGCTCCAGCTGGGGGACGACCGTGTCCTCGAAGCCGTGCAGGCCGGGCCACGGGTCCTCGCCGCGGGCGAGCTTGTCGAGGAGGTTGGTGCGGAGCTCGGCCCGCAGCGACTTCTGCTGGTGGCCGGAGGCGCGCAGCGCGCCGAGGGTCGAGATCTCGGGAGCCGTAGTGGTCACCATCTCACGCTACTGCGGACACACAACGCCTGTCCCCGCTCTACTCTTCGACCGTGGCCATCGTCCTGGGCGTCGTGTGCGTGTTGCTGGTCGTGGTGATCGTCGGCTTCGCGCGTGACCGCGGCCGGCTCCAGCGCCAGCTGGCCGACGCGCAGCACCACATCACGCAGCTCGAGTCGGACCTCGACGCCGCGCTGCGCCCGCCCCCGCCGTCGAACTCCGCGGACCGGGCGGTACGCCGCGTGATCCGCGCCGCGACCCGGGTCCGGGAGCACGGGATCACGGGCCTGATCCAGAGCACGGTCGAGGACCTGCAGAGCTGGGCGAGCGACGACGAGCGAGCCGACATCCTCAACATGGCCGCCTCCGACGGCACGGTCACCCTGTTCTTCTCCGACATCGAGGACTCCACGCCGCTCAACGACCGGCTCGGCGACAGCACCTGGGTGAAGGTGCTCGCCGCCCACGACCGGGTGCTGCGAACGCAGATCGAGAGGTACCGCGGACAGGTCGTCAAGACCGCCGGCGACGGCTTCATGGTCGCCTTCCGCGACGCGGAAGCGGCCTGTCGGGCGGCACTGGCCATCCAGCGCGACCTGCCGCGCGACGTCACGCTCCGCCGCTACGGACCGATCCTGGTGCGGATCGGCATCCACACCGGCCAGGTCGTCGCTCGCGACGGCGACTACTTCGGGCGCAATGTCGCCATGGCCGCCCGCGTCGCCAACCTCGCGCTCGGCGGGGAGGTGCTCGCCAGCGACGCGGTCCGCGAGGCCCTCGACGACGACGCGGCCGTCGTACTCGTCGAGCGGGACGCGGTGGAGCTCAAGGGCCTCCCGGGCGAGCACGTCGTGTGGGAGCTCCTCGCTCCCGCGACCTGAGCCCCGCGAAGCGTCAGACGGACAGCAGCACCGAGGAGCCGTGGCCGAAGAGGCCCTGGTTGGCGGTGATGCCGACCTTCGCGCCCTCGACCTGGCGGCCGGTGGCCTGGCCGCGCAGCTGCCAGGTGAGCTCGCAGACCTGCGCGATCGCCTGGGCCGGGACCGCCTCGCCGAAGCAGGCGAGCCCGCCGGAGGGGTTGACCGGAATCCGTCCGCCGATCGTGGTGTCGCCGGCGCGGAGCAGGACCTCGGCCTCGCCGCGCTTGCACAGCTGGAGGTCCTCGATCCAGTCGAGCTCGAGGGCGGTCGAGAGGTCGTAGACCTCGGCGACGTCGACGTCCTCGGGGCCGATGCCGGCCTCCTCGTACGCCGCCTGCCCGATGGCCTCCTTGAACGTCCGCTCGGGCACACCCACCACGGCCGAGGAGTCGGTCGAGAGCAGCGGCATGTCGATGACGGTGTTCGGGAAGGTCGGGGTGACCGTCGAGACGGCGGCGACCCGGACGGGGTTCGCGATGCCGTGCTTCCTCGCGTACTCGACGCTGCACAGTACGACGGCCGCCGCTCCGTCCGACGTGGCGCAGATGTCGAGCAGGTGCAGGGGGTCGGAGACCACGGCCGAGGTCAGCACGTCGTCCACGCTGACCTCCTTGCGGTAGCGCGCGTTGGGGTTGGCCAGGCCGTGCCTGGCGTTCTTGACCTTGACCTGCGCGAAGTCCTCGCTGGTCGCGCCGTAGAGGTCCATCCGGCGCCGCGCGTAGAGCGCGAAGTAGGCCGGGTTGGTCATGCCGAGCAGGCGGAAGCGCAGCCAGTCGGGGTCGCTCCACCGCTCGCCCGCGTTGGGCGCGAGGAAGCCCTTCGGGGTGGTGTCGGCGCCGACGACCAGCGCCACCTCGCACAGGCCGGCCAGGATCCGGGCGCGGGCGGTGTCGATCGCCTGGGCGCCCGTCGCGCAGGCGGCGTACGACGTCGCGATCCGCGCGCCGTTCCAGCCCAGCGCCTGGGCGAAGGTGGAGCCGGCGACGTAGCCGGCGTAGCCGTTGCGGACGGTCTCGCCGCCGACGACGAGGTCGACATCGGTCCACGGGATGCCCGCGTCCTTCAGCGCGGCGCGGGCCGCGTGGACGCCGTACTCGGTGAAGTTGCGGCCCCACTTGCCCCAGGGGTGCATGCCGACACCGGCGATGGCCACTGCGTTGCTGCTCATGCGGACACCTCCACGACCGGCTTCCAGCGGTAGATCGTGCGCTCGCCCGTCTCGTCGACGTTGAGGGTCTCGACGACGAGCTCGACCTCGGCCCCCACCTTCAGGTCGGCCACGCCGAACCCGTCGGCCACCTGGCCGAGCACGACGATGCCCTCGGGCAGCTCGACCGCGGCGAGCGCGAACGGCTGGTAGGGCTCGGTCGCCGGCACGTACGGCGCCGGCGGCTGGTACTGCGCGTCGGTGTAGGACCACACGGTCCCCCGGCGGGAGAGCTCGACGGAGTCGTGCTGGTCGCCGTCGCAGGCGGGGTTGCGGCAGTAGAACGCAGCCTCGGTGGCGTCGGACGACACCGGCGGGAAGACGACATTGCTGCAGGTGGTGCAGCGCGACGCCAGCAGGCGCGGCTCCTCACCCGTGGTGAACCAGCCCTCGATCACGGGGGTGGCGGACGTGGCGGTCACGGCTTCGGACCCTCCTGGAATAGAACGTGTTCTACATCCTAGCAAGGAGGCTGGAAGGTGGGGCGCGCCGGTCCCACGTGCGTGAGCGCGTCCAGGGTGAGCCCGATCGTGGCCCGGTCGGTCGGGATCAGCACGTGCTCGGAGAGCGAGAAGGGGCACTTCGCCTGGATGGTCACGTTGGTGGTGCGGGCACCGGCGGCGAGATAGCCGGAGGTGTGCGGGACCACCACCTCGTCGAGCCGCGAGGTGATCTGGGTGTAGCTGACCGCGCCGGGCGTCTCGTCGCCGGCGTTGAGGTTCTTCAGGAAGGTCGAGCCCCACGCCTGCTGGTCGCAGGCGACGCAGACCAGCCCGGGCAGGAGCGGCGCGATGGGGTTGAAGGCCGGCAGCAGCTTGGTGCCGTGGTTGGACGGCGCGATGCCGACCAGGTCGTCGACGTACGGCGCCCCGCCGAGGAACTTGATGTAGTAGCGCGGCATCATCCCGCCCTGCGAGTGCCCGACCATCGACACCTTCGCGGCGCCGGTCGCCGTGCGGACCTTCGCGACGAAGGCCTTGAGCTGCTTGGCCGAGGTCACGATGTCACCGGTGCCGCGGTTGCCGTAGTCGAGGGAGTAGACGCAGAAGCCCTTCGCCTTGATCGACGTGCCGAGCCGCTCGAGCAGGTGGCGGCGGTCGCCGAACGTGCCGTGCACGAGGATCACGGGCGTCGGACGGGCCGCGGTCGGCTTGCACGTCCAGACGTTGACGCCGGGGATGTCGCCCTCGGGCGCGGTCGGGAGCGGCGGCAGGATCGTGTCCGCGCCGGCCGGCGCGGCCGGCGTCGCAGTGAGGACACCGAGCGCCAGCAGCAGCGAGGCGAGGAGGGCGGAGGCCGGGAGGCGGAGGGTGCGCACGTCGACATTCAACGCCAGTGCGTGACGGTGGTCACTCACCGTCCACGCCGGCGGCGCCGGAACCGGTACCGATCGGGACCCGCTCGAACACCTCGGCGGCGCCCCCGGCGGCTCCCCACCGGGTGCGGACCAGCACGAGCTCGTGGATCGACCAGTCTTCGGTCACCGGGGGCTCGATCGCCTCGAGCGCGGCAGCGACCCGCGACCCCGGCCGCTGCTGGTCCAGCGACGCGACGACCACCTCGGGGCGGAACGAGCGCCGGTCGACGTACAGGTTGATCCGCTCGGCGGCCAGGCCGACCGCGGTGGCCATCGCGCGCAGCGTCTCCACGTCGCCGCCCAGGGTGAGCGCGACGCTCCCCCGCGGCGACACCTCGACGCCGGTGGCCCGCAGCAGCGGCGCGGCCGTCTGCGCGAACTGCCTGCTGACCGACGCCGCCAGCGACCGCGCGTCGGCCTCGACGATGTTGCCGAGGTCGGCCACGCGTACGTCGAGGGCGACGGCCTGGGACGGCCGGACGCCCGGGAGCACGCTGAGCCGGCCGGCGACCCGGCGGAGGTCCTCGACCACCGGTTCCGGCAGGGCAAAGGCAGCCCGCAGCATCATCCGCATCCCTCCGCCCGTCCCTTCGGCAGCGGGAGACCCGGGTTGAGCGGCTCAGCCCTCGTCGGGGTCCTCGGGCGGCGGCGGCCCGGGCTTCTTGCAGATGACCGTGTCGGCCGGCGTGTAGTCGGTGTGGAACTTCTCGGTGTGGTCGATCACCGACTCGCCGTGCTTGCGGAAGATCCGCGTCACGTCGACCTGGAAGCCCGAGGAGCCGGTGTGCGGCTCGCAGTCGGGCGTCGTCAGGGTCCGCGTGGCCGGGCCCACGTAGGCGTAGCGGTCGGAGGTCTTCGAGTCGATGTCCCAGACCTTGGTCGACCACATCTGCACGGTCACCTTGCCCTGGCGCGAGTAGTCGCTCGGCTCGACCCAGGCGTGGATGAGGACGCCGTGGTCGGTGTCGTTCTGGAAGCGCAGGTCGACGGTCGGCCACGCCACGGTGGCCTCGCGGCCGACCGGGTAGCGGTCGATGTAGAAGGAGTGAGGCTTGTGCTGGATGTCCTTGAGGCCCGCGAAGAACATCGCGTTGAAGGTGGTCGTGGCCAGCTGCGAGACGCCGCCGCCGAGGTCCAGCTTCAGGATGCCGTTGCTGATGACGTAGCCCTCGGTGAAGCCGTTCTCGCGGGTGCGCTCGCCCACGATGCCGTTGAGCGAGAACTCCTCGCCGGGCTTGAGGATCGTGCCGTCGATCAGCTCGGCCGCGCGGCCGATGTTGGTGTTGCGGTAGTCGGCGTGGGGGTAGAACGTCGAGAACTGCGAGACCTTCTCGATGATGCCGAGGTCCTTCGCGTCCTGGGTGGTGAACTCCGCATCGGTCACCTCGGCCTCGACCTCGCCGCTGCGCGCGTCGCCGTCGGCGGTGAGCAGGCCGGTGAAGACCTCGGCCACGTCGGCGGGGTCGAACTCCACCCCCGGCTTGGCGGGTACGACGCGAGGCTTGCCCTTCACGATCCGCACCGTGGCGTCGACGGGCTTGCCGTCGGCGGTCGCGCTGTCGACGAGCTTCGCGAGCCGCGCCTCGTCGACGACGGGCACCAGCTCGCCGTCCTCGGCCTTCATCGACAGCACGGAGGCGAAGCGCTTGGGCGTGAGCCGCACGTCGTTCTCGCCGAAGACGAGGGTGACCGGGGCGGACATCGCCGGCTCGGCGAACTCCTTCACCGCCCGCTCCACGTCGGCGGCGTCGATCTCGGGCTCGGCCATCGTGACGGCGAGGTCGACGGCGTCCTCGCCGGCGAGGAAGGCGTCGGTGATCGCCTCGCGGGCGGCGCCGGCGTCGATCGCCTCGCCGGGGACCGGCGCGGACGTCTCGACGCCGTCGGCGGTGAACCTCACCTGCCCGTCCTTCGGCGGCGTGCCCAGGCCCTGGGCCGCCTGGGTCAGCCGGTCCTCGAAGCGGTCCTCGTCGAGGGTGACCACGGCGTCGACGTCGTCGCCGCCGGTGAAGTAGTCCCACTGCCGACCCGGGCTCCAGCTCGACTCGGCACCCGCCGCGTCGAGGGACGCCTCGTAGTCGACCGCCAGGCCGATGTCGGCGGGCTCGATGCTCGCGGCCTCCGAGCCCTCGTCGCCGCCGGGCAGGCGGTGCTCGACGGTGACGGCGATGGGGACCTCGCTGCGCGGCCCGAAGGCGTCCTCGAGCTTCTCGAGCGCGTCGGCCCGGGTCAGGCCACCCACGTCGACGCCGGACACCTTCGTGCCCGGTGGGACCTTGTCGGCGGCCACGGCGTGCGCGGCGGCGTACCCGCCGCCCACCAGGAGGAGGAGCACCACGACGACCACGGCGACCAGGCGGCCGCCCGGGCGCTCCCGCTTGGTGCTGCCGGCGTCCTGCGCGACGTCCTCCCACATGCCCACGGGCGCCATCCTAGGGAGCCGTCTCCACTCCTCCTGAATCCCCGGCGGGGCGGCCGCGGCGCACCAGACCCACGAAGCCGCCCGCCAGGACGACCATCCCCACCAGCAGCAGGGCGTAGCCGGACGCGTCGGACGACACGAGGTAGTCCCCCTCGGGACGCTCGGTGGTCGCCTGCCACAGCACGACCACCCAGCCGACCGCGAAGGACAGCCGCGACCACCAGCCCGGCGGCAGGGCGACCAGCAGCGCGAAGGTGGTCACCACGCCCAGGACCAGGCCCCACGCGTAGTCGTGCAGCAGCACGGCGCAGGTCGAGACGGCCGCACCGCCGAGGAGGCACAGGACGGCGAGCGGTGCGCGCCGCAGGTGCGCCATGGCGTCGTACCGGGTCCGGGTCAGGCGGGGATGCCCGCGAAGAGGTCCGTCTCCCAGCCGCGCTCGGCGTCGGTCTCGCCGGCCGCGCCCTTGACGAGGCGGTACTGCTCGCGACCGAAGGCCTCCGCGCCCTTGTTGTTGGACAGCGCGAAGAAGGGCCCGTCGGTGGTGATCTGGGTGGCGTGCGCGCGCAGCGCGTCGAGCTTCTGCGGGACGTAGGCGCTCGCGTCGACCTCGCACGAGATGTCCTCGTCGGGGCGGAAGATCGGCGGCAGGTCGCCGTCGGGGTCCATCCCCTCGAAGGTCGTCGTGTCACCGGCCTCGCGGAGGCGGCGCAGGCTCTCGCGGACCCGGCTCTCCGACATCGCGCCCCAGTAGATCTTCGCGATCTCCCAGGCCTCCCCCAGGTCGCGCCGGTACGACGGCGCGGCGGCCAGCTGGGCGGCGTACATCGCGACCCGGTGGGCCTGGATGTGGTCCGGGTGGCCGTAGCCGCCGAACTCGTCGTAGGTGACGAGCACCTGCGGCCGGACCTCACGGATGACGGCGACGAGGTGGTTGGCGGCCTCGGTGAGGTCGGCGTTCCAGAAGGCGTTCTCGTGGACGTCGTCGGCAGCGACGGCGTGGCCCTTCTCGTGCCACTTCATCCCGGAGTCGCGGTAGGTGCCGAAGCCGCCGAGGAAGCGGTGGTCGGTCACGCCCAGCGCCTTCATGGCGGCGTCGAGCTCGTCCCGGCGGTGCTCGCCGAGGCGGTCCTCCTGGTCCGCCGCCAGGTGGACCAGCTCGGGCACCAGGACCTCGCCCATCTCCCCCGCGGTGCAGGTGACCAGGGTGACGCCGCGACCCTCGGCGACGTACTTCGCCATCGTGGCGCCCTGGCCGATCGACTCGTCGTCGGGGTGGGCGTGGACGAGCAGCAACCGGTGGGCCGGGGTGTCGGTCATGAGATCGAGCGTAATGATGGTCTCCATGACGCACTCTCTCGGGCGCCTCGCCGTGGTCACCACCGCGCTCACCCTGCTCTCGAGCGGCCTCGCCGGCTGCGGGCTGCTCGACGGGAGCACGCCCGTCGAGGACGCGCTGGAGTACCTGCCGGCGTCCACGACCGCGCTCACCTTCACCGACCGCGCGGCCATGGACGACCGGCTGGACCTCGACGACCTGGCGACCCCGGCCTCCGAGGACGAGCTGGCCGACTGGGGCCGGGCCCAGCAGGACGAGGGCTACGGCACCGAGCTCAGCGCGTGGGTCGCCGTCATGCAGGAGGCCGCGTTCAGCGACCTGGACGTCGAGTGGGAGGCATCCGGGACCTCCGTCGACGACGGCCGGGTCCGGGTCTGGAAGCTGGACGACGACGTCGACTTCGGCAAGATCGCCGACGACCTCGAGGACGCCGGCTACGAGCACGGCACGTCGGGTGACGTCGAGACCTTCGAGACCTCGCTGGAGAGCGCCGACGAGAGCGGCCTGTACGGCGGCCGCTACCCCGGCATCCTGACCTCGCTCGCGCTCGTCCCCGACGAGCACCTCGTGCTGTCCGGCGCCGTCGAGCTCGCGATCGACGTCGCCAACGACGACGAGGACTCGCTGTCCGACGAGGGCAGCTTCGACGACCTGCTCGACCGTGCCCCGGACGCCGGCGACCTCGAGTTCGCGGCGCTCAGCCTCGAGGGGCTGTGCGGTCTCGGTGACCGGGTGACGCCCGAGCAGGCCGCCCAGGAGTTCGAGGGCCTGTCCCACCCCGACCGCGGCGAGGCACTGTTCGCCGACCCGGACGCAGTGACGGCCGTGCGCCTCTTCGGCGACGACAACGACGCCGAGAGCGACGCGAAGGGGCTCGAGACCTATCTCGACGAGCGCGCCTCGACGCGGGGCTTCGACGTCGGCCTCGACGTGCAGGCCGACGGCGACGCCGTGACCGCCGAGGGCTCCTTCGACGACCGGCGGGCGATGGTGCAGGCGTGGTCCCGGGCCGACGGCCCGTTCGCCTGCCCGCTCGGCAAGTGACCCGCCCGGTGACTACTCCGGGCGCTTGATCCGCTTCGGCTGGTCGGGGAGCGGCAGGACGAGCGGCGGTGCCGCCGGCTCCGCCTCGTCGTCGTAGTCCAGCCAGCCGTCGTACATCTCGACCAGCATGTCGAGCTGGATCTCCGGGGCGTCCGTGACGACGGCCCACGGGTGGTCCTCGTCGTCGTCCTCGCCGGCCAGGCGCTCGCGGACCACCTCGGCGGCGTACCCGCCCCGCACCAGCGCCGCGGCGGCCGAACGCGCCTGCTCCTCGTCGAAGAAGATGCCCCTCACGTGCCCATGATGACGCAGGCACCTCGGCTACCGTGACGCCCGTGGCCGGACTGCACCTGACCCGCACCGAGGAGAACGTCGCCGAGATCGACGCCCTGGCCGCGGCCCTCGCCGCGGACGGCGGCGGACGGGTCGGGATCAGCGGCCTCGCGCCCGACCTCGCCCGGCGGCTGCGCCGCACCTTCGCGCCGACGCCGCGCCTGCTCGGCCGCAAGGTCTCCCGTGCCTACACGTGGGAGGGCCACGACCGGCGCGACCCGACCTGGATGCCGCAGGGCATCACCACGTCGGTGGCGACGGGCTTCCGCGAGCGGCACGGCCACGACGTGCTCGCGACGTCGTGGTACTCCAAGCAGGGCCAGGGCTCGCGGATCAGCATCGTCGACGTCGAGCGCCGCCGCTACGCGCACGTGCTGCTGGTGACGCCGACGCTGAAGGACGGTGTGCCCGGCCTCGGCCCGCTGAAGGTGCACGCGGGCGGCATCGTGTGGCACGGCGGCTACCTGCACGTCGGAGGCACCGGCAAGGGACTCTTCACCTGCCGGATGGACGACATCCTGCGGGTGCCCGCCGGGTCGTCGTACGAGACCTTCGGGCACCGCTACGTGCTGCCCGTGCGCTTCGTCTACCGCGGCCAGAACGAGGAGGGTACGACGCGGCTGCGCTTCTCGTTCTTCACCGTCGACCGCAGCGCGGCCGACCCGGCGCTGGTCGTCGGCGAGTACGGCTCGCTGAAGCAGACCCGGCGGATCGCCCGCTTCGCCCTCGACCCGGCGACGCAGCTCCTCGTCGGCGACGCGGAGGGACGTTACGTGCCGGAGATCGACGACCGGGGCCAGGCCCGGATGCAGGGCGTCTCCGTCGTCGACGGCACCTACTACGCGACCGCCTCGCGCACGCCGCTCTTCCCGGGCTCGATGTTCGTCGGCGCCCCGGGCCGCTTCCGCGAGCTGCGGTGGGCCACCCCGATCGGCCCCGAGGACCTGGTCTGGTGGCCGGAGACGGAGTCGCTGTGGTCGGTCACCGAGCACCCGCACCGGCGCTGGGTTTTCGCGATGAGGCGCAGCAGCCTGGGGCGCTGACACCGGGAACTTAACCTCCCCGAAACCGTCCGACCCGGCGCTGAAATCCCGGTCTCCTAGCGTCGCCGTGCAGGCAACGTCCCCGTTGCTTCTCGGTGGCAGGCACCAGCCCACAGGAGACCCCCATGACCCACGCGTCCACCCGTTCCCGCCGCGGCCTCCGCGCCCTCGCCGCCGCCACGGCATCCGTCGTCGGCCTGGTCGGCCTCGCGGCGTGCGGCAGCGACGACGCCTCGGACGGTGGCGGCGACGGCCACGGTGACATCAGCGTCCAGTACTCGTGGATCAAGAACGAGGAGTTCGCCGGCGAGTTCTACGCCGAGGACAAGGGCTACTACGCCGACGCCGGCTTCTCGAAGGTCAGCGGGATCTCCGGCCCCGACACCGGTGTCGCCAAGCTGCTCAGCGGCACGGTCCAGGTCGCGCTCAGCGACGCCGCGTCGATCGGCGCCGCGATCGCCAACGAGGACGCACCGCTGAAGATCATCGGCGCGACCTTCCAGAAGAACCCGTTCACCATCCTGTCCCTCAAGGACGGCGCGGACATCAAGACGCCCGCCGACCTCAAGGGCAAGAAGATCGGCGTCCAGGACTCCAACGCCAGCGTCTTCGAGGCGATCCTCAACGCCAACGGCATCTCCAAGGACGAGGTCGAGGTCGTGCCCGTCGACTTCGACCCGACCCCGCTGATGGAGGGCAAGGTCGACGGCTTCATGGCCTACCTGACCAACGAGGCGATCACCGTCGAGCTGGCCGGCCACGAGGTCACCAACCTGCCGTACGCCGACAACGGGGTCCCCTACGTCGCCGAGACGTTCAGCGTCACCGACCAGTACCTCGCCGAGAACAAGGCGCTCCTCAAGGACTTCCTGATCGCCGAGATCAAGGGCTGGACCGACGTCTTCAAGAACTCCACCGACGACACCGTCGGACTGATCACGGAGTTCTACAACAGGGCCGCGTCCGACAACGCCGACGGCCTCGAGGCGACCTTCGGCGCGCTCGACCCGAAGAAGACCGGGATGGGCCTGGAGGCGGAGAAGCTGCTGATCTCCACCGCCGACACCGAGGCCAACGGACTGTTCACGATCACCGACGAGCTCAAGGAGCAGACCGTCGCCTCGCTGAAGGCGGCCGGCTGGGAGGTCAGCGTCGACGACCTCTTCGACACGAGCATCATCGACGAGATCTACGAGGAGCAGCCCGAGCTGAAGAAGTACCTCCCCTGACGATGGCGACCGGCATCCACGTCTCCGGGCTCTCGAAGACCTTCAGGGCGGGCCGCGGGCGCACCGTGACCGCACTGGAGGGCGCCGAGCTCCACACCGGGCAGGGCTCGTTCCTGGCCCTGCTCGGTCCCTCGGGGTGCGGCAAGTCGACGATCCTGCGCATCCTCGCCGACCTCGAGCACCCGACGTCCGGCACCGCGCTCGTCGACGGCCGCACCCCGGCCGAGCTGCGCCGCGACAGCGAGCTCGGCATCGCCTTCCAGGACCACGCGCTGCTCCCGTGGCGCAGCGTCACGAAGAACATCCGCCTCCCGTTCGAGGTCGCCGGGCGCGACGTCGACAAGGAGTACGTCGACGAGCTGATCGCGCTCGTCGGGCTCCGCGGCTTCGAGGACAGCAAGCCGGCCCAGCTCTCCGGCGGCATGCGCCAGCGCGTCTCGATCGCCCGGGCGCTCGCCCTCAAGCCGTCGGTGCTGCTGCTCGACGAGCCGTTCGGGGCGCTCGACGACATGACGCGGCAGAACCTCAACCTCGAGCTGCTGCGGATCTGGACCGAGAAGCCGGCGACCACGCTGCTGGTCACGCACGGCATCTCGGAGGCGATCTTCCTCTCCGACCAGGTGGCGGTGATGTCGCCGCGGCCCGGCCGGATCAAGGCGATCATCGACGTCGACCTGCCGCGGCCCCGCACGCCGGACCTGATGCGCACGCCGGAGTTCCACGCCCTGGTGGACCAGGCGTCCGAGCTGCTGTTCGGCGCCGACGGCCGCGCGGACGCCGAGTCGTGAACCCGTCGCGCCGGGTGCCGGGCTGGCTGGCCAGCATCCTCGGCACCGTCGGCCTGGTCCTGGCGTGGTGGCTGTTCTCGGTGCTCGCCTTCCGGCCCGACCCCGGGACGACGTACGACCCCGTGCCGTCGCCGCTCGCGGTCGGCCGCCAGATCCTCGACGACGGCCTGTCGGCGTACTGGGACTTCTTCTCGGTCACCGTTCACGAGGCGGCGGTCGGCTTCCTCTGGGGCAACGGGCTCGCCCTGCTGCTCGCCGCGACGGTGCTGCTGGTGCCGCGGATCGAGCCGATCGTGGTCCAGGTCGCCGTCGTGTCCTACTGCCTGCCGCTCGTGGCGGTCGGCGGCATCTCGATCGTCGCCCTCGGCGGCGCCACGGAGCCCGGCGACCCGTCGACGACGGCGATCTTCCTCGCGGCGCTCTCGGTCTTCTTCACCACCGTCGTCGGCGCCCTGCTCGGCTTCAAGGCCGCCGACCGGGCGAGCCTGGACGTCGTCCGGGTCTTCGGCGGCGGCCGGGTGCGGCAGCTGGTGAAGGTGCGCCTCGTCGCGGCGCTGCCCGCGGTCCTCAACGCGCTGCAGGTGGCCGTGCCGACCTCGCTGCTCGGCGCGGTGCTCGGGGAGTACATGGGCGCGACCGACCGCAGCGTGGGCATCACCCTGATCCGGCTGCAGGGCCAGCTCGACTCGGTCCGGGTCTGGGCGGTCTTCCTGCTGTGCGCCCTCGTTGCGCTGGCGGGCTACGCCGCCTTCGGCCTGCTGGCCCGGCTGGTCACCCCGTGGGTGTCGGGACGGGGCACCGCATGAGCCGCGCGATCGGGCGCTCGCTGCTCAACGCGCTGGTCACCGTGCTCGTGGTCCTCGCGCTCTGGCAGGCCGTGGTCAGCTTCGCCGGCGTCTCCCCGTACGTCGCCAAGGGACCCCTGGACGTCTTCCGGTTCCTGTTCGTCGACGAGGCCGGCGCCGCGCCGGGCCGGCTGGCCGCGGACCACCGCGACGCGCTGCGCCCGCTCACCACGCAGACCCTGCGCGACGCGGGGCTGGGCTTCGGCGTCGGCATGGCCATCGCCGTCGCGCTCGCCGGGGCGTTCTCGCTGTCGAAGACCGTCGAGGCCGGGGTGCTCCCCCTCGCCCTGCTCCTGCGCAGCGTCCCGCTGGTGTCGATCTCGCCGGTCATCATCCTGATCACCGGCCGCGGCACGACCGCCTCGGTGGCGGTCATCGGCAGCATCGTGGTGCTCTTCCCGGCCCTCGCCTCGGCGCTCTTCGGGCTCGGCCGGGCCAGCAGGGAGAGCCTCGACCTGGTCCACGTGTACGGCGGCGGCAACGCCACCGCGCTGCGCAAGGTCGCGATCCCCGGCGCCCTGCCCTCCCTGTTCGCCGCCGCCCGGGTCTCCGTGCCCGGCGCGGTCACCGGCGCGCTGCTCGCCGAGTGGCTCTCGACGGGCAAGGGCATCGGCGGCTCGATCCAGAAGTTCAGTGCGGCGGCGAAGTTCGACGACCTCTGGGCGTCGGTCGCGATCATCACCGCGATCACGCTGCTGCTCTACAACCTCGTGCAGCTGCTCGAGAACGTCGTGCTGGCGCGGATGGGGATGTCCCAGCAGCAGCCCTGACCGCTCCAGCCCGGACCGCTCCAGCCCGGACCGGTCAGGGGACGATCGGCAGGCTGAGCGTCTGCGCCGAGCCGGACGCGATGGACACCGGCGTCGCCACCAGGCCACCGCGGTAGTTGACCGAGCCGCCCGCGACGACCAGCCGCAGCCGGTGGCCGGCCGCGAACTCGTGCACGATCGCGGGCACCTGCACCGTGAACGGCCTGGTGACGTCGGGGACCCGCACCGGCGCCTCGAGCCCGTTGATCAGCCGCGCGGTGCCGTCGGGGGCGACGTCGACGACCTTCACGAAGAGCACCAGCTGCCCGGCCGGACCGAGCGCCTGGGTCAGCGCCGCGCTCGGGGCGCCGACCTGGATCCGCACCGTCGGCGAGCCCGCGACCCGCAACGGCGCCGTCAGGGCCGGTGTCGACCAGCTCGCGAAGGTGCCGGGCTGGTCGGTGACGAGATCGGTCACCGGGGCGGTGAAGCTGCCGAACACGTCCATCTCGTCCAGCCGGGTGGGCAGGCCCGCCGCGGTCGTGACGAACGACTGCGAGCCCGGAGCGGTCGCCGTCGTACCGGTCACGAGGGAGCCGGCGCCCGACAGGCGCCAGGTCCGTCGTACTCCCACGGGGAAGGCGGACGACGTCGCGTAGGCGGGCGTGGCGTTGCCGGAGTAGGCGACCCAGTCGCGGAAGTAGGCGAACTCGGGACCGGTGCTGACCGCCTTGCCCTTGAGGTGGCGCTCGTACCACTGCAGCACCCGGGTGCTGAGGTAGCCGGCGGACGGGTCGTCCCAGCTGACCTCGCCGGGTGCGCTCGCGCCGGAGTGCCCGCCGAGCATCCAGATCATCTTGGTCTCGGTGCCCTGCGCCTGCAGCGCGCGGTAGGTCGCCGTGGCCTCGTTGAGGTTGAAGAGGGTGTCGCGCTGGCCCTGGACGAGCAGGGTCGGCACCCGCACTTTCGCGACGTACGACGCCACGGACGCGTGCCGCAGCGAGGCGATGTCGCCCGGCTGGAGGTAGCCGGTGGTCCCGGCCGTGACGAGCGCCGGGCAGACGAACGCGGCGAAGTTGGGGCAGGGCACCGCGTCCGGCGGGACCTGCTGGTTCTGCACGTCGCCGGTGGCGCCCGTCGCGGAGAAGCCGAGGGCCCACATCAGCTTGGCCGCGCCGGGGGTCGAGGTGGAGACGCCCGAGGTCTGCGCGGTGTTGTTGGGGTCGAGGCTGTAGCTCAGGTCGTTCCAGGTGATCAGCGGGACGAGCGCGTCGACCCGGGCGTCCACGGATGCGACCGCGAACTGGAAGCCGCCGCCGTACGAGCCGCCGAAGGTCCCGACGCGCGGGTCGTCGGTGCGCGCGACGCCCTTGTGGTCGCGGGCGTCCTTCTGCACGACGGTGAGCGCCGGCGCGGGCTGCGTGTGCTCCTTGTCGAGGAAGGCGATGCCGGTGCGGCCGCCGAGATAGCTGACCAGCTGGCTGGCCGCCTTGCCGTCGACGTCGGGGTCGTCGAGCGTGATGACGCAGCTCGAGCCGCCGAAACCGAGGCCCGAGTACGACAGCACGGCGTACCCGCGCGAGGCGAGCGCCTTCGCCGTGGGCGCCTGGTCGTTCTTCGAGCCGTTGAAGCCGTTGGTCGTCAGCACCGCGGGCACCCGGTTGAGGCTGCTCGCACCGTTGGGGACGTAGACGTCGCCCACGATGTCGCAGGTCGTGCCGTTGTCCGGACCCACCATGACCTTGAAGTGCAGCGTGGTGACGGTGAACGGGTCGGCCGCGTGCGCCGACGGCGCCGGGACGAGCAGGCCGGCGGCGACGAGCACCGCGGCGAGGGTGGCGACCAGGGCTGATGTGACGCGCTTCACACCGGGAGAACGAGGCGTACGACGGCGTGGTTACGCGCCAGTAGCCTCCGGGGCCGCGCCCCCGGTCTGCTCAGTGGTTGTTCGTCGTCACCAGCGCGGCGCCGAGGCCGACCATCATCACGCCGCCGGCAGCCCCCAGGCCGTCGAGGCGCTGCGGCTTGCGGGCGAACCAGTCGCGCGCCCGGCCGGCGACCAGCGCCCAGCAGGCGTCGGAGCACACCGCCATCGTGCCGAACAGGACGCCGAGGAGGAGCAGCTGCGGCGCGGCAGGGGCCCCGTCGTCGATGAACTGCGGCAGGAAGGCGACGAAGAAGACGATCGTCTTGGGGTTGGTGGCGCCGACGAGGAAGCCCGTGCGCACCGACGCCAGGCTGCTGCTCGGGCGCGACACGTCGGCGCCTTCGTCGGCAGCCGCCAGCGCGGCCCGGGCGTCGCCACGGTGCCGGATCGCCTGGATGCCCAGGTAGGCGACATAGGCCGCGCCCGCGAGCTTGAGCACGGTGAACGCGGTCGCCGACGCAGCGACGACCGCCCCGAGGCCGACCGCCACGAGCACGACCTGGGCGACCAGGCCGAGCGCGTTGCCCACGACCGACAGCAGCGCGTCGCGACGACCGACCGTCAGCGCGCGGCCGATCGTGAACAGCAGGCTCGGCCCCGGCACCTGGATGAACAGGAACGAGGCGACCGCGAAGGCGGCGAGCTGGCTGGTCGACGGCATGCAGGCATTGTCCGACAACAGCCGGCCCTCGCGCGAGCCGATTCGCGCCGCCTGCTCACAGCACGAAGGGCGCCCCGGCCGCGTCGGTGACGTGCTCGGCCAGCCGTCGTACGGCCTCGGCCGGAGGCGGACGCTGGCCGGGGAACACGACCGGACGCAGCGCACGGTCGTGCCAGAAGTGCGGCGGACGGGAGTCGGGCCGGGTCGCCACCAGCCACACGGCGGTGTCCGCACCCTCCTCGGGCGTGCGGAGGAGCGGGCGCGTGAGCCGCTCGAAGCGCGGGAGGTGCTCGCTGACCCCCGGGGTGGCGGCCCACCCGGGGTGCATGCTCGCGAACAGGACCGGGTGCTCCGCCGTGCGCCGCGCCCACTCCTGCGCGAGCACGACCTGCATCCGCTTGGTGCGGGCATAGGCCCGCACGCCGTCGTAGGCCCCGGTGCGGTACTCGATGTCGTCGGCGTCGTCGGCGTGCAGGCGCGCGCCGTACATGCCGCCCGAGCTCATCCACACCACGCTCGGCGCCTCTGACGCCAGCAGCGCTGCCCCGAGCAGCGAGGTCATCAGGTGCGGTCCGAGCACGTGGACCGCGAGGGTGAGCTCGTGTCCCTGCGGGCTCGTCTCGCGGCGATCACCGGTCATCGTGCCGGCGTTGTGCAGGACCGCATCCAGCCGGTCCACCCGTGCGAGCAGCCCTGCCGACCACTGCCGGACGTCGTCGAGGTCGCCGACGTCGCAAGTCTCGCCCACCACCTCTCCGGACGGGACGACCGAGCGCAGGTCGGCGACCGTGGCGGCGACCTTGGCCTGGTTCCGCCCCAGGAGGTGGACGGTCGCGCCGAGCCGGAGGTAGCCCACCGCAGCAGCCCTGCCGATGCCCGAGGTGCCACCGGTGACGAGGACCCGGCGCCCCTCGAGCGCGCCCGGCTCGGGGTCGGCCGGCCACCAGGCGGCGCGCAGGCCGGCGCCCACCCGCGTGTAGCCGAGGAGCACCGTCCGGTCGAGCGAGGCGTCCGCCACCTTGGCGAGGGTCGAGCCGATTCCCATGTCCCGACCCTAGAGAGGTCAACAAGGCCTCCGGGCTGCCGATCAGGCAGGCATGGACCCGGCCGACCCGTCGCGCACGACCAGCGCCCCCGACTGCCCGCCGTGGTGCGTCACCAGCGCCGCCGAGCACGCGTACGACGACGCCGGCGCCTGGCTGCACGAGGGGCCGCGCTTCGGGCTGATCCGGACCTGGTGCCTCGACGGGGCGGAGCCGGTGTTCAGCGCCACCCTCGACGCCGGCGACGGGGACGCGGGCGAGCTCGATGCCGACGAGCTGCGCCGACTGGCGACCGACGCGCTGGACGCGGCCATGTGGATCGACCTGCAGAAGCGGCTCGGCCTCACCCGGATCGGCCGCTCCGTGGTGGAGCTGGTGCGCGAGGCGCACGACCGCGCCACCCGCAGCGCCTGAGCCCGACCGCCATCCACGCTCAGGCGGCCGCGGACTCCCCGCCGAACCCGATCTCGTTGCCGTCGGGGTCGCGGTAGGTCACCTTGCGCACGCCGTTGTCGTAGGTCTCGCTCGTGGCGGCCTCGATGCCACGGTCCGCGATCGCGTCGACCCAGCCGTCGAGGTCGTCGACGAACAGCGTGTGCCGGGCGTGGCCGGCGTGCTCGGGCAGGAGCTCGGTGAAGACGTAGCGGTGGTCCGCGAGCTCCCACACCGCCTCGATGTCGTTGGGCAGGAAGGACGGCGGCTCGCCGAGGAGCCGCGTGTACCAGTCGACCGCACGCTCGTGGTCGG
The DNA here is from genome assembly GCF_057586415.1 of Nocardioides sp. SRI_004. Taxonomy (NCBI): domain Bacteria; kingdom Bacillati; phylum Actinomycetota; class Actinomycetes; order Propionibacteriales; family Nocardioidaceae; genus Nocardioides; species Nocardioides sp. SRI_004. Next base: position 67,307 of record NZ_JBYCZV010000018.1, read on the forward strand.
TGACGGGGATGCCGGCGAACAGGTCGACGCTTGCCATGCCGCCACCTTAGGGACGCCGCGGCCCGAGGCCCAGAGCCGCGGCGGCGCGGACCTCGTCGGACAGCGCGGCGAGCGCCGGGCTGTCGAGGCGCCACCGCTGCCAGAAGAGGGGTACGTCGACCGGCCGCCCGCCGGGCAGCCGCACCAGCAGGCCGTCGGCCCGGTCGGGCTCCAGCTGTGGGGCCGGGATCATGCCCCAGCCCAGCCCCGCGCGGACCGCCTCGTGGAAGTCGGCCGTGCTCGGCACCCGGTGCACGACCGGCGGCCGGGTGGCGCCGTGGGCCGCCAGCACCTCGTCCTGGAGGTGGTCCTTCTCGTTGAACACGACCATCGGGATGCGCGCCCAGTCGACCGACCGCCCGCGCCGGTGCCGGTCGACCAGCCAGGGGGCGGCCGCCGGGGTGTAGCGCAGCCGGCCCAGCGGCTCGACCGCACAGCCCTGCACCGGCGCCCCCTCGGCCGTGACCGCGGCGAGCACGTCACCACGCCGCAGCAGGTCGTGCGAGTAGCCCTGGTCCTCGATCCTCAGCCGCAGCGCGACCGTCGGCAGGGTCGCCACGGCGCGCAGCACCGGGCGCAGCCAGGTCGCCAGCGAGTCGGCGTTGACCGCGACGGCGAGCTCGACCACCTCACCGGCGCCCAGCGTGGCAGCGGCCTCGGACGCCAGCAGGCGCAGCTGCCGGCCCAGCCGGACGAGCGGCTCCCCTGCCGCGGTCACGGTGGCGGGCGTCGTACGGCCGACGAGGACCTGGCCCGCCGCCTGCTCGAGCGCGCGCACGCGCTGGCTGACCGCGCTCGGCGTGACGTGGAGCCGCCGGGCCGCGGCCTCGAAGGTCCCCTCCTCCGAGATCGCGACGAGCGTCTCCAGCTGGGCGGGGTCGAAGCGCATGCTGATCAGGTTAAGCGCTGCTTCATCTTCCTTAGGAAGATTCGCTGGCCTGCATCCGATGACGCACCTACGGTCGAGCCGTGATCGCCCCTGCCGTCGCGGGCCTCCTGACCGCGCTCTCCCTCATCGTCGCCATCGGCGCGCAGAACGCGTTCGTCCTGCGGCAGGGCCTGCTCCGCTCGCACGTCGGCGGCGTCGTCCTCGTCTGCGCGCTCTCGGACGCCGTGCTCATCGCCGCCGGCATCGCCGGCATCGGCACCCTGGTCGACCACGCAGGCTGGGTGATCGACGTGGTCCGCTGGCTCGGCGTCGCCTTCCTGGTCTGGTACGCCGCCAGCTCCCTCCGCCGCGCCCTCCACCCCGAGTCGCTGGCGCCCCAGAACGGCAACCGTGACGAGACCCGGCGCAGCGTGCTCGCGCGGACCTTCGCGCTCACCTGGCTCAATCCGCACGTCTACCTCGACACGCTCCTGCTCATCGGCTCGGTCGCGGCCGCCCACGACGGCGGCGAGGTCGCCGGGCGCTGGTGGTTCGGCGCCGGGGCGGCGCTCGGCAGCGTGCTGTGGTTCTGCAGCCTCGGCTTCGGCGCCCGGCTCCTCGCTCCCCTGCTCGCCCGCCCGCGGGCGTGGCAGCTGCTGGAGGTCGCGATCGCGGTGACGATGCTCGTCGTGGCGTGGAAGCTCGCGACGGGGTGATCGGTCGGGTCAGCGCTTCACGTGCGGCGAGATCAACGCCGTGCGGACCGACATCCCCAGCTCGCGGGTGCGCAGGGTCGTGATCCGCCGGCCCGGCTGGACGGCGTCCTTGACCGCCGCGGCGTGCTCACCCAGCAGCGCGGCCGCGGCGTCGATGTCGGCGACCGTGTGGGTGAGGCCCCAGATCGTGGCCGGGCCCTCCCCCGTGACACCCGGAGCACCGACCACCTCGAGGATCACCTCGCCCAGCCGGTAGAAGACCTGGCGCACCGGGCCCCCACCCAGTTCGCCGTCACGCTCACGGCGCGGCTCGAGGCCGATGTCGCCGAGCGCCGCGACGGTTCGGGTGAGGTCCGGCGCCAGCAGGACGACGTGGTCGATGTGCGTCGTACCGTTGGGGTGGCCGGCCGGCTCTGCCGCGGGCTCGTCCGTCGCGGTCGTGGGTACGCCGTCGACGTCGGCCCGCTCCTCCGGCAGCCCACGCAACGCCCAGCCCACCACGCCCTTGCCGGCCGCGTCGCCGAGCAGCCGGATGCGGACCGACCCGACCCGGCAGGTCCCGTCGTCGTCGACGGTGAAGCCGGCTGCCCGCCAGGCCTCGGGCGGGTCGGCGACGAGCAGCTCGGCGAGGGTCACGGGCACGAGGCGACCCTATCCGCGATCCCAGCCCCGCTGGCCTACGGTTCCTGCATGCAGCCGTGGGCCACTCGGAGCCGCCTTCCCCTCCTCGTCGACGTCCTCGGCGGCACGGAGGCGGACGACGCCGTACGCCGCCTCCTCCACGCCTTCGGTGACGATCCCGTCCACGTCACGGAGCACCGCCTCGGCGTACCCGCGACCGAGGTGCGCAGGCTGCGCTTCGCCTCGGGCGGCGAGATCGTGCTCCAGGACGGCGCGGTGCTCGCCGTGATCCTGCACGCCAAGCCGCCCTCCGACGGTGCGGGGGTGGTCGACCTGTCGACGTGGGTCGACGGGCTCACGAACGCGGCGACGTTGAAGCAGGTCGAGACCGCGTTCGGCCTGAAGGACCAGTTCTCCGGGTTCCGCAGCCCGTACTTCAAGGTCGGCGCCGGCTTCGCCCAACTCCGCTTCGGCGACGCCGGCGACAAGGGCTCGTGGAAGGAGCCCGGGCACCTCGTCAGCATCGTCGTCACCGCCGGGCAGCCCGGACGGGTGCGTCCGCCGGATGCCGACGAGTGCCCGGCCTGCAGCACGCTGCCCGCGATCGACGAGCAGGGCGGCCTCGACCTGGCTGCGACCCTGGAGCGGCTGCGGACCGCCGTGGCGGCGGAGCAGGTCAAGCAGGACCCGGCGTGGGTGCCGCTCGACGACCTCGAGGAGCTCCACGCCTCGGGGCTGATGAGGCTCGTGGAGAGCCAGCTGACCTGCCGGACCTGCCACCGGGTCATCTGCCTGACGCTGCACCGCGACGGGCCGCCGACCTTCGGCTACCACGGACCGAACGAGGCCAGGGAGCGGCCGATGGAGCGGATCCCGCCCGTCGAGCAGTGGGCGTCACGGGCCCGGCAGGAGCAGGCGAGGGAGGCGATGCAGTACGTCGACCACCGTCCGGGCGGCTGGTTCCTGGTCCGCCAGGGCGACGCCCTCTACCTGGACGCGCGCTACTCCTACAGCGCGATCATCGACGACTCCGCGTTGATCGAACTGGGCGCCGTCGAGCGCGAGGACTACCGCAGGCGTGGCCACCAGTACCTCGACGAGCTCGCCGAGCGGATCCACATGAGCGCGCCGTACCAGCCCGAGTCGCCGTACCACGCCCGCGACCTGTACCGCCGCGGCGACGGCACCGGTCGCGACTTCCGCGCCGAGGTCGGCGCGGCGATCAGCAACCACACCTGGCTCGCCGAGCAGCGCTCGCGCGAGCAGTGAGCTGACGCGCGGCTGGCCAGACGTCCGGGCAGAGGCGGTCCTCAGACGTTGAAGCGGAACTCCACCACGTCACCGTCGGCCATGACGTAGTCCTTGCCCTCCATGCGGACCTTGCCGGCCTCCTTGGCCTTGGCCATGGAGCCCGCGGCGACGAGGTCGTCGAAGGAGACGACCTCGGCCTTGATGAAGCCCTTCTCGAAGTCGGTGTGGATCACGCCGGCGGCCTGCGGGGCGGTGGCGCCCTTGGGGATCGTCCAGGCGCGCGACTCCTTGGGGCCGGCGGTGAGGTAGGTCTGCAGGCCGAGGGTGTCGAAGCCGACCCGGGCGAGGACCTCGAGGCCGGGCTCGGTGACGCCGGCCTCGGCGAGGAACTCGGCGGCCTCCTCGTCGTCGAGCTCGATCAGCTCGGACTCGAACTTGGCGTCGAGGAAGATCGCCTCGGCCGGCGCGACGAGCTCGCGCATGCGAGCCTTCAGCTCCTCGTCGGCCAGCTCGTCGGCGTCGCAGTTGAAGACGTAGATGAACGGCTTGGCGGTGAGCAGCGAGAGCTCGCGCAGCAGGGTCCGGTCGATGTCGGTGGCGATGATCGGCGTACCGGCCTCCAGCGCCTCCTTGGCGGCCTTGGCGGCCTCCAGGTTGGCGACCAGCTCCTTGACCTTGCGCGACTCCTTCTCGAGGCGTACGACGGACTTCTCGACCGTCTCGAGGTCGGCGAGGATCAGCTCGGTCTGGATCGTGGAGATGTCGTTGCCGGGGTTGACCTCGCCGTCGACGTGGGTGACGTCCTCGTCGCGGAAGACGCGGGTCACCTGGCAGATGGCGGCGGACTCGCGGATGTGCGCGAGGAACTTGTTGCCCAGGCCCTCGCCCTGCGAGGCACCCCGGACGATGCCGGCGATGTCGACGAACTCGACGGTGGCGGGCAGCTGGCGCTCGGAGCCGAAGATCTCGGCGAGCTGCGCGAGCCGCGGATCGGGCACGCCGACGACGCCCACGTTGGGCTCGATGGTGGCGAACGGGTAGTTCGCCGCGAGGACGTCGTTCTTGGTCAGCGCGTTGAAGAGCGTCGACTTGCCCGCGTTGGGGAGACCGACGATTCCGATGGTGAGTGCCACGGGCGGCGATTCTATGGCCGTACGACGAGGCGGCCCGAATCAACGATCGGGCCGCCTCGCCGGCAGGATCACGAACCGTAGAGCGCGCGGACCCCTGCGGCGTCGGACGCCTGGAACTCCAGGTCGCTCGAACCGCCGTTGCACTGCGGGTAGTGCATGATCGAGGAGGAGTCGTACGGCGTCAGCGGGCGCCAGTTGTTGTCCTCGAAGCAGGTGCCCGACTCGGGGCGGGTGTGCTCGTGGCGGAAGCCGAGCGTGTGGCCCAGCTCGTGGCCCAGGATGTCGCCGGGCTCCCAGTTGCCGGAGGTCCAGATCGAGTCGTCGACGAGGACGTTGCGCTGGCGCTTCGACGTGCTCGGGAAGAACGCCCGGGCGATGTACTGCGACGTCTGGACCGGCTCCACCGAGAACAGCACGCTGTTGTTGCGGGTGGTGCAGCTGCCGTCCTGGGCCGCGACGTAGACGAAGTTGACCTTCGACGAGGCGGCCTCCCAGAGACCGGCGCCGGCAGCCATCGCGTTGACGATGTCGTCGTGGCGGGTGCCGAACTTGGTGCTGACGCAGTAGGTCAGGTTGGCGACCTGGGACGCGCTCCACTTGTCGTCGACGCCGCCGACGGTGTTGACGATCAGGCCGTCGGCCTGGGTGTCCTCGGGCCCGACGAGGCGCTCGTAGAACTTCTTGAGGTCGCCGTCGGTCGAGATCGCCTCGTCACCGTTGACGACATAGGCGCCGTCGACGTCGACGTACGTCGAGGCCTTGAACTCCTTGTAGGTCGGGATCGCCGACCCGTCGCCGTTCGCCGATGCGGCGGAGACGGTGGCACCGGCGAACGCGGCCACGAGACACGCTGCGCCGGCGGAGATCCTGCTGGTCCGGGTAGAGAACATCCAAGAACCTTTCTTCCGAGAGTGGAACTGCCACATCGAAACGCCGATCGACTCCCGCCGACAAGAGATCTTGCGGTTCAGAAACGCGCAGGGTCCGTGGCTGCACGAATGTGAGCCACGGACCCTGCGTCCGTCGTACGGGTGCGGTCAGGCGGTCTGCATCGTCCCGATGTGCTGCTCGGACTCGACCAGGCCCTCGTCGGACGGCTTCACGCCCTGGTTGAAGACGCGGTCGCGCTGCTTCTCGCGGACGTCGTGGTGCGCCTCGGCCGGGATCGCGAAGCCGAAGTGCTCCTGGGCCTCGCGCACGCCCCAGACCCGCGGGCTCCGCGGGGGGATCCCGAGGATCGCGGGCGCGGCGATCTCGACGGCTTGCGGCGCGAGCAGGTCGAACAGCGCCAGCCGGGCGTTCATCGAGCGCTCGAAGAGCTTGTGCAACGCCTTGTTGCCGACCAGCGCGACCAGGTCGACGACCCGACCCTGGCGCAGGTTGGCCATGTCGCGCATGTACCGCGGGTACGTCGAGATGACGCCCTTGCTCATCAGCCACATGGCCGGGGCGAGCGCCTTCTTCTGCCAGCCCGGCATGCTCGGCGGCAGCGCGACCGACAACGGCATGATGAAGTGGATCATGTCCTGCGCGGCCTCGGACGCGGCCAGCCGCGGGCGCCACTCCTCGAAGTAGCGGTGCACCTCGGCACGGTTGGCCGGCACCTCCGCCGGGTCGATCGTCTGCAGCTTCGCGATCTCGGCGCACTCCGCCCAGAACTGGTCCTCCTCGGCGGGCGTGAGCCTGCCGGGGCCGAACATCTCGTAGCACTTGAGGATGGAGTGCCACGCCGTGACGTGGATCCACAGCTGCGACGAGGCGCTGTTGGCGTCGTACGTGCTGCCGGTGACGGGGTCGTGGCCGACCGCCTTCGAGTGCACCTTGACCAGCACGTCGGCGGCCCTCGCGGTCTGCTCGGCGCCGCCGAAGAGCTGCATCGCGAAGTAGCGCAGGGTGCGTCCGTAGCGGGTCGAGGGCCGGTACTTCACGCCGCCGGACTGCACGACCGCGGCCGCCAGGTTGGGGTCGAAGTGCTCGATCGTGACGGCACGCGCGAAGCCGAGCACGTACGACGTCGGGTGCGACCACACCTTCCACGAGACGGAGTCGGGGCCGAGGAAGCCGTAGTCGGCCATCGGCTCGTACTTCGCGAGCATCTGCTTGCGGGTCTGGACACCCAGCATCGGGCTCTCCTCATCTGATTGCTACACCTGCGTAGGTTCACGAACTTTACACCAGTGGAATATTGTCAACCACGTGAACGACGTCACGCCGGCTCCCAAGCGGCGCTACGCGAAGCGGCTCCCCGTGGAGAAGCGCCGCGAGCACCTGCTCGACGCCGCGCTGCGCGTGCTGGTCCGCGACGGCTACGACCGGGTCACCATCGAGGCGATCGCCCGGGAGGCCGACGTGACGCGGCCCGTCGTCTACGCGGCGTACGACGGCCTGGAGCCCCTGCTCCACGCCCTCCTCGACCGCACGCAGCGCCGAGCGCTGGCCTCGGCCCTGCAGCTGATGCCGGCGCGCACCTTCGAAGGAGACGTCGACGACTGGGTCCTGGCGGCCGCCGGCGGGCTGATCGACGCCGTGCAGCACGAACCCGACGTGTGGCGCCCGGTCCTCGGCCTGACCCAGAACGCACCGGCGATCGTGCGGGACCGGATCGACTCGACCCGCGAGCTGATCCGCGGCTACGTCGCCGACGCGCTCCAGGTCGGCCTCGAGCGGCGCGGCGGCCCGGACGTCGACGTCGACGTGCTCGCGCACCTGGTGATGATCACGGCCGAGCACTTCGGGCGGCTGGTGCTCGACCAGCCCGAGAGGTACGACAAGGAGCGCCTCGTCGGCGCGCTCGAGGGCCTGCTGAGCGCCACGCTCCCCCAGCCCTGAGCGGCGCTCAGCCCGGGAACCGCTCCGACAGCGCGTAGCGCAGCAGCGCCACGTCACCGATCGCGCGCGTCTCCACCAGGCTCGCCCGTCGCCCCGCGTGCCACGGGAAGCCGCCGTCGCCGACGAACCGGGGCGCGCGGGAGTCGCCCACGAAGAAGGGCGCCACGACGAGCTGCAGCTCGTCGGCGAGGCCCGCCGAGAGGAACTGGGTGTGCACGGTCCCGCCGCCCTCGACCATCAGCCGGCGCACGCCCCGCGAGCCGAGGTCGGCGACCAGGTCGGCCATCCGCACCTCGGCGCCGAGCCCGACCACCTTGGCCTGCGAGCCGACCCGGCTCTCGAGCCCGGGCACCGTGGCGTCGGGGCAGTACACGAGCTTCTCGCCGTCGCCGGCGGCGAAGAAGCGCGCCTCCGGGGAGAGGTCGCCGCCCGAGCTCAGCGTCACCTTCGTGGGCCCCTCGGGCCGGCCCTCCGCGACACGTCGCCGGCGCCGCTCCTCCGAGCGAACCAGCAGCCGCGGGTCGTCCCTGCGGACCGTGCCCGCACCGACCAGGATCGCGTCACAGCCGGCCCGCACCGCGTCGACGCGGTCGAAGTCGGCGTCGTTCGAGAGCAGCAGCCGCTCGCCGCCGGCGCTGTCGAGGTAGCCGTCGAGGGAGATGCAGCAGCTCAGGAGGATGTAGGGGTGCTCGCCCATGTCCGACCTCCCTTCGCCCGCTCCGGGCCGGTCGTCGGCACGCTCCGCAGGACCAGCAGGCCGGGCAGGGTCGCCACCAGCGACAGGATGCCGAAGACGACCGCGACCTCCACCCCGGTGGCCGCCCCCAGGCCGGCGGCGCCGAAGGCCGCGGCGGCGGCACCCTCACGCGGCCCCCACCCGGCGATGCCGAGCGGGATCGCGGAGGCCAGCAGCACGACCAGCGCGAGCGCGGCCAGGTCCGCACCGGGTGCCGTGACGCCTGCCGTCCGTGCGGCGACGACGAACACGGACAGGTGGCCGGCGGCGGCGAGCGCCGAGAGCAGCACCACCTCCGGCCAGACCCCACCGAGCACGGCGCGGGCCTCGCGTCGGGCGGCGACCAGCACCACCACCGCGGCGAGCACGACGAACGCCAGCACCCCGAGCACCCACCCGCGCAGCGCGTGCGGCAGCAACGGGACGCACGCGACGGCCAGCGCGACCTGCACCGCCTGACCGCTCGCCCGGTCCCAGACGACCGAGCGCAGCCCGCGGCCGAGCGCGCCGGCGTCCCGGCCGTGCCGGTACCCACGGTGGACGTCGCCGGCGACCCCGCCGGGCAGGGTCGCGTTGAGCACCTGCGCCCGGTAGCAGGCCCGGTAGGCCGCGCCGATCGGGAGTCCGACCCCCAGTCCTCCCGCGACCAGGCTCCAGCGACGCGCGCAGCAGGCGGTCGTGGCGGCGGTGACGACCAGGGCGTACGCGATCGCCCGGGGATCGGTGCGGGCGAGCCCGTCGAGGAAGGGCTGGGGTCCCACGCGCAGCAGCAGCACGGCCAGCACCGCAGCGCCCGCCAGCAGCCGGATCCTCGTCCCGCGCGTCCCGTCGATGGCCGCCTCCTACCCCTCACCCACGTGTACGACGCCGGGCCCGATCCGGTTCAGCACGCCCGCCACGCACGCCGCGGTGCGGCCCCAGCCCGGCAGCTGCCCGCGCCGCTCGGCCGCGGCCGATCGCCAGTGGTGCCGCAGGGCGGCGTCGGTGAGCCAGCCGCGCAGGGCGCCCGCCAACGCGGCCGGCCGGTCGAGCGGGACCACCGCGCCGGGCAGGCTCCCGTCGGGGGCGGTGCCGAGCGCCTCGGGGTGCCCGCCGACGTCGGTGACGACCGCGGGGAGACCGCACGCGAGGCCCTCGGCGAGCGCCATGCCCCAGGACTCCCGTCTCGACGGGGCCACCACCAGGTCGCTGTCCGCCCGCACCGCGTCGAGGGCGGCGGGCGCGAGCGGCCCGGTCAGCTCGAGGCGGTCGGCGATCCCCAACGTGCCGGCCCGCTCGACCAACGCGTCGACGAACGACGGCGCCAGGTCGAGCGCGCCCACCCACCGGCACCGCCACTCGAGGTCGCGGAGGTCTGCGAGCGCGGCCAGCAGGTCGTCGTACCCCTTGGCGGGGGTGACCGGGCCGACGGTGAGGAGCCGGCCGCCGGCCGGGGACCCGGCCGCGAGGGGTCGCGGGTCGACGCCCGGGACCGCCACGTGCACCCGGTCGGGCGGCGCCTCGGTGTGGTCGAGCACCCAGCGGCGCGACCACGCGCTCGTGGTCACCACGGCCCGCGCCGCGCCGAGCACGTCCGGCTCGAAGGGCCCCGACCCGGGCATGTGCAGCAGAACCACGAGCCGCAGCCGGTCGCGCTCCGCCAGCAGCGCCCGGGTCGTCGACGCGACCAGGCCGTCGACCAGCACGAGGGCATCGTCCGGCAGCCCGGCGAGCGCCCGGCCCGGCCCGTCGTCGCCGACCCGGTGCTCGCGCACCGTCCACCCCCGCGCGACCAGCGCGGAGGCGAGCCGGCGGTCGTAGACGTTCCCGCCGCTGGGTCGCTGCGGGTCGTCGATGCCGGCGGGCACGAGGAGGTGCAGGGTCACAGGGACCGCTCGTAGCTGGCCCACGCGACGTGCGACTCGTGCAGGGTGACCTGGATGCCGGTCAGGGCCCTCCCACCCGGACCGAGGTCACCGGCTGAGGCGCGGTCGGCGAGCCGGTCGGCCACCCAGCGCGCCAGCACCTCCGTCGAGGTGTTCTGCCCGGCGAGGCCGACCTCGTCGTCCGCACGCTCGTCGTCGAGGTTGCGGTAGTGGAGGCGACCGAGCACCTCGTGGAGGACCTCCGTGGCGCGGCCGATGTCGACGAGGATGCCGTCGACATCGAGCTCCGGCCCGGCGAAGGTCGCGTCGACGACGAAGGTCGCGCCGTGCAGCCGTTGGGCCGGTCCGAACACCTCGCCTTGCAGGCTGTGCGCCACCATGATGTGGTCGCGGACGGTCACCCGGAACATTCAGTCCTCCTGGCCATGGTCGGAGTAGTCGATCGAGTGGCACAGCCCCGGCAGGTCGCCGGACGCGATCCGCGCCATCACCCCGGGCAGCTCCGCGAACGGCGACGAGCCGGTCAGCAGCGCGTCGAAGGCCGGGTCGCGGAGCAGCTCGAGGGCCAGCGCGAGCCGGTCGCGGTGGGTGCGCGAGCCCCTCCGGGCCGGGGCCACCGCCCCGACCTGGCTGCTGCGCAGCGTGAGCCGCCCGGAGTGGAACGCCTCCCCCAGCGGTACGGCGACCGGCCGGTCGCCGTACCAGGACAGGTCCAGCACCGTCCCCTCCGGCTCGACGAGCTCGAGCGCCCGGCGCAGCCCGGCCTCGGTCGCGCTGGCGTGCACCACGAGGTCGCTGCGCCCGGGCTCCTCGTCCGGCCCCGCGAAGCCGGCACCGAGGGCGGCGGCGACCTCGGCACGGGTGGGGTCGGTGTCGACGAGCGTCACCGTCGCGCCGGGCACGCGCGCCGCCAGCCGGGCGACGCAGCACCCGACCAGCCCGGCCCCGACCACGGTCACGTGGTCGCCCAGCAGCGGCGGGGCGTCCCACAGCGCGTTGAGCGCCGTCTCGACCGTGCCGGCGAGCACCGCACGCCCGGCGGGGACGCCGTCGGGCACGGGCACGACCGCGGCAGCCGGCACGACATAGGCCGTCTGGTGGGGGTGGAGGCAGAAGACGGTGCGCCCGAGCAGGTCGTCGGGCCCACGCTCGACCACACCGACGCTGAGGTAGCCGTACTTGACCGGCCCCGGGAAATCACCCTCCTGGAAGGGCGCGCGCATCGTGGCGTGCTGGCTGGGCGGGACCCGGCCGGCGAGGACCAACGACTCGGTGCCGCGACTGATCCCGGAGCGCAGCGCGCGCACCAGCACCTCGTCCGGCCCCGGCTCGGGCAGCGCGGCCGAGCGGATCTCCCCCCGTCCCGGCTCCGTGACCCAGTAGGCCAGCGCGTCGACCACCCTCAGCTCCCTTCCCGGTCCGTTGAACCCAGGTCCCCGGTCCGTCGTACCACTCCTTGCGACCTAGGACACGGAGGTGCGATGGATCGGGTTCACCTTGCCCTTCGCGGACCGGCGGACCGGGTGACCGCGGTGCGCGCGGTGCTGGCGCTCGGGGTGGCCGTGCTGACCCTGCGCGGGCTCGTCACGCCGCTGGACGGGCGGTGGACGGCGGTGCTGGTGGGCACCAGCGCCGTGGCGCTGGTGCTGGACGCGGTGGACGGGTACGTCGCGCGTCGTACCGGCACCGTGAGCGCCTCCGGTGCGCGCTTCGACATGGAGACCGACGCCTTTCTGATCGCCGTCCTGAGCGTGCACGTGGCTCCCCTGCTCGGCTGGTGGGTGCTGGCGATCGGAGCGATGCGCTACGCCTACGTCCTCGCCGCCCGCGCCTGGCCGTGGCTGCGCCGGCCCACCCCACCGCGCTACTGGGCGAAGGTGGTCGCCGCGGTGCAGGGCATCGTGCTGACCGTCGCCTCGGCGACCCTCCTCCCCGACCCGACGGCCCGCTTCCTGCTGGCGGCCGCGCTGCTCCTCCTCGTCGAGTCCTTCGGCCACGACGTCGTGTGGCAGTGGCGGCACCGGTACGACGCCAAGGACGCGCCGCTGCCGGCCGGCACCACCGGCCCGACGCCCCGGATGCTCACCCTGGCGGCGGTCGCCGTCCTCTGGGTCACCCTGGCCCCGCCCCGGGTCGTCGACGGGGTCACGCCCGGCGACTTCGCCCGGATCCCCGTCGAGGGCGTCGCGCTGGCCGCGCTCGCGATCGTGCTGCCGCGCCGCGGGCGGCGGGCAGCGGCGGTGGTGGTCGGCGTGGTCGTGACCGCGCTGGCCGTGCTCCGCGCGCTCGGGCTGGGCTTCGACCTCTACCTGGGCCGCTCCTTCCACGTGCTCGGCGACTGGTCCTACCTGCCGAAGGGCGCCGAGGTCGTCCGCGACACCGAGGGCCTGCCCGTCGCCGTCCTCGCGGTCGTCGGCGTGGTGGCGGTCGTCGGGGTGCTGGCCGCGGTGCTGACCTGGTCGGCCGCCCGGGTCGCGCGGACGGCCGCCGAGCACCCGCGCCCGACCGCGCGCACGCTGGTCGCGCTCGGCACCGCGTGGCTCGTCTGCGCGGCCGTCGGCGGCCCGGTCGGCGGCGTCAACGCGGCCGGCTCGGCGGGGCTCGTCGTCGACACCGTCGACCAGGTGCGCGCCGACCACCGCGACACCGGGGTGTTCGCGCGCGAACTGCGCTCCGACGCCTTCGCCGGCACGCCCGGCGACCAGCTGCTGCGCGGCCTGCGTGGCAAGGACGTGCTGCTGGTGTGGTTCGAGAGCTACGGCCGGGTGGCCCTGGAGGGCAGCTGGTTCGCGCCGTCGGTCGTCGACGTCCTCGAGGAGGGCGGGCGCGAGCTGTCCGCCGCCGGCTACCGGTCCCGCAGCGCCTTCCTCACCTCCCCCACCTTCGGCGCGGGCAGCTGGCTCGCCCACGGCACCTTCCAGTCGGGCGCGTGGGCCGACGGCGAGCGCCGCTACGGCCAGCTCCTCGACAGCGACCGGCTCAGCCTGACCCGCGCGTTCTCGGCCGCGGGCTGGCGCACCGTCTTCGACGTCCCGGCCAACACCCGCGACTGGCCCGAGGGAGCGGCGTACTACGGCTTCGACCAGCTCTACGACTCCCGCAACGTCGGCTACCGCGGGCCGGAGTTCGGCTACGCCTCGATGCCCGACCAGTACACCCTCGACCACCTCCGGCGCACCGAGCTCACCCCCGGGCAGCGCCCGCGCGTCTTCGCCGAGGTCGACCTCGTCTCCAGCCACCACCCGTGGGCGCCGGTGCCGGAGCTGGTGCCGTGGTCGGAGGTCGGCGACGGCTCCGTGTACGACGGCATACCCGACCGCGGCGGGGAGGCGGTCGACGGCCACCGGGACCCCGGGGGTGCGCAGCGCAACTACGCCGCCTCCGTCCGCTACACGTGGCGCACGCTGATCTCGTTCCTGATGACCTACCCGGACCCCGACCGGGTCGTGATCGTCGTCGGCGACCACCAGCCGCACTCCTTCGTCACCGGCCGCGACGCCGGGCGCGACGTGCCGATCTCGGTGATCGCGCAGGACCCCGACGTGCTCCGACGGATCGACGGCTGGGGGTGGCAGGCCGGCGTGCTGCCCGGGCCCGACGCGCCGGTGGCGCGGATGGACACGATGCGCGACCGGATCCTGACCGCCTTCGGGCCGGGACGCTGAACCGGGAGCCGCGTGCCGTCGTACTCCCATCGTGAGGCTTTCGGCAATCGAGGATCGGAGAACGCGATGGTGATGCGTGCGGTGGGTGCACTGGCAGCCGTGGTGACGGCCGTGGTCCACCTCTACCTGTGGTTCGACGGCGTGCGCGACCAGGGCACGGTCGGCCAGCTCTTCCTGGTCAACGTGGTCGCCGGCGCGGTGATCGCGGTGCTGCTGGTCGCTTGGCGCAGCTGGGTCCCGCTGTTCCTGCTGGCCGGCCTGGGCGCGACCACGCTCGCGGCCTTCGTCATCTCCACCACGGCGGGCCTCTACGGCATCCACACCACGTGGGACAGCTGGTACGCGTGGGTCGCCGCGATCTCCGAGATCGGCGCCGTGGTCGTCGCCGTGGCCGCGGCCGTCACCGAGGGGTGGGTCGGCTCACTCGCTCACTCGTCGAGGCGGAGCACCGAGTAGCCGTTCGCGGTCTGCACCTCGACCGTGGCGATCTCGGCGGGCGCCAGCGCGGTGGCCATCGTGACGTGGACCTCCTCGCCCGGCTCGGTCCGCCAGGTGCCGACCTGCTCGCTGCGGCCGTCGGCCGCGCGCACGACGAGGACGTAGGTCTCCTCACCGCTGAGCGGGCCCTCGTAGGTGCAGGTCAGGTCGATCCGGGTCCCCCACCGGCGCCCGGTCAGGGAGACCCAGCCCGACGACTCCGTGCCGAGCGGCGCCATCCGCTGCGCGGCGGCCAGCTCGGGGTCGGCCGCCCCGGGGGTGGTCGGCGGGGAGTCGTCGCCGATCGTCGTACCGATGCCGAGCGCGACGAACGCGAGCAGGACCGCGGCCGCCGTCCCGACGACGGCCCTCAGGACGCGGCGCCGGCCGCGCGAGCGGCGGGCCTCGGCCACCATCGACGGCAGCAGCGTCGGCGGCACCGGCTCGGCCGGGCCGAGCTGCTCGACGACGTCGGCCTCCACCCGGCCCAGCAGTCCCGGGATGCCGGCGAGGTCGCGCAGCGCACGGGTGCACTCGTCGCAGCCGGACAGGTGGCGCTCGTAGTCGGCCCGCTCCCCCGCCGCCATCGCGCCGAGGACGTAGACCCCGTCCAAGTGGGCGTACGAGCAGCTCATGACGCCACCCCCGTCTCCTCGAGGATCAGCCGCAGGGCGCGCAGCGCGTAGTGGGTGCGGGACTTCACGGTTCCTTCCGGGATGTCGAGACGGCGGGCGGCCTCGGCCACCGAGCGACCGCGGTAGTAGCACTCGACGAGCACCGCACGGTGCTCCGGCGAGAGCTGGCGCAGCGCGTCGGCGACCACCCACGACAGCAGCAGCTCGTCGGTCCGGTCGTCACCGGCCTCGTCGAACGGCGGGTCCGCCGTCGCGAACTCGCGCATCCCGCGCCGGGAGCGCCACTCGTCGATCACGATGTTGCGTGCGACCGTGAACAGCCACGAGCGCACCGAGCCGCGGCTCTCGGTCAGCACCGCGGCGTTGCGCCACGCACGGAGCATCGTCTCCTGAGCGACGTCCTCCGCCCGGGCCCGGTCGTTGGCGGTGAGGTGCAGGCAGAAGCCCCACAGGGCCGACGCATGGTCGTCGTACAGCACCTGCATCGCCGTGGCCGGGTCCTCGTCCATGCGCACCTCCCTGCCGGGGATACGACGCGACCGTCTGCTGGGTTCAACTCCCTGCAGACTAGGGTTGCCCGGTGCGACTGGCCACCTGGAACGTCAACTCCCTCCGCACGCGGATCGACCGCGTCGAGGCCTTCCTCGACCGGCACGACATCGACGTGCTCGCGCTGCAGGAGACCAAGGCCCGCGAGGAGCAGCTGCCGCTGATGGGCCTGCAGGCCCGCGGCTACGAGGTCGCCGCCCACGGCCTCAACCAGTGGAACGGCGTCGCCCTGATCAGCCGGGTCGGCCTCGACGACGTCACCGTCGGCTTCCCCGAGCAGCCCGGCTTCGGCGAGGCGCTGGAGGTCGAGGCGCGGGCGCTGGCCGCGACGTGCGGCGGCGTAAGGGTCTGGAGCCTGTACGTCCCCAACGGCCGCAAGCCCGACGACCCGCACTACGTCTACAAGCTCGACTGGCTGGCCCGGCTGCGCGCCGCCGCGGACTCGTGGCTGGACGTCCCGACCGCGCTGGTCGGCGACTGGAACATCTGCCCCACCGACGACGACGTCTTCGACGTGGCCCAGTTCAAGAACTCCACCCACGTCACCCCCGCCGAGCGCGCCGCCTTCCAGGCGTTCCTCGACGGCGGCTGGTCCGAGGTCACGCGCAGCTTTGCGCCCGGGTACACCTACTGGGACTACTACCGCCAGCGCTTCGAGCGCGACCGCGGCCTGAAGATCGACTTCGTCCTCGGCTCCGCGCCGTTCGCCGAGCGGGTCACCGGGGCGTTCATCGACCGCGAGGAGCGCGACCCGACCGTGTACGCCGGCGCGCCGTCCGACCACGCGCCGGTGGTCGTCGACCTCGCGGACTGAGGGCTACAGGCCCTGCCAGGCCGGCTTGGCGTCGTACACCTCGCGGTAGTGGTCGCGGCGGGCCAGTCCTGCGGCGGCGGGACCGTCGCAGAGCACCGTCACGTGCGGGTGCAGCTGCAGCACCGACGCCGGGCAGGACGCGGTCAGCGGTCCCTCGACGGCGGCGGCCAGTGCGGCGGCCTTGCCGGCACCGGTCACGAGGAGCAGGAGGTGGCGCGCTCGCAGGATGGTGCCGAGGCCCTGGGTGAGCACGTGGCGGGGCACCTCGTCGATCGACCCAAAGAAGCGCGCGTTGTCGCGGCGGGTCTCCTCGGTCAGCGTCTTGAGCCGGGTCAGTGAGCCGAGCGACGAGCCGGGCTCGTTGAAGGCGAGGTGGCCGTCGCTGCCGATGCCCAGGACCTGCACGTCCACGCCGCCGGCGGCCGCCAACGCGGCCTCGTAGCGCTCGCCCGCCGTCGGCAGCCCCTCGGGCGTGGGGTCGGGACCGTGGACCCGTCCGGGCGCGATGCCGAGGGCATCGGTGAGCTCGCGGGCGATCGTGGCGCGGTAGGACTCGGGGTGGCCGGGCGGCAGGCCGATGTACTCGTCGAGGTTGAAGCACCGCACGGCGTCGTACGACGGCCCGGCGCCTGCGACGTGGCGGCGCACCAGCTCGCGGTAGGTCGGGAGCGGGGTCGACCCCGTCGCCAGCCCGAGCACCGGCGAGGTCCGGGCGCGGACCACGGTCTCGATGACGTCGGCCGCGAGTCGGGCCACGTCGTCGCTCGTCTCCAGGGGGACGACCTCCATCAGTCACCTCCGTGCAGCAGGCGGCCACCGACGATCGTGGCGACCACGCGCAGGTCGTCGTCGACCAGCGTCAGGTCGCCGCGGGCGCCGACGCCGAGGTGCCCGCGGGCGGGGTCGCCGACGACGTCCGCCGCGACCGTCGTGCAGCCGGCGACGGCGTCAGCGAGCGAGCAGCCGGTCGCGGCCCGGAGCACCCGCAGGCACTGCGCGAGGTCGGCGGCGGAGCCGGCGAGGGTGCCGTCCTCGAGGCGGACCGTGCCGTCGGCGACGACCACGGGCTGGTCGCCGAGCCGGGCCGGCCCGTCGGGCATCCCGAGGGCGGCGGTGCAGTCGGTGACCACGAGGAACCGCCCCCTGCCCAGGGCGTTCCAGTAGGCGCCCAGGGTGGCGTCGTGGAGGTGGTGGCCGTCGGCGATCACCCCGGCCACGAGCCGCTCGTCGGCCAGCGCGGCCCCGACCGGCCCGGGCACCCGGCCGCCGAGCGGGGGCATGGCGTTGCCGAGGTGGGTGACGAGCCGCGCGCCCCGGTCCACCGCCGCGCCGACCTCGTCCGCGCTCGCCTCGGTGTGGCCGACCGCGACGACCACGCCCCGGTCCACCAGCGCATCGACGACGTCGAGCGCCCCGGGCAGCTCGGGGGCGAGGGTCACCAGCGCGACGCCCGCCGCCCGCGACCAGCCCTCGACCAGCTCGGCCGACGGCGGGCGCAACCAGGTCTCGGGGTGCGCCCCCTTGCGGGCGGTCGCGATCATCGGTCCCTCGAAGTGCAGGCCCAGGGGCTCGGCGCCGGACCAGCCGGCCGGCGGTCCCTCGGCCAGCACGGCCAGCGCCCTCGACCGTGCGTCCGGCGCGGACGTGATGACCGTCGGCAGGAAGGCCGTCACGCCGAAGCTGGGCAGCGCAGCCGCGACCTCCCAGAGTCGTTCGGGCTCGAGGGTCAGGTCGATGCCGGCCGCCCCGTTGACCTGCAGGTCGAGGAAGCCGGGGAGGACGTGGAGCCCGCTGGCGTCGTACACGGGGGTGGCGGGGGCGGGCGCCGCGGCCACCACGCCGTCGACCACGGCGACGTCGACCGAGCCCCCGACGACGTACAGGTCAGCCATCCCGGCTCCCGAGGAGCGCGGCGCCCAGGGCAGCGACGGGGACGTCCTGCGGCGCCAGCCGGACCCGGCCGGCGAGGTCGAGCGAGGCGAGGAAGGGCGAGCCCGTGGCCTGCTCGGCCAACGCGTGCGCGACCGCGACCCGCAGCCGCTCGCCCACGTGGGCCACCCCGCCGCCGAGCACGACGACCTCCGGGTCGACCGTCAGCGCGACGAGCCGGACCGCGTCGGCGACGTGGGCGGCGAACCGGTCGCGCACCGCCTCCGCCGAGGGGTCCCCGCCGGCGGCGGCATCGAAGAGGGCCTGCGCCG
This sequence comes from Nocardioides sp. SRI_004, assembly GCF_057586415.1. Classification (NCBI taxonomy): domain Bacteria; kingdom Bacillati; phylum Actinomycetota; class Actinomycetes; order Propionibacteriales; family Nocardioidaceae; genus Nocardioides; species Nocardioides sp. SRI_004. The sequence goes on from NZ_JBYCZV010000018.1 coordinate 85,706, forward strand.
GCGGACGGTCGGCGGAGGGCCACAGCGCGGCGAGCGCGGACCCGGACGCGACCGTCTCCAGGCAGCCGACCTGCCCGCACTCGCAGGCGATGCCCGCGGGGTCGACCGGGATGTGCCCGATCTCGCCCGCGGCGTTGCGCGCACCGCGCCGCAGCACGCCGTCGAGGACCGTCGCGGCGGCGAGGCCGGTGCCGATGCTGAGGTAGACGAGGTCGTCCTGCCCGATCAGGGTCGCGACGCCGAGGGCGGCGGCGTTGGCGTCGTTGTCGAGCACGACCCGCATCCCGGTGGCCTCGCCCAGGCGCGCGCTGAACGGGAATCCGTCGTCGACGCCGAGGTTGACCGCGTGGGTGACCGTGCCGTTCGCCGTGTCGACCAGCCCCGGGATGCCGACGCCGACGGCACCGTCGAGCACGAGGCCGGACTCGGTCCGCAGCCGGGCCACGACGTCCGCCGCGGCGGCGACCACCCCGTCGCCACCGGCCGGGCTGCCGGTCCGTACCTCCGCCAGCACCTCGCCGTCCGGCCGGGCGACCACGCCCAGGATCTTGGTGGCGCCGATGTCCAGCCCCACGAGCAACCCGGTCACCGCTGCCAACCTGCCTCTCGCAAGATCTCCTCGACCGCCGCGATCGACGGTCCGCTGTTGCCCCGCGTGCACACCCGGGCGTGCGGGGCGTCCGCCCAGCCGGTGCGCGGGCCGGGCCAGCCCCACTCGACGACGAGCACCGGCCCCCTCGCCGCCGCGAGCATCGCGGCGACTCCCGGCCGCCGGTGCCCGTCCCTCACCTGTACGACGACCGGCCCGTCCGGCAGCCGGTCGCCCTCGCCCACGACGAGGTCGGCGGCCACGCCCCAGCGGCCCTCGCCGACGGCGATATTGGCCTCGGTCGCGATACTCACCACGCGGGCGCCGGAGAGGTCCGGGAGCGTGCCCTCGACGACGCAGGCCCGGCGCGCCGCCGCGACCATCTCCGACACCTCGACGGAGAAACCCTCACACTTCGGCGGAGAAACCCTCACACTTCGGCGCAGGACGGCCACCCGGTCGGCGGCTTCGACCAGGCGGGCGAGTGGCAGGCGGCCCTGGGCGACGGCGGCCACGATCGCGGCCTGGATGTCGCGCACCAGGGTGGCCGGCTTGTCGGGTCCGGTGCAGAGGAGGTCGACACCGGCGACCAGCGCCTCGACCGCGGCCTCGGGGATCGAGCGGTCGCCGGACGCGCCGGCCATGTCGAGGGCGTCGCTGACGATCGCGCCGTAGAAGCCGAGCTCGTCGCGCAGCAGCCCGAGGACGGGGGCACTCAGCGTCGCCGGCAGTGCCGGGTCGAGCGCCGGCACCACCAGGTGCGACGTCATCACCGCCGCGGCCCCGGCCCCGACCGCGGCGGCGAAGGGCACCAGCTCGCGCTCGCGCAGCGTCGCCGGCGTGGCGTCGACGACCGGCAGCGCGAGGTGGCTGTCCTGGGCGGTGTCGCCGTGGCCGGGGAAGTGCTTCACGCACGCCGCGACGCCCGCGGACTGCAGCCCGTCCACCCAGGCCGCCACGTGCCGCGCGACGAGGGAGGGGGCCGCGCCGAAGCTCCGCGTGCCGATGACCGGGTTGTCCGGGTTGCTGTTGACGTCGGCGACCGGGCCGAGGTCGAGGTCGATGCCGACCGATGCCAGCTCCGCACCGACCGCGGCGCCGACCCCACGGGTCAGCTCCTCGTCGTCGACGGCGCCGAGCACGGCTGGCCCGGGCACCGGGCTGGCGTCCCGGCTGTGCAGCCGGGTGACGTCGCCGCCCTCCTCGTCCGTGGCGACGATCGCCCCCGGCCGGGCCGCGCGCACCGCCGCGACCAGGCTCGCCGCGTCGTCGAGCGAGCCGGTGAGGTTGGACCCGAACAGGCAGACCCCGCCGAGCCCCTCCTCGAGGAGGGCCGCCCACTCCGCCGGCAGGGACGGTCCCTCGAAGGACGCCAGCTGGACCCGCAGGGCCAGCTCTCCGACCACGCTCATCCCTTCACCGCGCCCGCGGTGATGCCCGAGACCATCCGCCGCTGCACGACCAGGAAGAAGATGATCACCGGGATCGTGATCAGCGTCGAGGACGCCATGATCGCGCCCCAGTCGACGCCACGGCTGCGCGAGTCGGTGAACGCGACCAGCCACACCGGCAGCGTCTCCTTCGCCGGGTCGGTCATCACGACGACCGCCAGCGTGAACTCGTTCCACGCCTGGATGAACCCGAAGACGCCGGTCGCCACCAGGCCGGGCGCGAGCAGCGGCAGGGTGACCTTGAAGAACGCCTGGGTCCGCGAGCAGCCGTCCATCATCGCGGCCTCCTCGAGCTCGCGGGGCACCCCGTCGACGAACCCACGCAGGGTCCACACGGTGAACGGGAGCACGCTGGCGACGTACACGATGGTGAGGCCGATGACGGAGTTGAGCAGGCCCATCCCGTCGAGCATCCTGTACTGGCTGATGAACAGCGCCTCGGCCGGGATCATCTGGATCACCAGCAACGTCAGGATGAAGGTACGACGTCCGCGGAACCGGAAGCGGCTCACCGCGACCGCCGCCAGGAAGGCGAAGAGCAGGGCCACCCCGACGGTCAGCAGGGTGACGGTCAGGCTGGTGACCAGCGCGTCGGTGAACGAGCCGTCGGCGAAGACCCGGCGGTAGTTGTCGAGGGTGCCGCCGGTCGGGACGAAGACGGGCTCCTCGCCCTTGATCCGGTTGCGCGGCAGGAACGAGCGGCTGACCATCCAGTAGACCGGGAAGACGCAGGCGAGGAAGACGAGGATCCCCACCAGGTCCGCGCCGACGCGGACGGGCAACGAGGTACGGCGGGCCATCAGGCGTCCCTCTCCTGCTTCAGCATCATCCGGACGTAGGGCGCGGTGAGCACGACGGTCAGCAGCAGCATGAACATCGCGGCCGCGGCGGCCATCCCGAAGTCGCCGCCCTTGATCCCGAGCGTGTAGACGTAGGTGCCGAGCAGGTTGGTGTCCTTGCTGACCCCGCCGGCCTTCTGGAGCGTGTAGATCTGGGTGAAGACGCGCAGGTCCCAGATGACCTGCAGCAGGACGACGACCAGCAGCACCGGCCGGATCGACGGCAGCACCACGTGGACGAACCGCTGACGGGCCCCGGCGCCGTCGATCTGCGCGGCCTCGACGACATCCTCGGGGACCTGGGTGAGGGCGGCGTACAGGGTGAACGCGACGAACGGGACGCTCATCCACACCACCACGAGCGTGGCGACGAGGAAGAACGACCACGGGTCGAGGAGCCAGCTGTGGCCGTCGAAGTCGCCGCCGAGCGCGGTGAGGAACCAGTTCACGACGCCGTACTCGGTGTCGAAGAGGAACTGCCAGACCGTCATCGCCGCGACCACCGGCATCGCCCACGCGAGCAGCAGCCCGCACTGGGTGAGGATCCGGGTCACCTTGCTCATCCGGGTCATCAGCAGCGCCAGACCCAGCCCGATCGCGAAGGTGAGGCCGGCGTTGACGAAGCAGAAGGCGACCGTGCGGAGCACGACCGGCCACAGCTCGCCGTTGCCGAGGAGCTCGCGGTAGTTGCCCAGGCCGATCCACTCCGGCGCCTGGCCGAACTGCTGGGCCAGGCCGAACTCCTGCAACGACAGGACCACCTGCCGCACGAGCGGGTAGCCCAGTGCCAGCCCGAGGGCCAGGCTCGCCGGGAGCACCAGCCCCAGGGCGGGGCCGGTAAACCTCGGTGGATGCCCCGGCCGTCCAGTGCGTGCGATGGCAAGGCGCCGGTGCGCAGGCAGACTGGACGTCTTTCCAGCATCGGCAACGCCGCCAGCGTGCGTGCTGGGCGGGCGGGGCGCCGCCAGGGCTTGCCGGACGCGCCCTGGGAGCGGTGTCCGGCGCGCGGTGCCGCGTGCCACGTCTTCTCCTCTTCTCCGGTACGGCGCCCGGCCGGTCCAGGACCGACCGGGCGCCGTGCTCAGTGTGACCCGCGAGCCGGATCGGCTGGGTCAGTTCAACTCTGCGGTGATGGTCTCGTCGGCCTCGGCCGCGAGCTTCGCCACGTCGCCGCCCTGGGCGATCTCGCTGTAGAGGTCCTCGAGCACGAACTTGCCCTCCACGGTCGCCCACACGGCCGCGGCCGGGGTGAGCTTCGCGTTCGAGGCCGCCTCGACGGTCGCCCGGGCGAACTCGTCGTCACCGAGCTTGCTGGCGAAGGACTCGCGGGCGGGCGTGAGGCCGGCCTCGGCGAGGATCGTCTGGTACTCGTCGCTCAGCATCAGCGCCAGCACCTTGCGCGACAGGTCCTGGTTGGGCGACTTCGCCGAGATGGCGATGTCGGAGCCACCGAGGAGGACCGGTGCCGGTCCGCCGTCGGAGCCGGGCAGCGCGAAGACGCCGACGTTCTTCGCCAGCTTCGGGCAGCCGCTCTTCGGGTCGGTGAGCATGCCGTAGACCCAGCCGGGGCGGGACATCATGCCGATCTTGCCCGCGCAGAACGGGGTCACCGGGTCGGCCTCGTTGGCGTCGGCGGGCGCGCCCGAGGCGGCGTCGTACAGGTCCTGGAACGCGGTCAGGCCGGCGATCGACTCGGGCGTCGAGAGCGTGCCCTTCCAGCCGTCGCCGTCGGGAGCGGCGAAGTCGCCGCCGGCGTCCCAGAGCAGCGCCGCGCCGTCACGCCAGTCCTTGCCCGGCAGCCAGTAGCCGGAGAAGTCGGCCTTGCCGCTCTTCTCCTTCAGCTTCGTGGCGGCGTCGACGAACTCGTCCATCGTGGTGGGCACGGCGGTGATGCCGGCGTCCTCGAAGAGGTCCTTGCGGTAGAAGACGTACGTCGACCCGGCGTAGTAGGGCACCGCGTAGGTCTTGCCGTCGACGGTCGCGCCGTCGACGAAGCCGGGCAGCAGGTCGTCGCCACCGAGGTCGGCCAGGTCGTCGGTCAGGTCGCTGAACGCACCGACGGTGGTGAAGGTCGGCGCCTGGGTGTTGCCGACCTCGACCACGTCGGGGGTCTGGTCGGCCGAGGTCAGCGCGGTGGTGAGCCGCTCGACGAGGCCCGCCCACTCCTGCTGCTCGATGGTCAGCGTGGAGCCGGGGTTCTGCTCCTCGAAGGTCTTCTTCAGCCAGTCACGGGCCGGCTGCGGGGTGTCCGCGCCGTTGAGCCACACGACGAGGTCGGCCTTGTCCGGGCCGCCACCCTTCGAGTCGCCGTCGTCCTCGGAGCCGCACGCGCTGGCCACGGCCAGCAGGGCGGTGGTGGCCGCAACCGCCAGGGTCTTCTTCACAAACCTGTTGGAGATGCGCACTGCTTCGTTCCCTTCGATCTGTCTTGCTGGGGGTCTGGGGGGAAGTGCGCCCGGCGTCAGGAGACGCCGAGCTCACCCGAGAGGACGACGCCGGTGGCGCCGATCAGGACGCCGTCGTCACCGAGGGTCGAGACCCGGACGGTGAAGCCGGCGGAGGAGACCGGCATGACCCGGTCCCGGACGGTGGCCTCGGCGTGCTCGGCGAGCGGGCCGACGAGGTCCGCCGGTCCGCTGAGCACGACCTCACCGAGGTTGAGGGTGGCGACGACCGGCGCGAGCGCCTGCCCGAGCCGTACGCCGGCGTCCCGCAGCACGTCGTCCGCGGAACCCTCCGCGACCCGGCGGCGCAGCCGCGGCACGGCCACGAAGGTCTCCAGGCAGCCGGGCCGGCCGCACGCGCAGGTCTCGCCGTCGGGGTCGACCTGCACGTGGCCGATCTCGCCGGCAGCACCGCCGTTGCCGTGGAGCACGGCTCCGCCGACCACGAGGCCGGCGCCGACACCGGTGCTGAGCCGGAGCAGCAGGAGGCCCCCCTCGCCACCGCCGCCGAAGGTGTACTCCCCCATCACCGCGGTGTTGGCGTCGTTGGCGACGTACACCGGGAGGTCGAGGGAGGCGCCCAGGGACTCGGCGAGCGCGAGGTCGTGCCAGCCGAGGTTGGGCGCGTCGAGCACCACGCCCTCGGGGCTGACGACACCCGGGGTCGCGACGGCGACGCCGAGCAGCGGTCGGGAGCTGCGCTCGACCAGGCCGGTCGCGATCTCCTCGACCAGCGCGGCGGCGTCCTCGCCCCGCCGGCCCTCCAGCGGTCGGGCGTCGCGCTCGACGACCTCGCCGGCGAGCGTGAGCACGGCACCGACGACCTGGTCGTCCACGGAGAGGTCGATCGCGACGACGTGCTTGGCGTCCGGCACCAGGCCCACCAGCGTCGGCGGCTTGCCCACGCGGGTCTCGGCCGGCGCGCCCAGCTCCTCGAGCAGGCCCTCGGCGATCATCTCGGCCACCAGGTCGGACACGGTGACCCGGGTCAGGCCGGAGCTGCGGGCGAGGTCGGCCCGGCTCGCCGGACCCTCGGCGAAGAGCTCCTGGAGGAGCATCGCGCGGTGGTGCCGACGGGAGTCGGCCCGCCGGAGCTTGATCCGGTCTCGGGGGGCCCGGGAGGTGGGGCTGCGCCAGGACATGTTTGTTAGTTCACCATACTTACATATAAGGTGCAAGCATTCCGTGCGATCCAGGTCACATCGAGGACCGCAACGAGCGAGCAGGAGCAGCGATGGCAACCATCACCTTCGAGGCCGCCCAGCGGTGGTACGACGGCGCCGACGCCCCCGCCGTCCCCGGCATCGACCTCGTCGTCGAGGACGGCGAGTTCCTCGTGCTGGTCGGGCCCTCCGGGTGCGGCAAGACCACCACCCTGCGGATGCTGGCGGGCCTGGAGGAGGTCGACTCGGGCCGGATCCTGATCGGCGATCGCGACGTCACCCGGCTCCCCCCGCGCGACCGCGACATCGCGATGGTCTTCCAGAGCTACGCGCTCTACCCGCACAAGTCCGTGCGCGACAACCTCGGCTTCGCGCTGAAGATGGCGAAGACCCCGCGCGAGGAGCGCGAGCGCCGGGTCGAGGAGGCCGCCGCGCTGCTCGGCCTCACCGAGCTGCTGGACCGCAAGCCCAAGGCGCTCTCCGGCGGCCAGCGCCAGCGGGTGGCCATGGGACGCGCGATCGTCCGGGAGCCCCAGGTCTTCTGCATGGACGAGCCGCTGTCCAACCTCGACGCCAAGATGCGGGTGCAGACGCGCAGCGACATCGCGCAGCTGCAGCGCAAGCTCGGCGTCACCACCGTCTACGTCACCCACGACCAGGTCGAGGCGATGACGATGGGCGACCGGGTCGCGGTGATGGACCGCGGCGAGATCCAGCAGGTCGACACCCCCCTCGCGCTCTACGACCGGCCGGCCAACCTCTTCGTCGCCGGCTTCATCGGCTCCCCGCAGATGAACCTGCTCGCCGCCCGCGTCGAGGCCGGCGCGGTCTGGCTGGGCGGCCACGAGGTGCCGCTCGACGCCGCCACGCGCTCCGCACTCACGCCGAGCGTCACCGTCGGCGTGCGTCCCGAGGCGTGGCGCCTCGTCGGCGCCGGCGAGGGCGTGCCGATGCGGGTCCACCTGGTCGAGGAGCTCGGCTCGGAGGGATTCGCCCACGGCACCGCCGAGCTCGACGGTCGTGAGGTCACCGTGGCCGTACGGGTTCCCTCACGCGGCGAGGTCTCCCCCGACGACGTACTCCACCTCGCGGTGCCGCCGGGTGCCGCGCACCTGTTCGACAGCGAGACCGGACGACGCCTCGAGGGCGTCGCCGCCCAAATCCGCGGGACCAGCCTCACGAAGTCCTAGTTTGGAGGGGTGACCACCGCGCCCGCCCGGCCCGCCACCCTCTGGGAGGCCGGCACCCGCCCCGCCGGGGGTGCGCTGCGGCTCGCGACGGCGCTGCTGGTCACCGCGGCCGTGGCCGACCTGGTGCTCTCCGACGGCCTGGGCCTGTTCTACGACCTCGTCTTCGCCACGATCTGCGTCGTCCTCGCGCTGACGGTGCGTCCGAGCGACTTCTTCCCCGTCGGCGTCTTCCCGCCGCTGGCGATGCTGGTCGTCGTCCTGCTGCTCGCGATCAGCGAGCCGCAGGCGGTGGCCGACGCCCGCGACGGTGTCGTCCAGGCGACCGTCTCCGGGCTGAGCAGCCACGCCGTCGCCCTGGCCCTCGGGTACGCCGCCTGCCTCGCCCTGCTGCTCGTGCGCCGCCAGTTCCTGGCGGCCCACCCCCGCTGAGCTCCACTGCAGGCTTGCCGCCAGGCAATCCCGCCCTTCGCCCACGCCAACTGCGGCGCGGCAGCGCGGCGAGAGCCGCTCGCCGCAGCTTGCTGCCGCTCAGCGGCGAAGCCGCTCTCGCGCCATGTTCAGACGAAGCGGTCGGGGTCGCCGGCGCCGCGGCGGATGACCTCGGGCGCGCCCTCGGACCAGTCGACGACGGTGGTCGGCTCGGCCGGGGTCTCCCCCGCCTCGACGACGATGTCGACCTCGTGGTCGAGGTCCTCCTTGATCTCCCAGCCCATCGTGCGCGGCTCGGTCTCGCCGGGGAGGATCAGCGTCGAGGTCAGCAACGGCTCGCCCAGCTCGGCGAGCAGCGCCTGCACGAAGACGTGGTCGGGGATGCGGACGCCGACCGTGCGCTTCTTCGGGTGCAGCAGCCGCTTCGGCACCTCCGGCATCGCCGGCAGGATGAAGGTGTAGGGGCCCGGCGTCGCGGAGCGGATCGCACGGAACGCCGAGTTGTCGACGTGGACCATCTGCCCCAGCTGCGAGAAGTCCTTGCACACCAGCGTGAAGTGGTGCTTGTCGTCGAGCCCACGGATCCTCAGGATCCGGTCGCGTCCCTCACGGTTGCCGATCCGGCAGCCCAGGGCGTAGCCGGAGTCGGTCGGGTAGGCGATCAGCGCGTCGTCGTTCAGCGCGTCGACGATCTGCTGCAGCAGTCGCGGCTGCGGGTTGTCCGGGTGGACGTCGAGGTAGCGGGCCATCAGAGCCGGACGGCCGTCTTCGTGCTGCGGCCGGCGGCCTTGAGGTCGCGGTGCAGCTCCTTGGGCAGCGAGAAGGCCAGGGTCTCCTCCGCCGTCTGCACGGCGCGCGCGTCGGGGTAGCCGCGCTCGGCGAGATAGGCCAGCACCTCGGTGACGAGGTGGTCGGGCACCGAGGCGCCCGAGGTGACGCTGACGGTCGCGGCGCCGTCGAGCCAGGACTCGTCGAGCTCCGACACGTCGTCGATGCGGTACGACGCCTTGGCGCCGGCCTCGAGGGCCACCTCGACGAGGCGCACCGAGTTGGAGGAGTTGGCCGAGCCCACCACGATCACCAGGTCGGCCGCCGCGCCGATCTCCTTGACCGCGACCTGGCGGTTCTGGGTGGCGTAGCAGATGTCGTCGCTGGGCGGGTCCTCGAGCTGGGGGAACTTGGCCCGCAGCCGGCGTACGGTCTCCATCGTCTCGTCGACGCTGAGCGTGGTCTGCGAGAGCCACGCCAGCTTGGCGTCGGCCGGGAACTCGAGCTTGTCGACGTCGTCGGGGTGCTCGACCAGGACCGTCTGGTCCGGCGCCTCGCCGGCCGTGCCCTCGACCTCCTCGTGACCGGCGTGGCCGATCAGCAGGATGGTGTAGCCGTCGGCCGCGAAGCGGACCGCCTCGCGGTGCACCTTGGTCACCAGCGGGCAGGTCGCGTCGATGGTCTTGAGGTCGCGCTCGGCGGCCTCGTTGACGACGGCCGGCGAGACGCCGTGGGCGGAGAAGACCACGCGCGCGCCCGCGGGCACCTCGTCGAGCTCCTCGACGAAGATCGCGCCCCGCGCCTCGAGGTTGGCCACGACGTGCTTGTTGTGGACGATCTGCTTGCGCACGTAGACGGGTGAGCCGTAGAGGTCGAGCGCCTGCTCGACGGTCACGACCGCCCGGTCCACGCCGGCGCAGTAGCCCCGGGGCGCGGCCAGCAGCACCTCACGCTCGCTGTCCTCGAGCAGGCGCGGGCTCCCCAGGTCGATCGTCATGGCTCCAGTCTACGGACGGGCGACCGGTGAGCCGAGTTCACGGACGTGCGCGCACCTGTGTTTGCCGACGGCCACGGTCCGGCACGATGCCCCCATGTCCTTCGCTCCTCCGCCGCCGCCGGCGCCGTACCCCGGCGCTCCCCACCCGGCCACCCCGACGCCGTCCGGCGCCCCCGCCGTGCCCGGCTCCGTGGCGATGCTGCTGCTCGCCATCGTCCTGGCCGTGGACTTCGTGACGGCGGTCGTCCCGTACTGGGCCGGGCGCGACGGCCTGCCCTTGAGCGACCGCGCGACCCTGGCACTGTCCGTCGTGCCCTTCCTCCTGTACGCCGGCGCGCTGGCCGTCATCGGCCGCGACGGGCTGCGCCGCGGGCTCGCTGCCGGACTCGCGCTCTTCCTCGTCCCCCTGCACCTGGCGTTCTGGTTCGTCATCCGCCACGAGATCCGGACGTCCTACGCGCCGGACGAGTTCCGCGTCCTGGTCACCGCGCAGGGCGTGCTGATCGGCACCGCCCTGGTCGCCGCGTGGTGCATCGCCCGGCGGACCAGCGCCTGGTGGCTGCCGGCGCTGGCGCTCGCCCCGATCCTGGTGATCGCACAGTCCTTCGGCGCCGACGACGTCGGACGCCGGATCGGCGAGCTCGCCGGCGACCTGGCGCCCGGAGCGGGCTCGGCCTTCGTCCTCACCGGTGCGCTGTGGTGGGTCTGGACCACGACCCCGCTGCTGCTGACCGGCCTGGCCTGCTGGTTGCTCGACGCCGTCCTGCGGCGCCGCTGAGGCTCCCGGCACGAGCCGGGAAAAGGCCGACGGCCCGTCACCCTCGCGGGTGACGGGCCGTCGTACGTGGAGCGCAGGCGTCAGGCCTTGTCGGCGTCCTCGGTGGTCTCCTCGGCGGGAGCCTCCTCGGCAGCCTCCTCGGCGACCTCGGCCTCGGGGGCCTCGACCTCAGCAGCCTCGGTCTCCTCGACCTCGGTCTCGACGACCTCGGCCTCGGGGGCCTCCTCCACCGGAGCCGGAGCGGCCTCGGCGGCCGGCTTCGCCTTCGGGGCGGACGGGGTGAACGCCTCGGTCACCAGCTCGATGACCGCCATGGGGGCGTTGTCGCCCGCACGGTTGCCGACCTTGGTGATCCGGGTGTAGCCGCCGGGACGGTCCGAGAACGTCGGCGCGATCTCCGTGAAGAGGGTGTGCACGACACCCTTGTCGCGGATGACCTTGAGGACCTCGCGGCGCTGGTGCAGCGGGTTCTCGCCGGCGTCGGCCTTCTTCGCCTTCGTGATCAGCTTCTCGGCGTACGGACGCAGCAGGCGCGCCTTGGCCTCGGTCGTCGTGATCCGGCCGTGCTCGAACAGAGCGGTGGCCAGGTTCGACAGGATGAGGCGCTGGTGCGCCGGGCTGCCGCCGAGGCGGGGACCCTTCTTGGGCTTGGGCATCTCGATCTCTCTTTCCTGCCCGGCCGTACGAGGTACCGGGTGCTAGGTCCGGCCGTGTGAGGTACCGGGTTTCCAAGCCGGAACGGGTCCGTTCCGGCGGTGCTACGAGTGTTGCGGCGGTCTTGCCGCCAGACCAGGTCTGGACCTACGCAAGCCAACCGCGGCGTGGCAGCGTGTCGCCCGGCGGCGAAGCCGCCTCGGGTGACGACCCCGGGCCCGAAGGGTCCGGGCGAGTCACCCGAGGGGCGACACGCTCACGCCATCAATCAGAACTGCTCGTCCTCGACGAACGACTCGTCGTCGTCCTCGTCGTCCGAGTAGTTGGCCAGGGCGGCCGACGGGTCGAAGCCCGGGGCGCTGTCCTTGAGGGACAGACCCATCTCGTGCAGCTTGGCCTTGACCTCGTCGATGGACTTCGCGCCGAAGTTGCGGATGTCCAGCAGGTCCTGCTCGGAGCGGCTGATGAGCTCACCCACGGTGTGGATGCCCTCGCGCTTGAGGCAGTTGTAGGACCGGACGGTCAGCTGCAGGTCCTCGACCGGGAGGGCGAGGTCGGCGGCGAGCTGCTCGTCGACGGGCGACGGGCCGATGTCGATGCCCTCGGCCTCGACGTTGAGCTCACGGGCCAGGCCGAAGAGCTCGACCAGCGTCTTGCCGGCCGACGCGATCGCGTCGCGGGGCAGGATCGACGGCTTGGTCTCGACGTCGATGACGAGCTTGTCGAAGTCGGTGCGCTGCTCGACACGGGTGGCCTCGACCTTGTAGGTCACCTTGAGGACCGGGCTGTAGATCGAGTCGACCGGGATCCGGCCGATCTCGTTGTCGGCGCCCTTGTTCTGGACGGCCGAGACGTAGCCGCGGCCGCGCTCCACGACGAGCTCGAGCTCGAGCTTGCCGTTGTCGGAGAGGGTGGCGATCTTCAGGTCGGGGTTGTGCACCTCGACACCGGCCGGCGGAGCGATGTCCGCGGCGGTGACGTCACCGGCACCCGACTTGCGCAGGTACATGGTGACCGGCTCGTCGTGCTCGGAGGAGACGACGAGACCCTTGAGGTTGAGGATGATCTCGGTGACGTCTTCCTTGACGCCCTCGATCGTGGAGAACTCGTGGAGGACGCCGTCGATCTTGATGCTCGTGACCGAGGCACCGGGGATCGAGGACAGGAGGGTACGACGCAGCGAGTTGCCGAGCGTGTAGCCGAAGCCGGGCTCGAGCGGCTCGATGACGAAGCGCGACCGGAACTGGTCGACGCTCTCCTCCGAGAGGCTGGGGCGCTGTGCGATGAGCACTTGTTTCTTTCCTTTCCGGGCCGACCGCTATATGAGGACCCAGAGCTGTTGCGGAGTAGGGAGAGAAAGGCGTGGGCGGTCGGGGGCGTCGCCGCCCCCGACCGCGGGGGCACTACTTCTTGGAGTAGTACTCCACGATGAGCTGCTCCTGGATCGGCATGTCGATCTGCTCGCGCACAGGCACCGAGTGGACCAGGATCCGCATGCGGTTCGGGAGCGCCTCGAGCCAGGCCGGGACGATCCGCTCGCCGTGCGTCTCACGGGCCACGATGAACGGCGTCATCTCGAGCGACTTCTCGCGCACGTCGATGATGTCGTACTGGGTGACCTGGAAGGACGGGATATCGACCTTCTTGCCGTTGACCAGGAAGTGACCGTGGGTCACCAGCTGGCGGGCGTGGCGGCGGGTCCGGGCGAAGCCGGCGCGGTAGACCACGTTGTCGAGGCGGCACTCCAGCAGCTGGAGCAGGTTCTCGCCGGTCTTGCCCTGGCGACGGGCAGCCTCGACGTAGTACTTGTGGAACTGCTTCTCGAGCACGCCGTAGGTGAAGCGGGCCTTCTGCTTCTCCTGCAGCTGGTTGCGGTACTCGCTCTCCTTGATCCGCGCCCGGCCGTGCTGGCCCGGCGGGTAGGGGCGCTTCTCGAAGGCGGCGTCGCCACCGACGAGGTCGACGCCGAGACGGCGCGACTTCTTGGTCAGGGGTCCGGTGTAACGGGCCATGTCGGTTCTCCTCTAAGTCTTTGTCGTGCGCGTCAGACGCGGCGGCGCTTCGGCGGGCGGCAGCCGTTGTGCGGGGCGGGGGTCACGTCCTGGATGGTGCCGACCTCGAGGCCGATCGCACCCAGCGAGCGGATCGCCGTCTCGCGACCCGAGCCCGGGCCCTTGACGAAGACGTCGATCTTCTTCATGCCGTGATCCATCGCCCGACGGCCCGCGGCCTCGGCGGCCATCTGAGCGGCGTACGGGGTGGACTTGCGGGAGCCCTTGAAGCCGACGGTGCCGGCAGAGGCCCACGAGATCACCGCACCGGTCGGGTCGGTGATCGTGACGATCGTGTTGTTGAACGTGCTCTTGATGTGGGCCTCGCCCTGAGCGACGTTCTTCTTCTCCTTGCGGCGGACCTTCTTGGCCGCGCCCGCACGAGCCTTGGGAGGCATGCGTTATCTCCTTGAGAAAGCTGGTCTGTGGTGAGAGGCGGTGCTGAGCCGGAGGCTCAGATCACTTCGCCTTCTTCTTGCCGGCAACCGTGCGCTTCGGGCCCTTGCGGGTACGAGCGTTGGTCTTGGTGCGCTGACCGCGGACCGGAAGGCCCATGCGGTGACGGCGACCCTGGTAGCTGCCGATCTCGATCTTGCGACGGATGTCGGCCTGGACCTCGCGACGGAGGTCACCCTCGATCTTGAAGTTCGCTTCGATCTCGTCACGGAGCTTGACCAGCTCCTCGTCACCCAGCTCGTGGACGCGGAGGTCCGGGCTGACGCCGGTGGCCTCCAGCAGCTGCTGGGCGCGGGTACGGCCGATGCCGTAGATGTAGGTGAGAGCGACCTCGATGCGCTTGTCGCGCGGCAGGTCGACTCCGACGAGGCGAGCCATGAAGGCTTCCTTTCAAACGGTTGCGGTGGTGTGGTCGTGATGCGTCCGGGCCTTCTCGCCCAGCTCCGGCCATCCGCGCCGGAGGTGGTTCGCCGTCATGTCGATGGGACTGGCGGCTAAGCGATCACGTTGATGAGTGTGTTCAGTTGTGGGCCCCGGAGGGCCGGCCTGCTCAGCCCTGGCGCTGCTTGTGGCGCGGGTTCTCGCAGATCACCATGACGCGGCCGTGGCGACGGATCACCTTGCACTTGTCACAGATCGGCTTCACGCTCGGGTTGACCTTCATGTCAGCCCTTTCTTGCTAGTGGCGGCGAAAATCCGCCCGGCAGCGTGTCGGGAGGTGAGCGACGGCAGCTTGCTGCCCCTGTCATCTCACCGGAGACACGCTCGGGCACATTTACTTGTACCGGTAGACGATCCGACCGCGGGAGAGGTCGTAGGGAGAGAGCTCCACCACCACGCGGTCCTCGGGGAGGATCCGGATGTAGTGCTGACGCATCTTTCCGCTGATGTGAGCCAGGACCTTGTGGCCGTTGCTCAGCTCCACGCGGAACATGGCGTTCGGAAGGGCCTCCACGACGGAGCCCTCCATCTCGATGACGCCTTCTTTCTTCGCCATGTCTCACAATCTGCTCGGGGATGATGTCTACCGTCCGGCCCGGGAACCTCTCCCCTCCCTCGCGGGAGACGGAGTGGACCTCGTGGGCTCGTGCACCACACACGGAACCCACGTTGGACCGACACGCCAGTCTATGGGCAGGCGCCAACGAAACCCCAATCGGCGAGGACCGCGCCTCAGCCCCCGAGGAGCTCCAGGGTCCGCACCCGGGCCGGGGCGGTGCGCGGGTCGGTGCCGGCGAACGCGCCGCCGACCGGGTTGACCATCACCTCGTCGACGCCGTACGCCGCCGCGAGGGAGGCGAGCTCGTCGCGGGCCGACGCGGCGTCACCGATCACCCAGCGCTTCCGCATCGCCTCGATGAGCGCGTCGTGCGCCTCGGGCAGGCCCGCCTCGACGATCGTCTCGGCGTCCTCGACCGTGCGCTGGGCGACCAGCGGCTGGCCGGTGCGCAGGGCGAGCATCTGGAGCAGCTGCGGGAGCGCCTGGCGCTGCGCCTCCTCGACGGTGTCGGCGACCGAGGCGTTCACGGTGAGGAAGGTCCGCGGCTCGTCCAGCTCCGGCGAGGGCTGGAAGGTCGAGCGGTAGAGCTCGAGGGCCTCGGCGGTGCCGGAGCCGGAGAAGTGGTGGGCGAAGACGTAGGGCATGCCCTTCGCGGCCGCCAGGCGGGCGGAGTAGTCCGAGGAGCCGAGCAGCCACACCTGTGGCACCGTCTGCGCGACCGGGGTGGCCTTGAGGACGTGCTGGCCGCCGCGCAGGGCCAGCCCGACCCCGCCCGGCTCCATCATGGCGAGCACGTTGTCGACGTACTCGGGGAAGCGGGCGACGGCCTCGTCGTCCACCCCGCCGGCGCCGTGGCGCAGCGCCCAGCTCGTGACCGGGTCGCTGCCGGGGGCGCGCCCGATGCCGAGGTCGATCCGTCCCGGGAAGGCCGCCTCGAGCAGCGCGAACTGCTCGGCGACCACGAGCGGCGCGTGGTTGGGCAGCATCACGCCGCCGGAACCGACCCGGATCCGCTCCGTTGCGCCGGCGAACAGGCCGATCAGGACGGGCGGGTTGGTCGCGGCCACGGCCGGCATGTTGTGGTGCTCGGCCACCCAGAACCGGCGGTAGCCGAGGCGGTCGGCCGTGCGGGCCAGCTCGACGGAGGCCGCGATGGCGTCGCCGGTGGTCTGGTCGCTGCGGACGGGGACGAGGTCGAGGACGGAGAGCGCGAGGGACATCCTCGACCCAATGCCGTGGACGGCCCCCGCATTCCCGGGGGACGTCGCTCGTTCGTCGAGGAGGTCGCGCAGCGACCGTCACGAGACGTGGCGCCTTGGTGCAGCGGGCTCAGTCGTCGGAGGTGGCGCTGCGACGCACGAGGAGCAGGCCGACGACGTACGAGACCAGGCACAGCAGGCCGAGCACCAGCAGGTCCATCACGTAGTGGACGCCGCCGCCGAGCGCGATCCAGTCCTCCTTGTCGGTGCCCTCCGTCTCGCGGACCAGGTCCATGGCGGACGCCGCGCCGGCGTACCCCCAGCGCGACGGCGACAGCCAGGCGATCTGCTCGAGGCCGGGGCGGCCGGCGATCTCGAAGAGCGCGCCGGACAGGACCAGCTGGAGCATGACCAGGCCGACGAGGGCCGGCATCGTCTGCTCGGTGCTGGTGACCAGCGCCGAGAGCGCGAGGCCGATCACGACCATCGTGAAGGACAGCGCGGCGATGGCGATCCCGACCCGGAGGGTGCCGAGGTCGCCGTCGGCGCCGGGCAGCCCGACCGTGGCCAGGAAGGTCACCACCAGGCCCTGGAAGAACGCGGCGGTGCTGAGGACCATCACCTTGCTGGTGAAGTAGACGCCGGGCGAGAGGCCGACGGCGTACTCACGCTTGAAGATGGGCCGCTCCCCCACCAGCTCCCGGATGGCGAGCGCGGTGCCCATCAGGCAGGCGGCCACGATCAGCACGATCAGGCGTTGGGACGCCTCCCCGGTCGAGAAGGACTCGACGATCGAGCCGTCGGGAAGCGTGTTCTCCCGACGTGACACGTCGAGCGAGAGGCCGTGGTCGCCCGGCACGAGCCGGCTGAGGCCGCCGAGGATGAGCGGCAGCAGCACCAGCATCCCGAGCAGGAGCTTGTCGGCGAAGACGACCGCCAGGTTCCGCTTGACCAGGGTCGCCAGCTGGCGGGACACCGACTGCCGCGGCGGAGCCGGTACGGTGGCGTACGGCTGCCGCTGCAGCGCGGCCGTGTCGACGGCGTGCTGCGGCACCGGGATCCGCTGCCAGAGGTCCGGGTCGTCGAGCAGGTCGAAGACCTCGGGGTAGTTGGTCTTGCCGAAGTGGGCGAGCACCCCGTCGGGCGGCCCGAAGTAGGCGATCCGCCCACCGGGCGCCAGCACGAGCACGTTGTCGCAGACGTCGAGGGCGAGCACCGAGTGGGTGACGACCATGACCACGCGGCCGTCGTCGGCGAGGCTGCGCAGCTGGCGCATGACCTCGAGGTCGAGGCCCGGGTCGAGGCCGGAGGTGGGCTCGTCGAGGAAGAGCAGCGGCGGTGCGGTGAGCAGCTCGGTGGCGATCGAGACCCGCTTGCGCTGGCCGCCCGAGAGCTGGGTGCCGATCCGGTTGTCCATCCGCTGCACGAGCTGGAGCTGGTTGGCGACGTGGTTGACCCGCGCGTCCCACTCCTGCGCCGTGGTGTCCGGGGGCAGCCGCAGCTGGGCGGCGAACCGCAGGCCCTGCTTGACCTTCAGCTGCGGGTGGAGGATGTCCTGCTGCGGGACGAGGCCGATCTGGAAGCGCAGCTGGTCGTAGTGCTGGTAGAGGTCGTGGCCCTGCCAGATCACCCGGCCGTGGCTCGCCGGCTTCAGCCCGGTGAGGGCGCCCAGCAGCGTCGACTTGCCCGCACCCGACGGACCGATCACCGCGGTGAGGCTCTTCGGCTCGAGCTTGAAGGAGATGTTCTCGATCAGGCGCTTGCCGCCGCCGACGACCTGGGTCAGCCCGTCGGCGTACAGGGTGAACTCGTGGGCGGTCGCCGAGGCGACCAACTGCTGGCCGTCCCACCGGAAGGTCTGGTTGCCGACGATGACCTCGGAGCCCACCGGCATCTGCACGGCACCCTCGACCCGGTGCCCGTTGACGAAGGTGCCGTTGAACGAGCCGAGGTCGTGCAGGACCGCCAGCGTCTGCGCGGTCGGCGGGTCCAGGCGTGCGTGGCGGCGGCTCACCAGCGGGTCGTCCAGCACGATGTCGTTGGAGTGCTCGCGGCCGATGGTCAACGACCGGCCGGCCTGCAGCTGCTGCGGCAGCACGACCGAGTGGCCGTGCGGCAGCTGGCCCGGAGGAAGGACGCCGACCGGGCGCCAGGCATCGGCCGGGGCGCCGCTGGCGGGCAGCTGCGGCGGGGGCAGGTTCTTCCAGAACTCACCGCCGAGCGGCGCCTGCGGCTGGGGCGGCTGCTGCTGCGGCACCGGTCGGGACGA
>NZ_JBYCZV010000019.1:0-102917 GCF_057586415.1 Nocardioides sp. SRI_004
CGCTCGTCGGCTGCGGCGCGGACGGGGCGACCGGGACCGCCGGGACGCTGGTCGGCTCGTCGAGCTGGGATGGGCCCGGCATGGGCGGGGGCGGGGCCGGGGCGCTGGGCGTGGCCGACGCGTCGTCGTACTGCTCGGCGGGGACGACCATCAGCTCCGCGCCTGGCGCGGGCGGACCACAGCGGACGGCGATCCGGCGGTCCACGGCGTGCTCCGTGATCCGCTCGCCGTCGACGAAGGTGCCGAACTGGCTGCCGGCGTCGACCAGGACCCACGCCCCGTCGACGAGGCGGATCTCCGCGTGCTGCCGGGACACGGACCCGGCCGTCAGCACGACGTCGGCCTCGATGGCACGACCGATGCGGTACGACGACTTGCCGTCCAGTCGGAGGACGCGGCCGTCGACCTCGACCACGAGAGCAGACATGGCGGTCACCCTATGCGTTCGGTGCGGCGGCGGACGCGCTCGGGCGACGCACCTGCACGGTGGAATTCCGGATCTGGATGCGCGCGCCCTCGACCAGCTCGATCGTGCGGTCGGGCTCGAGCAGGAAGTTCTGTCCGCCGGGATAGGCGATGGGCCACGAGAAGTCGGAGGCGTTGTGCAGACCCCAGCGGTCCGGGGCGTCGGGGTGCTGCCGGACGCGGGCCAGGACGGTCGGGTGGTCGGTGCCCGAGGTGAGGTGGTCGGAGCGGATCGTGCTCTGCGGGCCGACCGCGATGGTGCGCCGCCCGACCTGCAGGAGGTACGGCGGCCGGAACTCCGTGCCGTCCTGCCAGCAGGTCACCGTGTCGTCGCCCGGCGCCCAGAAGTTCGTGGTGCCGCAGGTCGGGCAGGCGAGGATGCCGTCGCGCAGCCGGTCCATCGCCTTGATCCACTGGCCCTCGGTGACCCGCGCACCCGGCTGGTCGATGCCGTCGACGAACGCCTGCACGAACAGGTCGCGCAGGAACTGCGGGTAGATGTTCCAGTACTGCTGCACGATCTGCGCCGGCCGGTTGTCGGTGCGCGTCGGGTGCATGCAGAAGAGCGGGTCGGTGCCGAAGTGGGTCATCAGCCAGTGCGCGTCGCGCATGCCCGCGTCGGTGCGTGCTCCTTCGAGCGGGTGGCCGAGGAAGAGCGAGTAGAAGAGCAGGACGGCCAGCGAGTGCCGGTCGGTGTCGGTGTTGGGCAGCGTGCGGTAGGTCGTGTCGCGCACCACCTCCGGCGCCATGAAGTACGGCGTGCCGAGCACCCGCCCGGTCCCGTTGTCGATCCCGACGTTGTCGTTGTCGCAGATCAGCACGTCGCCGTTGCCGGGGTCGAAGAAGACGTTGCCGAAGGAGATGTCGCGGTAGCACAGGCCCCGCGCGTGCAGGCGCAGGAAGCTGTAGCTCAGCTGGCGGCACAGCTCGATGATCGACGAGAAGGACACGTCGAGCGGCTTGCCGTCGCGGTCGGCGTTGAGCAGCAGGTAGCTGAGCTCGAGGAAGCGCTGGTGCCGCAGGTGCATGACATAGCCGAAGCTGGGCTCGGTCGGGACCCGCGCCATGCTCAACGGCCACAGGAACCGCTGGTGCGGGGAGCCGATCTCGACCAGCTGCTGCATCTCGTCGTACTGCTGGGCGGTCGCGCTCTCGGGCTTGTACCACTTCAGCGCCAAGGGCTCACCGGAGTCGCGACGCACCTCGAAGACGTAGCCCTGGCCTCCCTGCCCGAGCAGCGACATCACCCGGGCTCGCCCCAACGGGCCGAGGTCGACCTCGACACCCTCTGCCAGCACCATCGGTGTGTCCGACCTCCGTTATCGCGTTCCTTGACCCGTGACAGGCTATAACCTCGACAGATCGGGGATAGTTGAAACCAACGACCCTGCCAACCCCGGCCGTCCGAAGGAGGCGCGATGAGTGACCGGCTCGGTGGCGCGCTCGCGCGCAAGCCCCTGCACTTCATCTTCGTGCTCGACGTGTCGGGCTCGATGCTGCGCGGCGGCCGCATCCAGGCGCTGAACAACGCCATCACCGAGGTGCTCCCCCACCTCAAGGACGAGGCGCGCGCCAACCCGCACGCCGAGCTCCTGGTCCGCGTCCTCGCGTTCGCCAACGAGCCGCAGTGGATCATCGAGGAGCCCACGCCGGTGGACCAGATCCACTGGAAGCGCCTCGAGGCGGTGCCGCGGGGCTTCACCGAGCTCGGCAGCGCGCTGCAGACGCTCGCCGAGGCGCTCGACCACCTCGACGAGAGCAACAGCGCCTTCCCGCCCGCGATCATCCTCGTCTCCGACGGCCGCCCGACGCAGAGCAGCGGCATCTCCTTCGCGGAGGGCCTCCAGACGCTGCTCAACAACCGCTGGGGCGCGACCGCGGTCCGTCTCGCGCTCGGCGTCGGCCGTGACGCGGACATGCACTCGATGCGCCGCTTCATCGGCGACGAGGACGTGCCGCTGCTGCGCGCGGACAACCCCGAGCAGCTCGTCGAGTACATCGTCTGGGCGTCCAAGGCCGCCAGCAAGGTCGCCTCCCGTCCCGTCGTCGGGCCGGGCAGCGGAGTCAATGCGGCACCCCCGAGCCCGATCGGTGACCCGATCTGGAGCACCCTCGGATGACCGTTCGCTGGACCACGCTGTCCGGCTCCTCGATCGGGTCCGTGCACGTCCGTGACGAGCTCCCCCTGCAGGACGCCGTCTTGACCTGGACCGACCCCGAGGGCGGCCACGCCGTCGTGGCGGTGGCCGACGGCCACGGCCACAAGCTCCACTTCCGCAGCGACACAGGCGCCGCGCTCGCCGTCGTCAGCGCCGTCGAGGAGCTGCGCCGGATCCTGCCCGACGTGGCGGCGAAGGCGGACCACGCCGCGGCCGAGGAGCTGCTCCGCACGGCGGCCGAGGGCCTGGTCGACACCTGGACCGCGAAGGTGCGCCACCACCTCGAGGCCAACCCGTACTCCGAGGCCGAGCTGGCGCTCGGCGCCGGGGAGGACCCCCTGCGCGCCTACGGTACGACGATC
Source organism: Nocardioides sp. SRI_004 (assembly GCF_057586415.1). NCBI lineage: Bacteria > Bacillati > Actinomycetota > Actinomycetes > Propionibacteriales > Nocardioidaceae > Nocardioides > Nocardioides sp. SRI_004. The sequence goes on from NZ_JBYCZV010000019.1 coordinate 2,987, forward strand.
CTGGCCGCCGCCGCGGTCGCCGACCTCGTGCTCTTCCTCCAGATCGGCGACGGCGACTCGGTGCTGGTCTCGGCGCACGGCGAGGCCGTCCGGCCGCTGCCCGACGACCCCGACCTCGACGGCCTGCACACCAGCTCGCTGTGCCAGCCCCGCCCCCTGGAGGCGCTGCGGACGGCCGTGGTGGACGCCCAGGTCGACGACGTGGCGCTGGCGTTCCTGTGCACCGACGGCTTCGGCCGCCCCCGTGTCGACAGCGACGGCTGGTGGCGCCAGACTGGCGAGCAGCTGCTGGAGTTCAGCCGCAGCCGCGGCCTGAACTGGATCCGCGAGCAGCTGCCGGACTGGCTCGCCGAGCCGGCCCAGGTCGGCGGCGACGACACGACGATGGCGCTGCTGGTGCGCTCCGACATCGCCGGCGTCAGCCGCCCGGACCTCGCCGACACGGTGCCGGTGCCGGAGGGCTAGGAGCCCGGGCCGACGGTCACTCGCCCTCGCCGGGCCACCAGTCCTCGAGCTTCTTCAGCTTCCCCTCGAAGCTCCACGCGATGCCGTAGCAGTAGCAGTCGGACTTGTTCCAGTCCCAGTACAGCGCGGCCGTGCCGTCGTCGAGGTAGGCGTAGTAGGCGCCCTCGCCCTTGCCCTCGCCGAAGCGCCACGTGCCGCCGCCGCCCTGGGTCGCGGCCTCGTCGTACTTGCCCTTGTAGTACTTGCGGTCCTCGACCATGCCCTTGCGGGTGTTGTAGCGCCCGACGTTGACGACGATGCCCTCGACGTCGGCCTTGCAGGAGCTCTCCTCGGTCTCGCCCTCGAAGAAGGTGCGCTGCCGCTCGCATCCGGCCACGTCCATGTTGATGTCGATGAACTCCCGCAGCACCGGGTGGGCGGGAGCGGTCGGCACGGCGACGCGCGGCGAGGTGGCGTCGTACAGGGTGGTCAGGGCGTCGATCTTGGCGCTGCCCGAGGCGGTCAGCGTCGCCGACTGCAGGGCCGTCGTGCTGTCCCAGTAGACGACGGCGGGGTCGCTGGTCCCACCGCGCTCAGGGTCGAACTCGTAGAGCGCCGTCGAACCGTTGTCGGCCGTCATCGTGCCCGAGCGGTAGTCGAGCCGCGACGTGCGCGCCGCCTCGGCCGCGGCCTGGTCGGCGTAGGTGACCAGCCGCAGGGTCCCGGCGTTGACCGTGCACTCGACGACCTCCTTCTCGCCGGACGAGGCGGTCGCCGCCTTGCAGTCGCTCGCGCCCTCGGTGATCTTCGAGGCCAGCGCGTCGTAGCGGCCGTCGATGGCGGCCGGATCGACGTCGACCTCGGGGGACTTCGGGCCGGACTTCTCGTCCGACTTCTTCCCCGGGTCGTCGTCGCCGCTCGACGCCAGTACGACGCCGGCGATGACGCCGCCGACGACGACGATGCCCGCCACCGCGGCGGCGGCCCACACGACCGGGCCCTTGCCCTTGCGGGGCGGCGGGGAGCTGAAGCCCGGCGCCGCCGGATAGCCCGTGTACGGCGCCGGCGCGACCGGCTGCGGCGCGGAGCCGTAGCCCGGCGTGACCGACGGGGCAGGCTGCCCCTGCCCGGGCCACACCGTGGGCGGCGGCGACTGCACGGGCGGCGCCGGCGGGGTCGTGGGCGGCGTGCTCGGCGGCGGCAGGTGGCTCGGCGGGCGCTGCGAGCGGTAGCGCAGCACGATCGCCTCGGGCACCTTGCCGAGCGCGTAGCCGAGCACGGCTGCGGCCCAGCTCGCGGCGGCCGAGTCGTCCCCACCCCGCTCACGGGCCAGCCGCGCACCGGCCTCCTCGACGGCGCGGGAGACGTCGGCGCCGCTGTCGATCATGGCGACCAGCGGCGACATCACGTCGAAGCGGACGGCGTCGACGAGCAGGTTGATGTCACCCGTCGTCGCCTGGTCCTCCTCCAACACGTCGTCGAGGACACCCCGGAAGCCGGCGCCGTCCGACAGCATCGCGCTGCCGTGCTGGACGACGACGGAGCGGATCGCGTCGTGGAGCTCCATCACACCGTGGTGCCGAGCTCGGCGAGGATGCCCGAGATCCGGTCGGCGACCTCGGCGGCGGTGCGGGGACGGACGGCGACGTCGGTGGCCAGCGACGCCTCGACCAGTTCGCGCGCGCTCGCCGGCAGCTGGTCGGAGATGGTCGGCTGCGAGGCGAGGATCGAGCGGACCAGGAGCAGCGGCTCGGTGCCCTTCAGGTCGCCGTAGACCCCCTTGCCCGCGATCGCGAAGTGCAGCGAGGCGCCCAGCGACCAGATGTCGCTGGCCCGCGACGCCTGAGCGCCGAGCATGATCGCCGGATCGGTGAACTCCAGGCCGATCTGGCCCAGGCCCGTCGTCACCATGCCCGGCGAGAGCAGCTGCGAGAGGCCGAGGTCGGACAGCCGGCCGCCGTCCTCGGCGAGCAGGATGTTGGCCGGCTTGATGTCGCGGTGGGCGATGCCGCGCTCGTGCAGCGCGTGGGCGGCCAGGGCCGCGTCGCGGACGGCGGCCACGCGGGCCGCCGTACCGAACTCACCGTGGGGCTTCTCCAGCGAGCCGAGCGGGAGGAACTCCATCGCGTAGTAGAACGCGCCTCCGTGGCGGCCGGCGTCGTAGACCGCGACGAGGCGGTCCGAGTCGGCGACGCTGAAGTGCTTGAGCTCGCGCGTCGCGCGGCGGAAGGCGTCGTCGGACGTCGGGCCGGCGATCACCTTCACGACCACCTCGCCGGCACCGATCCCGAGCCGTGCGGGCGCCTTGGCGAGATAGTTGGTCCCGTAGTTCGACTCGCCCAGGGGGCGGACGAACTCGTAGTCAGCGATTCCCTGCACAGGGTCCTCCGTGGTGTCGGTCGGGCCGGTGGCCAAGTCCCAGCATGGCACGTTGCCACCCCTTCTCCACCCGGAAACCCTCCACTCGATCCGCTGGTGGTGCAAGGATTCATGGGGCGCGACCCCGGGTAGCCGGTGTAGCGTTCCGGACGCCATCAGCGACCCAGGAGGCACCGTTGATCGACCCCTCGGCGGCATCAGTCGTCCCCACCACCGATCCGTCCACGTACCTGCCGGCGCAGCCGATCACCGGCGACCTCACCGACCAGATGCTGCAGACGGACTTCTGGACCGACGAGCTCGTCGCGGCCGCGGGCATCCCTATCGTCGACGTCCCCTTCGTGACGGTCGGCGGCGGCATCGGCAGCTTCGTCACGGTCGACTACCTGCGCATCGCGGGCGTGCCGACCTCGCAGATGCGGGTCCTGAGCACCCTCGACTTCCCGTGGCAGACCTACGAGTACCTCACCCGGGTCTCGCAGGTGCCGCGCCCCGAGCGGATCCGCTCCGACTCGGCGTCGCGTCCCGACAACATCTGGGGCTTCCCGTCGTACGGCTTCGCCGAGGGCGTCAAGAAGTTCAACCTCAAGGTGCTCTGGGGCCTGTTCAGCGAGCCGATCTTCTCCGACTACTACACCCCGAAGGCCGGCAACGTCTTCGAGCAGCTCGAGCGCGAGTCCAAGCGGATCAACTACGACGAGATGCTCGTCAAGGGCCTGGTCCGGATCGTGCGCCGTCGGTACGGCGGCGGGTACTTCACGATCCTGACCCCGCCCGAGGGCGCGTCGGCCACCAAGCGCGTCGCGTTCCGCTCGCAGTACGTCCACCTCGCGGTGGGCTACCCGGGCCTTAAGTTCCTGCCGGAGCTGCAGCGCTACCGCACCGAGAACAACGACTACCAGCACATCGTCAACGCCTACGAGGCCCACGAGCACGTCTACGAGCGGCTCGTGCAGAAGCCCAGCACCGTGCTCGTGCGCGGCGGTGGCATCGTCGCCTCCCGCATCCTGCAGCGGCTGATGGACGACCGCGAGAAGTTCGGCGCGCAGACCAACATCGTCCACCTCTTCCGGACCTACATCAACGGCACCAACGACGGCTACGGCAACGAGTCCGACCCGCGTCCCGGTGGCGGCAGGACCCGGGTCACGATGCGCCGCCGCGGCGGCAACGGCTGGGCCTACCAGGGCTTCAACTACCCGAAGTCGGTGTGGGGCGGCCAGCTCAAGGCCCAGGTGCGCAACCTGGAGGGCGAGGAGCGCGCGGAGCTCTACAAGCGGATGGGTGGCACCAACACCCCGTGGCGCAAGAGCTGGCAGCGGCAGATGAACCAGGGCCGCCGCGAGGGCTGGTACAACTGCGTGGTGGGCACGGTCGATGCCATGGAGCCGAGCGGCTCGCGGATCCTCAACCAGGTCCGTACGGCGCAGGGCGTCGTGCCGCTCGAGGTCGACTTCGTGATCGACTGCACCGGCCTCGAGGCCGACATCGCCGAGCACCGGCTGCTCAAGGACCTGCTCGACCACGGCGGCGCCAGCCGCAACCCGGTCGGCCGGCTCAACGTGGACCGCAACTTCGAGCTGATCGGCACGGCCTCGGGCGGCGGCGCCATGTACGCCTCCGGCGCGACCACGCTGGGCGGCTACTTCCCCGGCGTCGACACCTTCCTCGGCCTGCAGGTCGCGGCGCAGGAGATCTACGGCGACCTCAACAAGCGCGGGTTCTGCAAGAGGATCGGACCGGTGCGCTCGACCGTGCAGTGGTGGAAGTGGCTCGCGGGGAGCAACCCGTGAGCGCCCGCCCCGTCCTGACCGCCTCGACCACCGGAGCGCGCTGATGCTGCCCACCCTCAACGGACGGATCCAGACCCGGATCTTCATGCTCGTCGTCTTCGGCGGGCTGATCACGCTGGCCCTGACGCCGATCCTGCCCGGCGACCCGGACTACCGGACGACGTACATCATCCTGGCGGCGGTGCTGGTGCTCGGCATCGTCTGGGAGCTGATCTACCACGTCATCCAGCAGTTCCGGTGGGAGAAGGACTGGCCGACGATGTTCGGCCTGATCACCGCGATCAACGAGGGCGCGCTGGTCTGGCTGCTGCTCGACCTCGAGCTCGTCCCCGGCATCGACTACCCCTCCGACGGCGTGCCCTTCTGGGCGTTCTTCATCGACTTCGCCGTCATCTGGTTCGTCATCTGGGTCTGGACCAACGGCCCGATGCGCGTTCCGTTCATTCGCTGGCGCTTCTTCGGTGGAAGGATCGTGTGACGCCATGGCTGCCACTACTGCTGACGACTGGTCCCGCGCGAGCATCGTGCCCGGCCCCGGCGAGGGCACCCTCGCCCGGATCGGGTCCGTGGTGCTCCTCGTCGGGTCGAGCGACCCGGAGGTCGTGAAGCCCTATCTCGAGCACGCCGAGATCGTCGCGGCCAACGGTGGCCAGGGCCGCCAGCTGGTCCGCGGCTACGCGCTGATGCTGTCGACCGCGGTCGACCAGTCCCCCGGCTTCGCCGCCATCGCGCCCCACACCACGGGCCTGGCGGTCTTCGTCGACGGCGACGTCACGGTCACCGTCGACGGCGACTCCTTCAGCGGCGCCGACTCGCTGGCCTGGGTCGAGCGGCTGATCCCCTGGCCGGTCGAGTCCGTCAGCGTGACGCTGGCGGGCGCTGCCGCGCCGGCCGACGGGTCGTCGTACCGACTCGACGGTGGGGTGATCCCCGCGGGCTCGTTCGCCCTCGGCTCCGGCACGGCCGCTGCCGTCATGGCGCCGGCCGAGCCGGCGATGGCGGAGGCGCCCGAGGCGGCGCCGGAGGCCGTGCACGACCACGAGCACGGGCACGACCACGGGCACGGGCACACCGCCCACCGGCCGCCCGCCGCCGAGCCCGAGGCTCCCGAGCCCGACACGGCGCCCGAGCCGGTCGTGGCCGCACCGCCGGCCCCGCCCGCTCCCCCGGCGCCGGTCCCGCCCGTGGCGGGACGCCCGCTGCCGCCGCAGCCCGCGGACGAGCAGGTCAGCTTCCAGTCCGTGCTCATCGACGACGTCGACGAGGACATGGACGACTTCGAGCCGCTCCCCATCGTCGAGGACGCCTCACAGGTCGTCGACGAGGCGGCGCAGGAGCAGGTCCGCGGCGTCTACTGCAAGAACCGCCACTTCAACGACCCGCGCGTGCTCTTCTGCGCAGTCTGCGGCATCAACATGGTCCAGCAGACGCCGGTGCTGGTGAACGGACCACGGCCGCCGCTGGGCGTGATCGTGCTCGACGACGGCGCGGTGTTCCAGCTGGACACCCCCTACCTCCTGGGCCGCGACCCGAACGCCGACCCGCGGATCGGGTCGGGCGAGTTCCGGCCGCTGCCGATCATCGACCAGTCCAACCAGGTCTCCCGCGTGCACGCACGCCTCGAGATGCGGGGCTGGGACGTCGTGCTGATCGACAACAACTCGACCAACGGCACCTTCGTGCACGTCCCGAAGACCCCGGACTGGGTGCGCATGCCGCCCGGCACCGAGCAGGTCCTCGTGCAGGGCACGCGGGTCCGGATCGGGCACCGCACGCTGGCGTTCAACACGCACGCCGGCGCTTCCAGCTGATGCATCGATGACCACGGCGGCTCGGTACGGCTGGGTCGTCGACGTCGTCGGCGACGTCGCCGCCTGCATCACGGTGGTCGGGGGGCTGCCGCCGGCCAGGCTCATGGAGCTGTTCGGCGCGGATCCCGACGAGCCGGTCGACGAGGACGAGCTCCAGGACATCGCTGCCTTCCACCGCCTGCTCGGCGGTGGATCGCTGACGGTCGAGCCCAACGGCTACCAGGGCAACCGCCCGGAGGTCCTGGTGCCGGCGTCGTTCGCCGCGCCGAACGGCCGCGCCGCGTCGGTCTACTGGAACGAGAACGTCGGCATCCGCTTCGCCTGCGCGGAGGCGGGCCGGATGGTGGCCTCGATGGAGCTCCCGCCGTACGACGACGAGGAGTTGGGCGACCTCCCACCCGACGTCCGGGCGCTCGTCCTTCCCCACGTGGACGACGAGGAGGTCGACCCGATCGCGCTCGGGTCGGCGATGGTCCACCTCTTCACCGGCGTGGCCTTCGGGCGGCACGACGTCGACAGGACGGACGTCGTGAGGATCAACCCGATGCCGGCGTCCGTGGAGGCCGACACCACCTCATCGACGGCGCTCGCCCGCGAGTACCCGGAGCTGGTCACCGCGCTCGCTGCGCTGCCCGCGCCGACCCAGCGCGAGGTGGTGGCGTGGTCGGTGGACCAGGTGCTCGCCGCGAGCGGGCTCGCCGACGATCCCGACTTCCGCTGCGTGGTCGAGCTACTCAGGTCCGCGTCGCCCGCTCCGCTGCCCGAGCAGGCTCGCAAGCGCTTCGGTGCGATCGATCGCGCGATCTCCGAGGAGAACCTCAAGGAGCACGAGGACGACTGGCAGGAGATCGTGGGCTACGGGGACGATGACGACGAGGACGGCGAGAGCTGGGCTGTGAACGTCAACGTCGTGGTGTCCAGCGACGCCGAGGGCGGGACCGCATCCGCGCGATCGGTCGGTCCCGGCGACCCGGAGTGGGACGAGATCGTCCGCCACCTCGAGGAGAGCCCCGAGTTCCGGGCCCTGCGCGACGGCAGCCTCGCCGAGGAGCTCGACGACTGGGACGCCCCGGACGACGAGACGGATCCGGACCACATGTTCTCGGAGAGCCGCTACCGGACCCTGAACGTCCAGCAGTGGGCATCGGGCACCTGCGAGGCTGCCGTGCATCCTGACGCCACCACCTCGGTCTGGCGGACGGTCCACGCGGCCTTCGGCACCATGGACGCGGTCAGCCGGCTGGAGGGCGGGACCCGACGCGAGCAGTTCTCCGCCGAGCTGGTCCGGCGCTTCCTCGCCGCCCATCCGTCGGGATCGGCCCTGATGGTGCCCAGGCTGGAGGCCCACGAGGCCGCCCGCACCCTCGCGCCGGCACGTCAACGGCAACTGGCGGAGTGGGTGGCCACCTTCCTCGCCCGCGCGGCCGGCGTCGACCAGGACCCCGACTTCGCCGTGACGTTGGGACAGTTCGGGCGGGGTGCGGTGGCCACCATGACGCCGGCCACCGCGGCTCGGCTCGCGCAGGCCGAGGCAGCGCTCGAGGCCGAGAGCCGACGACGGCAGCAGGACCACGAACCCGCTCCCCAGCAGGAGGTCGACCACCTCGTCATGCTGTCAACGGTGGCGAGCGCCATCGAGAACGCCTGCCATGCCGACCCCGGGCACGCCGCCGCCCGTGCCGTGCTCCGCGCCGACATGGACCTCGTCCACGTCGCCCTCGCCCGGCAGGCCGACGTCGACCAGTCGTTCTGGACCACGCTCTCCGAGCGCTTCGGCATCACCCGCTGACGGCGTCAGGCCGGGGCGGCGACCTCGCCGAGGGTGACCGTCGCGAAGTCGGTCGGCGCGGCGTCCAGCTCGGCCCGCACGGTGATCCCGCCCTGCCCCGCGGACGCGGCCGACAGGACGAGGGGCGCGGCGGCCAGTGGTCCGGCGTCCTCGGCGGCGTCGACCACCCGCACGCCCCGCGCGGCCAGCGCCGTGCGGGCTGCCGTGGTGCGGCGACCGTCGCCGCGGACCTCCAGGGTCGTCCCGCGCACGAGGGCCAGGCGCGCGCCGAGCACGATCGCAGCGTCGCCGTCCGTGTCATTGCTCCCGTGTACGACGACCGGCGCGTCCGCGTCCGGGACCGGGGTCCCCGCTGGAGCCACCACGACGGGCGACTCGTTGGCCGCGACGACGGCGTCGAGCGACGGGTCGTCGGACCAGGCCACCAGGCCCTGGGGCTGCAGCACCCCGACGAGCTCGACGAGGTCCTCCTGGACGTCCGCCGAGGGGTGGGCGATGACCCGCACCGGGACGCCCTGGCCCTCACCGTGGTGGACCAGGACCTGTTGGCGCTCCATGGCCGCGGCCATCTCGGCGAGGTCGAGCGACATGCCGCTGCCGACCTCGAGGGCGCGGCCCTGCGGGGTCAGGTCCGCGATCACGATCTCGGCCGGACGGGCGCCCCCGAGCGCGCCGATGGCCAGGTCGACGAGCAGCCGGTTGTCCTGGCCGTCGTGGGCGAGGACGAGGATCCGGTCGACGGCCTCCTCGCCGAGCGCGGCCCGCTCGGCCTCGGCGATGTCGCGCGCGACCCGGCGCTGCGGGTAGGTGAAGCCGAGCAACGGGCCGGTCATCACCGTGGTGACCAGGGCCATGATCACCATGAGCGTGAACAGCTCCGGCGACAGCAGGCCCTTCTCCAGGCCGACGTTGAGGATGATCAGCTCCGTCAGGCCGCGGGTGTTCATCAGCAGGCCGAGCGAGCTGGCCTGCCAGTGCGGGACCTTCTGCAACCGCGCACCGACGTAGGCGCCGACGTACTTGCCGACGATCGCCACGGCCAGGATCGCCAGCAGCGGCACGATGTGCTCGGTGCCGAGGCCCTGGATGTTGACCTTGAGGCCGGAGATCAGGAAGAACACGGGCAGGAGCAGGAGCACCGAGATCTGCTCGAGCCGGACCAGGATCTCGTGGCGGAGGGCGGCGGCCTGCTCGTGCGGGATGATCGCGCCGAAGAGGAACGCGCCGAAGATGTAGTGGATGCCGAGCACCTCGGTGGTGGCCGCGAACAGCAGCATCCCGACCAGCACGACCGAGAGGATCGTCGGCGTCAGCTCGCCGGCCCGGTGGTAGGCCCGGGTGAGCCAGGTGAGCGCGGGCCGGACCACGAAGATCGCCAGCAGCACGAACGGGATCGCGAGGTAGATCGCCCAGCTCGGGAGGTGTCCGTGGCCGCCGTCGACGCCTGCGATCGCGAGCACGACGGCCAGCAGGGTCCAGGCGATGATGTCGTCGGTCGCCGCGCAGGCCAGCGCGAGGCCTCCGGTCTCCGTGCGGTGCATCCGGCGGTCGGTGAGGATCCGGGCGAGGACGGGGAAGGCGGTGATGGACATCGCCGCGCCCATGAAGAGCGCGAACGGCCAGAAGTCCGCGCCCTCGGGCTTGAGCGCCTTGGTGGCGTCGCTGGTGACGAACAGGTGGGCCAGCCCGATGCCGAGCGAGAACGGCAGGATGATCGAGCAGACCGACACCGCCCCGGCGACCTTCTCGCGGCCCTTGATCAGCTTCAGGTCGAGCTCGAGCCCGACCACGAACATGAACAGCACCAGGCCGACGCGGGCGAGCACGTCGAGGAAGCCTCGCTGGTCGGTCGGGAAGAGGTCGTTGCTGAGCTCCATCCCGAGCAGGCTCGGGCCCAGCAGCACACCGGCGGCGATCTCCCCGACGACGGGCGGGATGCCGACCTTGGCGACCAGCGTGCCGGCGATCCGCGCGACGACGATGATCAGCGCCAGCAGGCCGAGCACGACGGCGATGTCGAGCACGGGTCCCGTCGCGGGCGGCGCCACGAGCACGGTGGGGGCGGGCATGGGTTCTCCTCGAGGACGACGTCGGTCGGAGCAACAGACACCCTAGGGCTTGCGCCTCACGCCGTCTCCCAACGGAACAATCTCGCCGCCAGCAGGGTCACCACGACCGCGAAGCCGGCCAGCACGACCAGCGGTACGACGGCCGCGGCCGGCCCCTCGCCGCGCACCATCACGTCGAGCATGCCCTCGTTGAGGTGCTTGAGCGGCAACAGGTCCGAGAGCCGCCGCAGCCACGTCGGGGCGCCGTCGAGCGGGAAGAAGGACCCGCTGAGGAAGGCCATCGGCAGCACGAGGAAGTTGGCGAGGTTGACCGCACCCTCGGTGGTCTTCGCGAGCGCACCGGCGAGCAGCCCGATGGCCATGAAGCACAGCGTGCCGACGACGACGAGCGGCACGGACATCCACCACGAACCGGTCAGCCGGAGGCCGAAGGCCGCGGCGCCCAGCCCGAGGAAGATCGCGAGCTGGCCGAGCGCGATCAGCAGGGTCACCGCGACCCGGGCGCCGACGATCGTGCCGGTGCCGACCGGTGCCAGCTGGAGGCGCCGGAGCAGCTTGGACTGCCGCCAGCCCTGCAGGGTCGCGGCCGACCCGAAGGCCGCGCTCATCGCGACCGCCCAGCCGAGCAGCCCGGGGGTGACGAACTGGATCACCGAGAGCGAGTCGTCCTCGACCCGCTCCGCGGTGAACGTGTACGTCGGCGGCTCGCCGGTCGCCGCCACGTTGGCCCCGTCCACGAAGGCCCGCAGCGTGCCCTGGGTGACCGCGGCCTTCACCTGGTCGGTCTGGGTGTAGTGCGCGACCAGCTCGTCGCCGCGCTGCTCGATCGCGACGTCGGCGTCGCCCTTGCGCACCTCCTCCAGCGCCGCGGCGAGGTCGTCCTCGTCGGTGACCTCGAAGGTGTGGTCGAAGGCCGCCCGCGCGTCGTCGGGGAGCTCGTCGACCAGCGGCACCGCGCCGACCTTGACCAGGTCGACCTTCGACTGGTCCTGGTTGCCGAGCAGGCCGCCGAAGAGCACGAGGAACATCAGGGGGAAGACGACGGCGAAGAACACGGCGGCGCGGTCGCGCAGGAAGCCGCGCAGGATCGCGACGGACAGGGCCAGGAAGGGCGAGCCCTCGAGGCGACGGCTCATGCCCGGTACTCCCGTCCGGTCAGCGACAGGAAGACGTCCTCGAGGGTGCCGGTGCGCACGCTCACCCCGGCCAGGTGGTCCCCGGCCGCGAGGGCGGTCAGCACGCCCGCCGGGTCGCGGGTCACCAGGACCACGCCGTCGAGGTCCTCGGCAGCATCGCTCACGCCGGGGATCGCCGCCGCCTGGTCCGCCGTCAGCGTGCCGGGGGCGACCGTGATCCGCGCGGGTGCGTCCAGGCCGCGCACCAGCGCCGCCGGGGTGTCGAACTGCAGGATCCGGCCGCGGTCCATGACCGCCACCCGGTCGCAGAGCACCTCCGCCTCGTCCATGTAGTGCGTCGTCAGTACGACCGTGCGCCCGCTCTCGTTGATCGACGACAGCAGGTCCCACAGGTTGCGCCGCGCCTGGGGGTCGAGTGCGGCCGTCGGCTCGTCGAGGAAGACCAGCTCCGGGTCGTGCACCAGCGCGCAGGCGATCGACAGCCGTTGGGCCTGGCCCCCGGAGAGGTCCTCCACCCGTGCGCCGGCCTTGTCGGTGAGCCCCACCCGCTCGAGCCACTCGTCCGCGGGACCGGCGCCGACGCCGTACAGGCTGGCGAAGGTGCGGATCTGCTCGCGCGCGGTGAGCCGCTCGAAGAACGACGAGGCCTGCAGCTGGACGCCGATGCGCGGCTGCAGCCGCGGGTTCCGCGGCCACACCGGCTCCCCCAGCAACCGCACCTCGCCGCCGTCGGGCTTCCGCAGCCCCTCGATCATCTCGAGCAGGGTCGTCTTGCCGGCGCCGTTCGGCCCCAGGACGCCGACGAACTCACCCTCGGCGACCTGGAGCGTCACGCCGTCGACGGCCGTGAGGTCGCCGTAGCGCTTGGTCAGGTCCTGCACGTCGATCGCGGACATCACCGCGACCCTAGGACAAGGTGGTGAGCCCTCTCAACGACATTCGGCTCAGGTGAGCAGGCCCCGCACCACGCGCAGACCGACCGAGACCTTGGCGATGTCGGTCGGCTCGTCGGCGCAGATGGCGTTCAGCGCGCCGATGGCGTGGTCGACGACACCGCCCGCGGCCTCCTCCCACACCGTGACGCGGCGCGACGCCAGCTCGAGCGGGTCCTCGTCCCCCTCCGGCTCCAGGCCGGCCGTCGCGGCGAGCACCTCGCCGGTCAGCTGGGCGTGGACGGCGTGCAGGTCGTCGCGGAGCGCGGCCCGGGCCATGGTCTGCCACTGGTCCTCGCGCGGCAGGTCGACGATCCGCTGCTGCAGCGCCGAGACGCCGAGCCGCTCGCCGAGCATGAAGTGCACCCGCGCGACCTCGGCCGGCGGGAGGCCGGCCCGGTCGGCGATCTCGACCACGTTGAGCAGCGTGTAGGCGACGTCGAAGGACGCGACCCGCGACGCCAGCTCGGGCGGCACGGACTGCGCCTCCAGCGACTTCCGGCGGCTCTCGTACGCGGCCAGCTCGGCGCCGGTCAGCAGCGACGGGAGCGCGAGCATCGTCTCCTGCACCGGCGTCGCGAAGAACTCCACATTGCCCTGGCTGTCCATGGGTGGGCGCCGGTTGGTGACGAGCCAGCGCGAGGCGCGCTCCACGAGCGTGCGCATCTCCACCCGCATCCGGGTCTGGAGGGCAGCGTCGAGCACGTTGTCGTACTGCTCGAGCTCACGCCGCAGGTCGAGCGAGCCGAAGATCTCGCGCGCCACGAAGTTCGCCCGGGTCAGCTCGGCCGGGCTGGCGCCCGTCTCGCCCGCCAGGCGGGGCCAGTAGGTGAAGCCCGCGCCGTTGACGAGGTCGTTGACGACCTGGGTCACGATGATCTCCCGGCGCAGCGGGTGGTCGCCGATCTGGTCGAGGAAGCCCTCCTGCACCGGGGCCGGGAAGTACGACTGCAGGTCCAGGGTGAGGTAGGGGTCCTCCGGCAGGTCGGAGGCCAGCAGCTCCTCGGCGAGCACGATCTTCGTGTACGCCATCAGCACCGCGAGCTCCGGCTGGGTGAGCGCTCCCCCGGCCTCGATCCGCCGCTTCACCTCGCGGGTCGGCGGCAGTGCCTCCAGGTCGCGGTCGAGCAGCCCACGCGACTCGAGGTCGTGCATCCACTGCTCGTGGACGTGCAGCAGCGACGGCGCGTTCTTCGCGGCGTTGGCCAGCGCGAGGTTCTGCTCGTAGTTGTCACGCAGCACCAGCTCGGCGACCTCGTCGGTCATGGAGGCGAGCAGCTCGTTGCGCTGCTTGCCGGTCAGGTCGCCGGCGAGGACGACCCGGTCGAGCAGGATCTTCAGGTTGACCTCGTGGTCGGAGGTGTCGACACCGGCCGAGTTGTCGATGAAGTCGGTGTTGATCCGGCCCCCGTCGACGGCGTACTCGATCCGGCCGCGCTGGGTGAAGCCCAGGTTGCCGCCCTCGCCGACGCACCGCACGCGCAGCTGGCCCCCGTCGACGCGGATCGCGTCGTTGGCCTTGTCGCCGGCGTCGGCGTTGGTCTCGGTCGACGCCTTCACGTAGGTGCCGATGCCGCCGTTCCAGAGCAGGTCGACGGGCGCGAGCAGGATCGCGCGCATCAGCTCGGCCGGCGTCATCCGCTCGACGTGGCCGGCGATCCCGAGCGCGGCCCGCACCTGGGCGTTGATCGGGATCGACTTGGCGCTGCGCGGGAAGATGCCGCCGCCCTCGGAGATGAGCGAGCGGTCGTAGTCCTGCCAGCTGGAGCGGGGCAGGTCGAAGAGCCGCCGGCGCTCGGCGTACGACGTCGCCGCGTCCGGCTCCGGGTCGATGAAGATGTCGCGGTGGTCGAAGGCGGCGACCAGCCGGATGTGCTCCGAGCAGAGCATCCCGTTGCCGAACACGTCGCCGGACATGTCGCCGATACCGACGACGGTGATGTCCTCGTTCTGGCAGTCGATGCCCATCTCGCGGAAGTGGCGGCGTACCGAGACCCAGGCGCCCTTGGCGGTGATGCCCATGGCCTTGTGGTCGTAGCCGACCGAGCCGCCGCTGGCGAACGCATCGCCCAGCCAGAAGCCGTAGTCGGCGGCGACGCCGTTGGCGATGTCGGAGAAGGTCGCCGTGCCCTTGTCGGCCGCGACGACCAGGTAGGAGTCGTCGGCGTCGTGGCGGACCACGAGCGGCGGCGGCACGGTCTCGCCACCGACGAGGTTGTCGGTGACGTCGAGCAGGCCGCGGATGAACGTCTTGTAGCAGGCGACGCCCTCGGCCAGCCAGGCCTCGCGACCGCCCTCACCGGCCGGGTCGGGCAGCTGCTTGGCGTAGAAGCCGCCCTTCGCGCCGACCGGCACGATGACGGTGTTCTTCACCATCTGCGCCTTCACCAGGCCCAGGATCTCGGTGCGGAAGTCGTCGCGCCGGTCCGACCAGCGCAGGCCGCCGCGGGCGACCGCACCGAAGCGCAGGTGCACGCCCTCGACCCGCGGCGAGTAGACGAAGATCTCGAACTTCGGCCGCGGCTCCGGCAGGTCCGGGATGGCCGACGGCTCGAGCTTGAGGGAGAGGTACGGCTTCGGGGCGCCGTCCTCGCCCTGGAAGTAGTTGGTCCGCAGGGTCGCCTGCACGTGCGTCAGGTAGGACCGCAGGATCCGGTCGTGGTCGAGGCTGACCACGTCGTCCAGCGCGGTGCTGATCTTGGCCACCAGACCGGCCTCGCGGTCGGCGCGGCCGTCCGCGGCTCCCGGGTCGAACCGGGTCTCGAAGAGCAGCACCAGCAGGCGGGCCAGCTCGACGTTGTCGACCAGGGCCTGCTCGATGGAGTCGAGCGCGAAGGGGCTGTTGCCCTGGCGCATGTACTTCGCGTAGGCACGCAGCACCATCGCCTGGCGCCAGGTCAGCTGGGCGCGCAGGACCAGGCGGTTGAAGCCGTCGATCTCGGTGAAGCCGTCCCACATCGCCCGCAGCGCATCGGCGAAGAGCTCGCGCGCGTGGTCCGGGAGGGCTTGGCCGTAGCGCAGGCCGAAGTCGTAGATGTGGGTACGACGTTCGAGGCCGGTCAGGCCGTAGGGCCGCTCGTCGACGACCTCGACCCCCATCGACGACAGCATCGGCAGCACGCCGCTCAGCGAGAGCGGCTCCCCCACCCGGAACACCTTGAGCCGGGCCTCGCCGTCGGCCGCGTCCAGGTCGGCGTAGAGCGACTGGTCGATCCCGCTCTCGCCGTGGATGGCCTCGATCCGGCCGAGGTCGACCGCGGCGGCCCGGGGGTTGAAGTCCTCCTTGTAGGCCTCCGGGAAGGCGTCGACGTAGCGCCGGCCGAGCAGCGCGCCGACCTCCTCGCCGTACTCGGCGATGACGGCCTGGAGGAAGTCCTCCTGCCACGAGCGCGACGCCTCGACCAGGCGGCGCTCCAGGTCGGCGGTGTCGATGTCGTCGGGGACCAGCTCGCCCTTGGGAAGGTGGACCACGAAGTGCACGCGCGCGGTCGTCGACTCGTTGATGCTGACGTTGAACTCGACGTCGTCAGGGCCGATCCGGCCCCGGCCGATCTGGTCGACCAGGATCTGCACGAACCGCTGGCGCACGCCGGTGTTGTAGCGGTCGCGCGGCAGGTAGACGAGGACCGAGAGGTAGCGGGCGTAGGTGTCGCGGCGGATGAACAGCCGGACCGCGCGGCGCTCGCGCGCCTGCATCGCCGCCTCCACGATCGGCGACAGCTCGTCGACCGGCGTGTGGAAGAGCTCGTCGCGCGGATAGGTCTCGAGGGTGTCGAGCAGCGCGGCGCCGTCGTGGCTGCGCGCGTCGTAGCCGCTGCGGTGCAGGACCTCGGCGACCTTCTCGCGCAGCAGCGGGATCTGCAGCAGCGACTCGGTGTAGGCCGCGCTGGAGAGCAGGCCGAGGAAGCGGCGCTCGCCGACGACCTCGCCGGCGTCGTCGAACGTCTTCACGCTGACGTAGTCGAGGTACGCCGGCCGGTGGACCGTCGAGCGCGAGTTGGCCTTCGCGAAGACCATCAGCGTCTTCTCGCGGGCCTTGGCCTTCACGGCGTCGGGCAGGCGGCTGAACGCGACCGAGGTGTCGCCCTCGCCCGGGTTGTCGCGCAGGATGCCCAGGCCGGAGCCGGGCACCGGCCGCAGCACGTCCTCGGCCTCCTCGCCACCGGGGAGCACGACGTGGTCCAGGACGTACTCGCGGTAGCCGAGGAAGGTGAAGTGCTCGTCGGCGAGCCAGCCCAGCAGCTCGCGGGCGCGGCGCACCTCCTCGGGGTCGAGCGGCGGCGGGTCGGCGGCGAGGCCGTCGACGATGTCGGTGACCTGGCCCTGCATGCCGGACCAGTCCTCGACCGCGGCGCGGATGTCGGCCAGCACGCGCTGGCACGCGGCCGCGACCTGCTCGGGGTGGTCGTCGCCGTCGCCGCCGAGGCGGCCGACCTCGATGTGCATCCAGGACTCGCGCACGGCGCCCTCGGCGGGCGTGACCGAGCCGGACGCGACCGGCTCGACCGACAGGAGGCGGCCGTCGGCGTCGCGGCGCACGTCGAAGGTGGGGTGGACGACGGTCCGGACGTCGTGGACCAGCCGCGCGAGCAGCATGGTCAGCGAGTCGACCAGGAAGGGCATGTCGTCGCCGACGACCTCCACGACCGAGTGCCCGGCGGCGGACCAGCCGTGCTCGGCGACCGTCGGGGTGAAGACCCGCACCTTCGCCTGGCCGGGCTTGCGGTCCAGCGCGAGGTGGTGGTGCGACGCGAAGGCGCCGTACACGTCGACGTCGCTGCGCGCGGCCAGCTCCTCCGTCGCGACGTGCCGGTAGTAGGCCGGAAGCAGCACGGGCAGCGCGTCACGCGGCGGCCCACCCGACCCCTTCGGTGTTCCGGCCGCGGCGGCGGCCTGCTCGAAGATGCGGTCACGGTCGGCCCCCGGTGCCGAGGGCGGCAGCGTCGTCATTGACACGTCTCGACACTAGGACCCCGGTGACCCGGGCCACAACCTGACGCGGCCGCATTCGTCTCGTATCCGAGACGGTCCGGCGGTCGCTGCGACAGGCCGTCGCCCGGCTGCCGTACACGGGCCACCGGGGTGCGACATGATGTCGCCATGAAGTTCCGACGTGAGCTCGCCTACGAGGCAGCCCCGGCCGAGGTGTTCGCCATGCTGGCGGACCCGGCGTTCCGGGAGAAGGTCGCCGCCGCCCAGGACGTCGTGTCGATCGACGTGACCATCACCCCGCAGGGTGAGGGCTTCACGATGGTCAGCGACCAGGTGCAGAGGACCGCAGGACTGCCGGCGATCGCCAAGAAGATCGCCGGCGACACCACCCGCGCGGTCATCCGCGAGGAGTGGTCCGACCCGGCCTCGGGGACGGTCGAGATCACGGCGCCGGGCAAGCCGACCACCATGGTCGGGACGATCCGGCTCACTGCCGACGGCAGCGGGACGACCTATGTCCAGGAGCTCGAGGTGGGCGTCAAGGTGCCGCTCATCGCGGGCAAGCTGGAGAAGATCATGGCCGACAACATCGACGAGGGCCTGTCCGTGGAGCACGCCACGGGCATCGCCTGGCTGAGGGGAGATCGCTGACATGGCAACACGTCTGGTGCACGAGATGGTGTACGACGCACCGCTGATCGAGGTCGCGGGCATGCTGTCGGACCCGGAGTTCCGGCAGGAGGTCTGCCGCAACCAGCGCGCGACGTCGTACACGGCGGAGATCGAGGGCGACGCCAACGAGAAGGCCGTCCGGATCGAGATGACCCAGCCGACCGACAAGGTCCCGGCCTTCGCGAAGAAGATCGTCGGCGACACGGTGACGATCGTGCAGACCGAGGCCTGGTCGAGCGCGTCGCACGCCGACGTCCACGTGACCATCCCCGGCAAGCCGGGCGAGATGAAGGGCACCGCGGTCCTCGTCGAGAAGGACGGCGTCACCCACGAGACGGTCACCCTCGACGTGACGGTCAAGATCCCGCTCGTGGCGGGGAAGATCGAGGACCTGCTGGCGAAGCTGCTCGGGAGCGCGCTGCGCGCCGAGGAGCGGACCGGGAAGGCGTGGCTGGCGCGCCAGCCGTAGCCGCCCGCCCCGGCACCACGCTCAGTCGTCGCGGCCCGGTTCCCCCTCGGGGAGCCGGGCCGTGTCGCTCTCCTGCTCGCGGCGCTCCTCCTCGAGCTCGGCACGACGCCGGACCATGATCACGATGCCGAGCACCACGAACGGCCCGAAGGCCAGGACGATCGTGGCGACCTGCTCGGCGGGATGCAGGGCGCCCATGTGCAGCGGGATCACGGACCCATCGTCCCACCACCCGCGCCGTCGCGACCCCTGCGGGTCAGGAACCGGGCTTGGGCCTCGGCTTGGCCTTCGGGTTGCGGCGTCCGCGCGGCGCGCGCTCCCGCGTCGCCGACGACAGCTCGAGCAGCTCCTCCAGCGCTTCCTGCACGCACGAGCCGAGGAGCTCGGCGTCGGGGATCCAGTCGCGGTCGGCGGTGATGCCGTAGAACACCCCGCCGTCGTACGACGTCACGCTGATCGCCAACGGGTGGCCGGGCGTCAACGGGGGCACCGGGTAGCTGGCCAGCATCCGCGCGCCGGCGGCGTACAGCGGGGTCTGCGGGCCCGGCACGTTGGTCACCGACAGCTGGTAGCCGCGTCGCAGCTCGGCATTGGCGACGCGGGAGCCGATGGCGTGGAAGGTCGTCGGCGCGAAGCCGGCGATGCCGGCGAGCCGGTTGGCGGCCACGCTGCGGCCGGTGTCCTTGTGCGCCTGGAAGGAGTACGAGACCTGGTGCAGCCGGACGACGGGGCTGGTCTCGCTGATCGGCAGGTCGACGAAGTGCGCCGCGATCTGGCTGCCCAGTGATGTGGCCTCGAGCTCCTCGTCGATGACCGAGACCGGCACGACGGCGCGGACCTGGCGCAGACCGCCCATCGACTCGGCCCGCGTCATCAGCCACGCCCGCAGGGCGCCGGTGACGGTCGCGAGGATCACGTCGTTGACCGTGCCGCCGTGCGCCTCGCGGACCTTGCGGTAGTCGGACAGGCGGGTCTCGACGGTCACGACGCGGCGCTGCTGCGAGAGCGGGCCGTTGATGACGCCGCGCCGCTTGGGCCGGCGCCCGGTGGCCGCGGCGGCGAAGGAGCGCACGCGGCTGCTGCGGCGGTCGGCCTCGCGGGCGACGGCCCGGGAGCCGGTGCGCACCGTGTCGAGCAGGACGCCGGGGTCGG
Source organism: Nocardioides sp. SRI_004 (assembly GCF_057586415.1). Taxonomy (NCBI): domain Bacteria; kingdom Bacillati; phylum Actinomycetota; class Actinomycetes; order Propionibacteriales; family Nocardioidaceae; genus Nocardioides; species Nocardioides sp. SRI_004. The sequence goes on from NZ_JBYCZV010000019.1 coordinate 22,565, forward strand.
TGAGGTTCTCCCGGACGGCGCTGCTGAGGAGGCGGGCCGGGTTGGGCGAGCGCCGCGGCACCCAGTCGTCGGGGTCGAGCTCGCGCGCCTCGGGCTGCAGGTCGAGCAGCAGCTGGCCGAGGTCGACGGTGTGGACCCCGTCGACGAGGGCCTGGTGGGTCTTGGAGAGCAGCGCGACGCGGCCGCCCTCGAGGCCCTCGACGAAGTAGATCTCCCACAGCGGGCGGGTCCGGTCGAGCGGGCGCGAGACGATCCGGGAGACGAGCTCGAGCAGCTGCGCCGACGTACCGGGCCGCGGAAGGGCCGAGCGCCGGACGTGGAAGCCGAGGTCGAAGTTCTCGTCGTCGACCCACACCGGGTTGGCCAGGTGGCCGGGAACGGTCTGGAGCCGCTGGCGGTAGCGCGGCACGAACGCGATCCGGTCGCGGATCAGGGCGACCAGGCGCGCGTGGTCGAAGGCACCCTCGCCCTCACCGGGATCGAAGATCTCGATGGTGGCGTTGTGCAGCGGCGTCTCCGGCGTCTCCTCAGCGAGGAACGTCAGGTCGCGCGGACGCACCCGATCCACCACGTCGTTCTCCAACCTCTTGGCGGACCCCCGGGGACCAACGGTGTCCGGCCCCATCCGGACGCCTTGGGGTCACCGTGAGATTCTGGCAGAGAACCTGGAGCCGGGCCGACACGGTCCACGAGTGTCGGCCGACGAGTGCCGGCTCCCCGACGAGGAGGACCACCCATGCGCTTGCGCGCTGTCGCCGCCGTGCTCACCGGCGTCGCCCTGCTGGCCACCGTCACCGCCTGCGGCGACGACGAGAAGGCCGGCTCCGACGACGTGGTGACGATCGACATCACCATCAAGGACGGCCAGGTGGACCCGAGCGGCGACCGGGTGAAGGTGGACGCCGGCCAGCCGGTCGACCTCGTCGTGACCGCCGACGAGCCCGGCGAGCTGCACATCCACTCCGACCCGGAGCAGCAGCTGGAGTACGACGCGGGCACCACCACGCTGCCGATCGCGATCGACCGGCCCGGCGTCGTCGCCGTCGAGTCGCACGAGCTGGACCAGGTGATCGTCCAGCTCGAGGTCCGTTGATCGGGGGCGCCGACGGCACGATCGAGGCGCACGGGATCGGCGGTCAGGCGGACCTGCCGATCTCCCTCGAGCTGGCCGTGTCGGGCGCGGTGGCCGCGCTCGTCGTCTCGTTCACCGTCCTCGTCGTCGCCTGGCGCAGGCCGCGCTACGACGGCCAGCCGGTCACCGGCCGCGTCATCTGGCCCCCGCTCGACGCCTTCGTGTCGTCGGTGGCCTTCCGGGTCGGCGCCCGCGTGGTCGGGCTCCTGCTGGCGGCGTACACGGTCGCGGTGGCGGTCGCCGGCCAGGACAACCTGACCAACCCGTTCTTCGGCATCTTCTACGTCTGGTGGTGGGTCGGGCTCGTCTTCGCTTCGGCCCTGCTGGGCCCGGTGTGGAGGGCGATCAGCCCGGTCCGCACCCTCAACGCCGGCATCGCGCGCCTCGCCGGCAGCGACCCCGACGCCGGGCTGGTCCCCTACCCCGAGCGCCTCGGCTACTGGCCGGCCGCGCTCGGCCTGTTCGCGTTCGTGTGGCTGGAGCTCGCCTACGAGTACCCGACCGAGCTGGGCTCCGTCCGGTTCTGGTGTGCCGTGTACGTCGGCGCGATGCTCGTCGGCGGAGCCGTGTTCGGCAACCGCTTCTACGAGCGGGCGGACCCCTTCGAGGTCTACTCCTCGCTCATCGCGAAGCTCTCGCCGTGGGCGCGCGACGAGGAGGAGCGCCTGGTGCTGCGCAGCCCGCTCGCCAACCTGGCGACGATCCCGCCGCTGCCCGGCCTGGTCGCGGTGGTCGCGGTGCTCTTCGGCAGCACGGCGTTCGACTCGTTCCGCGAGTCGACCTTCTGGGTGAAGTTCTACCAGGGCTCCAGCATCGACAAGGTCTACCTCGACAACGTCGCCCTGCTCTGCTTCGTGCTGCTCGCGGGCCTGCTGTTCAGCGGCGGCAGCGCGCTGACGCCCCCGGGTGCCGAGGTGTCGCGGCGCGACCTGCCGCGCCACTACGCGCACTCGATCGTGCCGATCATCCTCGGTTACATCGTGGCGCACTACCTCACGCTCTTCATCGACGTCGGGACGCAGACGCTCGCCCGGGCCAGCGACCCGTTCGGCAAGGGCTGGGACATCCTCGGCACGGCGGCCGTCGAGCCGTCGTACTGGTTCTCCTACCACCCGCAGACGCTCGCCACGATCAAGGTGCTCGCGGTCGTGGTCGGACACGTGGTGGCGGCGATCGCCGCCCACGACCGGGCGCTGGCCCTGCTGCCGCGGAAGGACCAGGTGACCGGTCAGCTGCCGCTGCTGGCCGTCATGGTGACCTTCACCGCGGGCGGTCTGATGCTGCTGTTCAGCGCCTGACGGACGGCCGGGTGCCGACGAGCAGGTGGAACACCGGCTCGCGGTCCCCGAGCGTGCGGTGCTCGACGTCGAGGCCGGCCGCGGCGAGCGCGGCCACCACGTCCGCGACCGGCCGCAACGTGAAGCCGTGGCGGGTGAACGGCTGGCGGCCCATCCACGCGGGGTCGGCGATGCCGATCACGCCCGTCCCGGCCGGGGCGAGCACGCGCGCCGTCTCGCGGAAGGCGACATCGAGGTCGTCGACGAAGTAGACGGTGTTCACGCTGATCCAGCCCGCCAGGGCACCGTCGGCGAAGGGCAGCGCGGCCATCGTCGCCTCGTGCAGCTCGAGCCGGCCGCTCGCCACGGCATCGCGATGGGACCGCCGAGCGCGGTCCAGCATGTCCGCCGAGGGCTCGACGCCGTGCACGCGGCCGGTGTCGCCGGATGCGTCGAGGAGCAGGTCGAGTCCGAGTCCGCCGCCGAAGCCGATGTCGGCGACCGTCTCGCCCCCGGTCAGCGCCAGCGCGTCGACCGCCGCGGCGACCGTGGTCGCGTTGCCCTTGTTGAGCATGCGCGCGACGAGCGCCCCGAGCGGCCCCGACGGACCGCCGAGCTGGCGGCCGAGGACGCGCAGGAGCACGTCGGGGACGGGGATCCGGGGCACCCCGCCACTATGGCAGTCGTGGGGACCCGCCGGCCATGGCGTCGATCAGGCGCCCGACCGCGCGGGTCAGCGGCGACTCGCCCGACTCGACGAGGAGCCGCCCGGCGACCAGGGCGCGGTCGACGGCCGGCTGGTCGTCGGGCAGGAAGTGGACACCACGGCTCGGGCCGAACCCGGCGAGCATCGCGGTGACGTCCGCCTCCCGCCAGCCGAGGCTCGGCCGCATCCGGTTGACGACGATGCGTGGCGCCAGGTCGGGCACCAGGTCGCGCAGGTCGGTGACGGCCCGGGCCAGGCGGGCCAGCCCGACGGGATCGGCGGCGCCGACGAGCACCACCTCGTCGGCCACCTCGAGGGCTTCGCGGGTCAGGTCGTTGCGGGCCGGCCGGCCGAGGTCGGCGGCCGGGTCGGGCTCGATGCTGAAGCCGGTGTCGAGGACCACCTGGCCGTCGAGGCGGGCCCGCTCGACCAGCGCGGTGAGCGTGCCGGGCCGCACCTCCGACCAGCGGTCGGGGCGCGGCAGGCCCGTGATGACCCGCAACCGGTCGGACAGCCGCCGCTGCACGGTCGCGAACCGCTGCTCGACCGTGCCCGCTGCGACCAGCCGCGCCGCGGCGAGCAGGCCGGACACCTCGTCCAGGATCCCCAGCTGCTGTGCGACCGCTCCGCCGTAGGGATCGGCGTCCACGAGCAGCGTGCTGAGTCCGCGGCGCGCCAGGTCGGCGGCGACAGCGCCGGCGAGGGTCGTGCGCCCCGGGGCGCCACCGGGCCCCCAGACCGCGATCACGCGGCCCGGTGCGCCCGCCTCCGGAGCCGCGGGAGGGCCCTCCCCCGCACCCCCGGGTACGACGCCGGGCAGCTCGGGTGGTCCCGGCGGCTCCGTCGGGTCCGCCGGGAGTGCGGCCACCAGGGCGGCGACCTCGTCGATCCGGGCGACCTCCAGCAGGGTGACGAGGCCGATCCGGGCCGCGCGGGGGCGGGTCAGCTCGGCGTCCGTGGCGATGCCGACCACCCGGACGCCGTACCGGCCGAGGTCGTCGACGACGGCGTGGTCGAGCCCGGCGAGGTCGGCGGCGAGCACCGCGACGTGCGCCTGGCCGGTGCTGGCGGTCGCGAGCAGGTCGGCGACGTCGACGCAGCGCTTGAGCACCACCGTGGCCGGGCTCGCCTGCAGGGCGGCCAGGGCGCGGGTCTCCCACGCCGCCCCCGTCGAGACCAGGAGGACGATCGTGACCGGGGAGCTCATCGCGCGCTCACGACCGCTGGAGGATCCGGATCACCGGGTCCTGCAGGCCGGCCAGCAGCCGTTCGAACGCGGCCGCCCGCTCGTCGTCGACGGCCACCACGACCTGGCGGGTGCCGGAGACCGCGAAGGTGTCGTCGTAGGCCGGGGCGGCGAGCACCGTCACCCCGCTCAGCGCCGGCGCGCCGACCGGGCCGGTCGCGTCGCTCGCGTCGTCCGCCGTCGCCCGCTCGGCGATGCCGTCCTTGACCCACACGTCGACGACGGAGCCGGTGGTGACGTCCGGGGAGACCTGCTGGGGATCCACCGCCAGCGGGACCTGGAGCACCTCGTCGCTCTCCGCGTCGGCCACCGCCGAGCGGGCCAGCAGCTCGCCGGCGCCGACCGCGCGGGTCAGCACCAGCCCGTCCGGCACGTCCCGGTCGGCTGGGAAGTAGCGTGCCAGCGCCTGGTCGTCGCCGAAGCGCACGCGCTGCACCTCGAGGTCGGCCGCCACCACGGGCGTGCCGCTCCCCCGGTCGTCGGCGAGCGCCCAGACCGCCACCGTGTCGTCAGCGGCTGCCAGCAGGCGGGCGCCGGCGACGACCGAGCCGGCGACGAGCAGCACGCCGATCCACAACCTGGGGTCACGCCAGCCGGGCCGGGCCACGCGGATGGCCGGGGGCGGGGCAGGCGTGCCCGGAGAGTTCCCGAGATCTCTGGACACCGGCACATCATGCAGGCCGTCGCCGCGGCGCGCCACCCGCTCCTCCACAGGCCGGCTGTCCACAAGCGGGGCGTGCCGCGTTCGGCGCGGAGGCGCTCGGGTGCGACGATGGACCCATGGCCGACACCCCGAGGTTCCTCACCCTCGCCGACGTCGCCGAGGTGCTGAACACGTCCAGCGCGCAGGTCTACGCCCTGGTCCGTCGCGGCGAGCTGCCCGCGATCAAGATCGGCGGCCGCGGCCAGTGGCGGGTCGAGGGCACGCGCCTGGAGGAGTACATCGCGAACCAGTACGAGGCGACCCGCGAGTACGTCGCCGAGCACCCGTTCGTGGAGAGCGACTCCGAAGTCTGAAGCCCCGCTTGTTGCGAGGGTTCGCCAAAACGGGTTGACCTCGTGTGGCGCCCATGATCTAGTGCCCTCTCGCACTCCTCACAACTCGGGACCAGGAGACATTCCATGCTCGACCGTCGTACTCGCGCGCTCTCATGGACGCGCAGCATCGCTCTTGTCACTGCCCTGCTGGTGGCATCCCTCGCGGCCCTCGTGGCCGCGCCGGCCCATGCCGCTCCCGCGGCTCCGTCCGGCCAGGCCGAGCGTGTGGCAGCTGCCGCGGCCCGCGACTGCCGCACGTCGGAGGTCCCCTGTCGTTACCGCACCGTCAAGTTCCGTAGCGGCAGCCGGATCTACTACGCCATCAAGCGGGAGATCAACCTGCGCCCCGCACGCAGCAACCCGCTCCCGCGCTGCCAGAACTACGTAGCCCGCATCTTTGAGGACGGTTCCTCTCGAGTGGTCTCCTGCACGGCGAACACCCGTGTCGTGGTCAGTCGCTGGGGCTGGGGCTGGTTCGGCGATCCGGGCTTCTGGTCGACGACGTGGAAGGTGACCAAGTGCGTGGCTTCGGTGACGCTCGCGATCGTGCCACTCGCCAAGGCCGGTTCGATCGTCAAGAGTCTCGGGGGCATCCGGAAGACGGCAGAGCTGTTGGTCAAGGCGGGGAACTGGTCCGACGTGCGCAAGGCGGCGCCCGCACTGGCCGGGGAGATCCTCGGCATCTCGGCCATCGCCACCAACTGCTTCTGAGGCGCTGCCTTGGCAAGGACGCCCGGTAGGGACGAGCTGGATCGCGCGTGGGCCGCGACGAGCCCCCTGCTTCCCACGGCGATCAGTTCGTTCCTGCTCACTTACGTCCTCGCCAGTCTGGCTCTGACCAGGTCACTGGCGCTCACGGACGGCACTTTCATCGTCGTGTTCGCGGCGGTGGTGCTGATGGCGGCCGTCCTGGAACGACGCGAACTGCTCAAGTCGGCGTCTGCGCGGCGCACGCTGATCGCGTGCGCCGCGCTGCTGGGAGCAATCCCCGCGGCAGTCTCAGCTCTGGCGCGCTGACGGCGCGACCAGACCGCGGGATGAATCAGCCGTCCTTGCCAGCCAGGACGATCTTGACCTGCTTGGTGTCGCCGTCGCGCACAACAGTGAACTCGACAGTTTCGCCGGGCTGATAGGTGCGAATGGCAACGACGAGGTCGACGCTGGCGAAGACGGGCTGGTTATTGACCGCGAGGATCACGTCCTCGGGCTTCAGGCCGGCCTTCTCGGCGGGCGTTGCCTTCATGATGGAGTCGAGGACCGCACCCTTGCCGTCGGGGCCCGAGCCGGGCTTCACGTTGGCTCCGATGAACGGGTACTGCGCCTTGCCCGACTTCAGGATCTGGTCGGCCGTGATCCGCACCTGCTCGACCGGGATCGCGAAGCCCACGCCGATGTTGCCGGCCTCCTTGTCGACCGAGCCGCCGCCCGCGGTGGCGATGGCCGAATTGACGCCGATCACCTCGCCCTTCTGGTTGACCAGCGGGCCGCCGGAGTTGCCGGGGTTGATGGCCGCATCGGTCTGCACCGCGTCGATGTACGACGAGTCGTCGGCCGTCGAGCCGGTGCTGACCGGACGGTGCAGGTAGCTCACGATCCCCGAGGTGACGGTGTCCGGCAGGCCCAGGGGCGAGCCGAGCGCGACGACGGGCTCCCCGACCTGCAGCTTGGCGGAGTAGCCGAGCTTGGCCGGCTTGAGGTCGTCGTGCTTCTTCACGAACAGGATCGCCAGGTCGTAGACGGGGCTGCGCCCGACCACCTCGGCGTCGTAGCGGTTGCGGTCGTGGTCGATGACGACGATCGGCCCGTTGTCCTTGGCCGCGTCGGCGACGACGTGGTTGTTGGTCACGATGTGGCCGTTGCCGTCGAGCACCCAGCCGGAGCCCGTCGCGCCGGCCTCCTGGCCGTCGTACTCGGCGAGGATCTGGACGGTGCTGGGCAGGACCGCCTTCGCCACGTCGGCGACGGAGCCGGGGGCCGCCAGCGGGGCGGCGTCCTCGAGGTCGACGTCGGAGAGCCCTCCGTCGGCGTACCCGGGGCCGGAGACGTCGTCGTCGGCCAGCTTGTCGTAGCCGAGGGCGCCGAGGAAGCCACCGCCGAGGCCGACGACCAGCGCCAGCAGCGCGACCAGGGGCCAGCGCATCCGGGCGCCGGTGGCGGCGACGGAGTCGGCCGACGGGCGCCGGACCGAGAGGTCGGCCGTCGTCGGCGGCGTGGTCGGGGCCGGCGGCATCAGCGAGGGAGCCATCGAGGGCGCAGGACCCGCGTGCGCGCCGATCGGGGCAGCGAGCGGCTCGGCCGGCAGGATCGCGGTCGGCTCGGGGGCGGCGTCGGGCGCCGCGGCGTCGGGGAGCCGGGGCGCGCCGGGCGCCGGGGGTGCCCACTGCGACACGGGCTGGGCCGGCACGGGCGCGGGCGACGGCTCGACGGGGCGCTCGGGCGCCGGCGCGGACGCGTCGTCCGCGGCGATCGGCTGGGTGGGCTCCCGGTCGGGGTCGAGCTCGTCGTTCACCTGTACATCATTGCCGATCCCCCCAGCGCCGGCTGCGGGCGGTCGGTCAGGGCAGCACCCGGCGCACCGGGATGGGCTGGCCGAGCCCGGCGCCCGGGGTCGTGCCGCCCGTGCCGCCGCCCGTGCTGGAGGACGGCGCCGGCGTGCTGGGCGCGGTCGGGACGGCGGTGTTGATCTGGGTGACGGGAGGGCGGCGGTCGGCGGGCGGTGCCGTGCCCGTCGCGAACCCGAGGGCGACCACACCGAGGATGGCGGCGCCGACGGCACTGCCACCGATCATCACCGCGCCGGAGGTACGACGACCGGGGCCGTGGTGCGTCGGCGCAGCCAGCAGCGCGTCGCCCGGCGGCATGCTCATCAACGAGCCCTTGAGCCCGGACGGGGCCTCCCCCTGGCCACCGCAGAGCCCGGCCAGCCGGGTCTTGACCCAGCCCTCGCGCTCGACGAGGTCACGACAGGCGTGGCAGGTGTAGACGTGCGCCCAGGCGTCCTCGGTGTCCTTCGGGGACAACTGGCCGTCGAGGAGGGCACTGACGCGGTTGCCGAGGTGGCCGATCACCGGGGTCCCCGATCGATTGTCCGCCGGAGGAGCGAAGCGGGGGAGGTGGGGAATCGAGTGGCGTGCTTCACGGCGCCCCCACGGGAGCCGGTCCGGCGTACTGCGTGCGGCCGGCGGTCGGGGCGCGGTGCGCCAGCGCGGTGCGCAGCAGCGCGCGGCCGCGGTGGATGCGGGAGCGCACCGTGCCGAGCTTGGCGCCGAGGATCTCGGCGATCTCCTCGTAGCTGAGGCCCTCGATGTCGCACAGCACCACGGCGGCGCGGAAGTCGGGCGGCAGCGCCGACAGGGCGGCCTCGACGTCGTCGTCGAAGGTCTGGTCGGCGTAGGCGAGCTCAGGGGCCGGCGAGGCGCTGGCGATCCGGGCGGCCCGCTCGTCGGAGAGGGCGTCGAAGCGGATCCGCTGCTTGCGACGGGCCTGGTCGAGGAACAGGTTGGTGGTGATCCGGTGCAGCCAGCCCTCGAAGGTGCCGGGCGTGTAGGTGTGCAGCGAGCGGAAGACCCGGACGAAGACCTCCTGGGTGAGGTCCTCCGCGTCGTGACGGTTGCCCGTCAGGCGCAGGGCAAGGCGGTAGACACGGTCGGAGTGCTCCTCGACGATGCTCTCCCAGCTCAGCTCCGGGGCGCCGGGCACATCGTGCTCGGGGCGGGCCTGCTGGGTATCGACGGGCTCCTTCATCGTGGCCTTCTTCCGCTGGATCAGTGCCAAGGTCTCCTGGCTCCTCTCACGGTAGGGGTCGGTCCTGAACGTTCCCTGTGAACTCGTTGATCATTGACCCCAACGAACGGCGGGAAGCCGCTGTTCCCGGTGCCCCGTGCCGCCTCCCCGCCTCGGCGGCCGCAACGCCCTAGGGTGGGACCGTGGCTCCGACACCCATCAACGCGACCAGCTGGACCTTCGCCGACACCTACGTCGACGAGGACGACGTCCTGGCGGCTGCCCGGGCGCGCGCCGAGGAGGTCGGCGTCGTCCCCATCGGCGCGGGCGCGGGCGCCACGCTGCGCCTGCTCGCCGCGGTCCTCGAGGCCCGAGCGGTCGTCGAGATCGGCACCGGCACGGGCGTCTCGGGCGTCTGGCTGCTGCGCGGCATGCGCCCCGACGGCGTGCTGACCACGGTCGACGTGGAGGCCGAGCACCAGCGGCTCGCCCGCGAGTCCTTCAAGGAGGCGGGCATCGCGCCGCAGCGGGTGCGCACCATCGCGGGCTCCGCCCTCGACGTGCTCCCCCGCCTCACCGACGGCCACTACGACATCGTCTTCGCCGACGGTGACAAGCGTGAGTACGGCGCCTACCTCGCCGAGGCGCTGCGCCTGCTCCGCCCGGGCGGGGTCGTGGCGTTCGACAACGCCCTGTGGCACGACCGGGTCGCCGACCCGTCCCAGCGCGACGAGGAGACCGTGGCGATCCGCGACCTCGTCCACCAGGTCGCCGCGACCGAGGGTCTCGTCCCCGCGCTGCTGCCCGTCGGCGACGGCCTGCTCGTCGCCAAGAAGGAATGGGTCCCCGAGTCGGACTGATGATGTGTCCGAGCGTGTCTCCGGCGCGATGACGGGAGGCAGCAAGCTGCCATCGCGCGCCTCCCGCCACGCTGCCGGCCTGGCTAGCTCGGCTGGTCCCCCACACCGGCGACCGGGTCGGGCCTGCCGAGCCAGGTGAGCAGGAGGCGCGCGCCGAAGCCCGAGGGTCCGACGGTCCACTCGTGCCACTCCTTCTCGACGTCGCCGACGGAGGCGATGTCGAGGTGCGCCCACGGTACGTCGCCCACGAAGTGCTGCAGGAACAGCGCGGCCGTGATCGCGCCGGCCCCGCCGGGGTCGTTGGAGGCGTCGGCGATCTTCGAGGCGAGCTTGTCCTCGTAGCCGGCGTACAGCGGGAACCGCCACAGCGGCTCGCCCGCACGCTCCCCCGCACCGGCGAGGGCGTCGGCGAGGGTGTCGTCGTTGGCGAACAGGCCGCCGACCTGCTGACCCAGCGCGACCTTCACCGCGCCGGTGAGCGTGGCGACGTCGACGACGACGGCCGGGTCGAGCTTCGCCACGGCGTACGCGAGTGCGTCGGCGAGGACCAGGCGGCCCTCGGCGTCGGTGTTGCCGACCTCGGTGGTGCGACCGCCCCAGTGGGTGATCACGTCGCCGGGCCGCAGCGCGCTGCCGGAGATGGCGTTCTCGGCGGCGGCGACCAGCCCCACCACGCGCACCGGGCAGTCGACGTCGGCCAGCGCCGCCATGGTCGCGAGGACGACGGCGCCACCCGTCATGTCGCGCTTCATCGAGCCCATCGAGGCGCTCGGCTTGATCGAGAGGCCGCCCGTGTCGAAGGTGATGCCCTTGCCGACGAGGACGACCAACGGGAGCTTCTTCGCCGCGCGGGCCGAGATGCCGCCCGGCGTGTAGTCGAGGCGGATCAGGCGCGGCGGCGTGGCCGAGGCGGCACCCACGGCGAGGATCCCGCCGAAGCCCTCCGCCGCGAGCCGCTGCTCGTCCCAGACGTCGACGTCGAGGCCGGCGACGGCCGCGAGGTCGCTCGCCTGCTCGGCCAGCCAGGCGGGGTTCTTCAGGTTGGAGGGCACCGTGGCGAGCAGCCGCGAGCGCCAGCCGGCTCCACCCAGCGCGACGGCCCGCTCGAGGACCGAGCGGTCGGCGCTCACCGTCGGGCCGGCGAGCACCACCCGGCGTACGGGCGTGTGCTCGGGTCCCTGGGAGCGCCAGTGGAAGACGAACGCGCCGAGCATCGTGCCGACCACGAACGCCTCGACCGCGTCGTCGGCGTCGAGGTGGACGGTCGGGATCGACGTCGCGACAGCGGCCCGGTCACGGGTCGCCCTCGCGAGCGCGGCGCCGGCCCGGCGCAGGTCGGTGGTCGTCGCGGCGCCGACGCCGACGAGCACCACGAGCTGCAGGTCCGGGTTGGCGGGCGAGCCACCGGGCACGGGCACCACGGCGACCTCGGCGGTGGCACCGGTCAGCCCGTGCACCTCGGCGATGCCGACCAGGTCGATGCCCAGCTCGTCGGCGAGCTCGGCCGCACCGGGCCCGAGCAGGACGGCACCGTCACCGTCGGCCGGGAGGACCGGGAGCGCGACGACGTCGACGCCCTTGATCGCTCCCGGAAGGAGGTCGCTGAGCGCGAACTCGGGAGGGTTGACCTGTCCGGGGAGGACGGGCCGGGTGCTGGCAGCGGGTGAGGTCACCCGACGACGTTCTTGAGCGCTTCGCCGAGCGCGGAAGCCTCCTCGGCGTTGAGCTCGACCACGAGACGGCCGCCGCCCTCGAGCGGGACGCGCATCACGATGCCGCGCCCCTCCTTGGTCACCTCGAGCGGACCGTCGCCGGTCCGAGGCTTCATCGCCGCCATGCGGCACCCCTCTTCCACTACCTCAGCGTGCTGTCGGGCGCCCTGTGCACCCGACTGTGCGCCGGACCATTATCGCCCATGCCACACAAACCATGCAGCGCCCCTCGCCGAACCCGGTCCGCGGACTGGAGGTCAGGCGCGCTGCTCGGCGGCGAGTGCCGCCTCCAGGTAGAACGCGATGCTGTCGCTCTCGTCACCCTCGTAGCGGTTCATCGCCTTGCCGATGGGGTTCTCGAACCGACCGGACGGCATCTCCACCACCGGCAGCGGCTCGAAGTCGGGGTGGTGCACCCACACCGCGCCGGGGACGGCGCGCACGAGGATCTCGCCGACATAGGCACCGGCCGCCCAGACGTCGTCGTTGTCCTCGGCGTCGGCCCGGTCCGGCCGCCGCGACCACTGGTCGAGGAAGGACTCCACCTGGTCGACGCTCTCCAGTGAGAAGTCGAGGATGTCCTCCCCGGCGGGGTGGGCGGCCGCCCACTCCTCGGCGGTCTCCCGCACCCTCGGCACGTGGACCACGCCCGCGGGATCGGGCGCGGCCGCCAGCTCCGCGTGCGGGGACCGACCCTCCATCTCGGACGCGAGGCGCGCCAGCAGGGCGTCGACCTCGGCCATCCGGTAGCCGCGCAGCGCCAGCGAGAAGCGGACCTTGCGCAGGTCGCCGGGGCCGACGGGACGGTGGGCGGGGACGAGCGCGTCCGGCCGGTCGTCGTACGTCGGGGTCATCGGCTCGCCGTAGCCGGCCGCGAGCATCGCGACGCCGCCCATGGCGAGCACGATCAGGACGGCGAAGATCCACATCATCGGATCGGACACGGCGACCTCAGGCGTGCCGCTCGCGGGCGGCCACCATCAGCTCGACCGCCTCGTCGACGTCGTCGGTCAGGGTGAGCATGTCGATGTCGGACTGCTTGATCCGGGCGTCCTCGAGCATCGAGCCCTGCATCCAGTCGATGAGGCCCCGCCAGTGCTCGACGCCCATCAGCACGATCGGGAACTGCGTGATCTTGAGCGTCTGCGACAGGGTCATCGCCTCGAACAGCTCGTCGAGGGTGCCCAGGCCGCCGGGCAGCACGACGTAGCCCTGGGAGTACTTCACGAACATCATCTTGCGGACGAAGAAGTAGCGGAAGTTGAGCCCGAACCCGACGTAGTCGTTGAGCTTGGCCTCCCAAGGCAGCTCGATGCCGAGGCCGACGCTCTCGCCGCCGGCCTCCATCGCGCCCTTGTTGGCCGCCTCCATGGCGCCCGGCCCGCCGCCCGTGATCACCGCGAAGCCCGCCTTCGCGAGCGCACTGCCGACCCGGACGCCGATGTCGTAGGCCGGGTGGGTGGCGGGGATCCGCGCGGACCCGAAGACCGAGATCGCCGGCCCGAGCTCGGCGAGGTCGTTGAAGCCCTCGACGAACTCGGCCTGGATCTTCAGCACGCGCCACGTGTCGGTGTGGACCCAGCCGCCGTCGCCGCGGCTGTCGAGCAGCCGCTGGTCGGTGGTCGAGCCCTCGGGACGGCCCTTGCTGGGCCGGGGTCCGGGTCCGTTGCGCCGGGTCATGGCTTCTCCTCGCGGTCGGTCGGCGCGGCCTCGCCCTGCAGCCACGCCCGCAGCTGCTGCTCGCAGCGCTCGATCTGGGCGGTCTCGACGTGCTCGTCCTGCTTGTGGGCCAGCATCGGGTCACCCGGGCCGTAGTTGACCGCGGGCACGCCGAGCGTGGTGAACCGGGCGACGTCGGTCCACCCGAACTTCGGGTTGACCTCGCCACCGACGGCATCGATGAACGCCCGCGCTGCCGGCCGGTCCAGCCCCGGCAGGGCCCCGGACGCACTGTCGGTCAGGGTGGTCTCGAAGCCGTCGAAGAAGTCCTCGACGAAGGCGAGCGCCTCGGCCTCCGAGCGGTCGGGGGCGAACCGGAAGTTCACGGTGACCACGCACTCGTCGGGAATCACGTTGCCGGCGACGCCGCCGCTGATGCCGACCGCGTTGAGGCCCTCGTGGTACTCCAGCCCGTCGATCACCGGGCGCCGCGCCTCGTAGGCGTTGAGCCGGGCCAGCACCTCGGCGGCGCCGTGGATCGCGTTGACGCCGCGCCAGCTGCGCGCGGAGTGCGCCCGCTCGCCGCGGGTGCGCACCTCGACGCGCAGGGTGCCCTGGCAGCCGGCCTCGACGACGGCGTTCGACGGCTCCATCAGGATCGCGAAGTCGGCCGCGAGCAGCTCCGGGTCCGACTCCCCCAGCAGCCGGAGGCCGTTGTAGGCCGAGTCGATCTCCTCCGCCTCGTAGAGCACGTAGGTCACGTCGTGCACCGGCTCGGTCACGGTCGCGGCGAGCCGGAGGATGACGGCGTCGCCGCCCTTCATGTCGCAGGTGCCCAGCCCGTGCAGGATCCCGGCCGCCTCGTCGAGCCGGCTGGGCATGTTGTCGTTGACCGGCACCGTGTCGAGGTGGCCGGCCACCACCACCCGGCTCGCCCGGCCGAGGGCCGTGCGCGCGACGACGGTGTGCCCGCGTCGTACGACCTCGAGGTGCGGGAGGGCTCGCAGCGCCGCCTCGACGGCATCGGCGATCGCCTGCTCGTCGCGGCTGACCGACTCGATGTCGACCAGCTGGCGGGTCAGGGTGACGACGTCGGCGGACAGGTCGAGGGCAGGCACGGTCACAGTCAACCAGCCCGCCCCCGACGTCCGTGCGCCTGACCCGCCGCAGTCCGGCGTCAGGCCAGGCTCAGGCTGATCGCGCCCTTCTCGCCGTCGCCGACGACGACCTCGGTGGCGCCCGCGGGCGCCTCCTCCCCCACCGTGTACGACGTCGCGAGGGTCTCGCCCGCGATCAGCGCCTCGTGGGCGCGGGCCGCGGCGAGCACCGCCGGCGTCCCGGTGACGACGAGCTCGATCCGGTCGGTCACCTGCAGGTCCGCGTCGCGGCGCGCCTGCTGGACAGCGCGCACCAGGTCGCGGGCGACGCCCTCCTCGGCGAGCTCGGGCGTGACGACGGTGTCGAGCACGACGAACCCACCGGCCGGCAGCATGCCGGTCGCGACGCCCTCGGTGGCGGCACCGACGACGGTCTCCAGCGTGAACTCGCCCTCGACGAGCGCGAGGCCACCGGCGGTGACCGTGCCGTCGGCGGCCACGGACCAGTCGCCGGACTTGGAGCCCTTGATGGCGAGCTGGACGTCCTTGCCCAGGCGCGGGCCCGCGGCGCGGGCGTTGACGGTGAGCTTCTGCTCGACGCCGTAGCCGGCCGCCTCGTCGGAGTCGGCCGCGACCAGGCGCACCGACTTCACGTTGAGCTCGTCGGCGATGATCGCCGCGAACGGCTCGAGCGCCGCCGGGTCGGAGATCACGACGGTCAGGCCCGCGAGCGGGAGCCGGTTGCGGAGCTTGCCGGCCTTGCGCAGCGCCGAGGTCGCCGAGCACACGTCACGGACCTCGTCCATCGCCGCGACCAGCTGGTCGTCGGCCGGCAGCGCGGAGGCGTCCGGCCAGTCGACGAGGTGGACCGAGCGACCACCGGTCAGGCCGCGCCAGATCTCCTCGGTCGTCAGCGGCAGCAGCGGCGCCACGACCCGGCACACGACGTCGAGGACGGCGGCCAGCGTCTCGAAGGCCTCCGGCTTGCCCTCCCAGAAGCGCTCGCGGGAACGGCGGACGTACCAGTTCGTCAGCACGTCGATGAACGCCCGCGTCGTCTCGCAGGCGTCGGCGATGGCGTAGTCGTCGAGCTCGGCGGTCATCTTCTCGACGTACTGGCGCGTCTTGGCGAGCAGGTAGCGGTCGAGCGGGTCCTTGCTGCCCAGCGACTCGGCGCGACCGACGCTGGCCTCGTAGTTCTCGGCGTTGGCGTAGAGCGCGAAGAAGTACCAGGTGTTCCAGAGCGGGATCATCACCTGGCGCACGGCGTCGCGGATGCCCTGCTCGGTCACGACGAGGTTGCCGCCGCGCAGGATCGGCGAGGCCATCAGGAACCAGCGCATGGCGTCGGCGCCGTCGCGGTCGAAGACCTCGGACACGTCGGGGTAGTTGCGCAGCGACTTCGACATCTTGTTGCCGTCGGAGCCGAGCACGATGCCGTGGCTGATGCAGGACGAGAACGCCGGCTTGTCGAAGAGCGCGGTCGCCAGGATGTGCAGCGTGTAGAACCAGCCGCGGGTCTGGCCGATGTACTCGACGATGAAGTCGGCGGGGAAGTGCCCCACGGCGGAGCCGTCATCAGTACCGGCGAACCAGTCCTGGTTCTCGAACGGGTAGTGGACTTGAGCGAAGCTCATCGAGCCCGAGTCGAACCACACGTCGAGGACGTCGCTGACGCGGCGCATGGTCGACTGGCCCGTCGGGTCGTCGGGGTTCGGGCGGGTCAGGTCGTCGACCCACGGGCGGTGCAGGTCCGGCAGGCCCTGGGCGTTGCGGGGCAGCCGGCCGAAGTCGCGCTCGATCTCCTCGAAGGAGCCGTAGACGTCGATGCGGGGGTACTCCTCGCTGTCCGACTTCCACACCGGCACCGGCGAGCCCCAGAACCGGTTGCGGGTGATCGACCAGTCGCGGGCGTTGTCGACCCACTTGCCGAACTGGCCGTCCTTGATGTGCTCGGGGACCCAGCGGATCTCCTGGTTGAGCTCGGCCATCCGCGCCTTGAACGCGGTGACCTCGACGAACCAGCTGCTCACGCCCTTGTAGATCAGGGGCTCGCGGCAGCGCCAGCAGTGCGGGTAGGAGTGGTCGTAGGTCTCGCGGCGCAGCAGCACCGTGCCCGGCGTCACCGAGCCGCCGACGCCGCCCTGGGTCACCGTCTTGAGGTCGTCGATGATCTGCAGGTTGGCGTCGAAGACCAGCATGCCGGCGTACTCGACGACGGGGTGGGTGAACCGGCCGTCCTTGCCCACCGGCATGACCGGCTCGATGCCCTCGCGGTCGGTGACCTCCTTGTCGACCTCACCGAACGCGCCGGCGCTGTGCACCAGGCCCGTGCCGTCGGTCGTCGTGACCGCCTCGTCGGCGGCGACGACGCGGAAGGCGTTGGCGTGGCCGGCGTAGTAGGAGAACGGCGGCGCGTAGGTCAGGCCGAGCAGGTCGGCGCCCGTGCCGCGCCACACGACGGTGGGCTCGTCGCCCAGCTCGCGGGAGTACGCCGCCAGCCGCGCCTCGGCGAGCACGAACCGCTGGCCCTCGTGCTCCACTGCGACGTAGTCGATGTCGGAGCCGACCATCACGGCGAGGTTGCTCGGCAGGGTCCACGGGGTCGTGGTCCAGATCAGCAGCTTCGCGCCCTGGAGCTCGCCGGGGGTCGTGACGTCGAAGCCGACGGTGACCGCGGGGTCCTGCCGCATCTGGTAGACGTCGTCGTCCATCCGCAGCTCGTGGTTGGACAGCGGCGTCTCGTCGTTCCAGCAGTAGGGCAGCACGCGGAAGCCCTCGTAGACCAGGCCCTTGTCGAACAGGCTCTTGAAGGCCCACAGCACCGACTCCATGAACTCGGGGTTCATGGTCTTGTAGTCGTTGTCGAAGTCGACCCAGCGCGCCTGGCGGGTGACGTAGTCGCGCCACTCACCGGTGTACTTGAGCACCGACGCGCGGCAGGCGTCGTTGAACTTGTCGATGCCCATCTCGACGATCTCGTCGGTGGTCTTGATGCCGTTGAGGCGCATCGCCTCGAGCTCGGCCGGCAGGCCGTGGGTGTCCCAGCCGAAGCGGCGCTCGACGCGCTTGCCGCGCATCGTCTGGTAGCGCGGCACGATGTCCTTGACGTAGCCGGTCAGCAGGTGGCCGTAGTGCGGCAGGCCGTTGGCGAACGGCGGGCCGTCGTAGAAGACGAACTCGTTCTCGCCGTGGGCGCCGGGGTCGCGCTGCTCGACCGACGCGCGGAAGGTGTCGTCCTCCGCCCAGTACGCGAGGACCCGCTCCTCGATCTCGGGGAAGCGCGGGGAGCCGGGAACGGCGCCGCGCCCGTTGTTCGCGTCACTGGTGGGGTCGGTGCTGACCTTCGGATAGGTCATCGGGCTTCGGTCTCCTGCGTCGTCTCTGCTGCGGCATCTGCACCGCAGGGACGATCCGTCAGGACCGCGGTACCACCCTGCTTGTCCCGCCGGACCTGCTGGCGGGACCCCTCCTTGGCGGCTGTCACGGGCCTGCCCGCCGGGTTCTAGTCACCCCCGGCTGGCTGCTGGGGGCTTTCTTCCCGGAGCTCGCCGCTGATGACGGCTCGAACGCTGTGCCCCAAGGGTACGGCGCCCGGGCGCCGTACGGGAAACCGGATTGCGCTGCCTCCTAGGTTGGGGCCCATGACCGGCGAGCTGGCGAACTACCGCGACTACCTCACCCACTACCGCGAGACGCTCGAGCGCAAGTGCGCCGGCCTCTCCCCCGAGCAGCTCGCGACGAAGTCCGTGCCGCCGAGCTCGATGAGCCTGCTCGGCCTGGTCCGCCACATGGCGCGGGTCGAGCACTTCTGGTTCCAGCGGGCGCTCGTGGAGGTCGAGGGCGAGCGCCTGTACGACGACGGGGACGCCGGCTTCGCCGAGGTCGAGCCGACCGAGGAGGCCGTGACCCTCGCGTGGGGGTCGTGGCGCGAGCAGGTGAGCCTCGCCGACGCCTGGCTCGACCGGCTGACCGACGAGGGCCTGGGCCAGGTGGTCACCTTCCGCCAGGGCACCGAGACCTCGAGCGTGCGCGACATCCTCGTGCACATGATCGAGGAGTACGCCCGCCACTGCGGGCACGCAGACCTGCTGCGCGAGTGCATCGACGGCACGACCGGCGAGTGAGGAGGGCCGGCGAGTGACGACTGCCACGTCGTCGTCGTCCGTGTACTCCGGCACGATGGACGGGTGAGCCACCTCCTCGACGACGCGGTCGCCACGGAGCCGCTGGGCGACGGCGTCCACCGGGTCCAGCTGACGACCGACTGGAACACCGCCAACCAGACGCCCAACGGCGGCTACGTCCTCGCGCTGCTGCAGCACGCGGTGCTCCTGGAGTCGGCCCACCCCGACGCGCTGAGCATCTCGATCACCTACTTCCGGCCCGCCACCGCCGGTCCCGCCGACATCCGGGTCCGCGAGGTGCGCAAGGGCCGCCGCGTCTCGACGTACGACGCCGTCCTCGTCCAGGACGGCAAGGAGATCGCGCACGCCGTGGTCAGCACCCACGACTGGGACGCGGTCGGCTCGGTCGAGCACACACCCCACGCCGCGCCCGACGTCCCGCGTCCGGAGGACTGCGCCGACGCCAGCGAGCTCATCCCGGAGGGGATGGTGCCGATCCTCGACCGCTACAGCTACCGCGCGCCGGTCGTCGTCGGCTGGCTGCAGGGCCAGCCCACCGGCGTCACCGAGTCGATCTGCTGGATCCGGGCCGTCGACGAGCGCCCCGTCGACGCACTCCTCGCCGGCGCGATGGTGGACGCCTTCCCGCCGGTGACGGCGGAGATCGGCCACCTCGCCTCGGCCACCATCCAGCTCACCGTGCACTACCGGCGGCGCCCGGACACGGTCTGGGCGCTCGGGCACGTCGTGACCCGGCACGTGATCTCGGGCTACCACGACGAGGACGTGGAGCTGTGGGACGAGCAGGGCCGGCTGATCGCGCAGGGGCGCCAGCTGGCGATCCTCGCCGAAGGCTGACCGGCCGCCCTCAGCCCTCGGCGACGGTCACCGTCGTACCTCCGTCGAGGCTGGGTGTCGTGAAAGCGACCGAGCCGTCGCGGTCGAGGGTGAACTCGTCGGTCAGGTCGTCGTGGTCGGCTCCGCCGCCGGGATCCTTGCGGGCGAGCTGCCTGCTCGTCTCCAGCTCGACCCCGTCGTCGTCGACACCGGTGAGGGTGACGGTGACCTCGTCGCCGAGCATCGTGACGGTGAAGCTCTCCCCCTCGGTGAGGGTGACCGACTGCGTGGTCGGCTCCGGCTGCTCGCGCGACCAGCCGGTCCAGTCCTGGGTGGTGACCTCGAGCGTCACCGGTCCGTCGTCGCCGGCGCACCCGGCCAGCGCGGGCGCGAGCAGGAGGAGCGGGACGGCTGCGCGGAGGATCATGCCCTTGGTCATGTCCGCTCCGACGGCGCCGACACCTGTCCGGTTCCGGAGACGACTAGGATCTCCTCACGTGACTGCTGCCTGGGGCTTCGGCCTGACCACGTACGCCGCCGACGGCGCGACCGTCCTCGACACCTGGTTCCCTGCCCCGTCGCTGGGCGAGAAGCCCGCCGACGCCGCAGCGCCAGCGGACCTGGTCGCCCTCGAGGGCGCCGACGACGCCCGCGGTGTCACCCGCAAGGTCAACCTCGTCGAGATCGCCGACCTCGACGCCGCGCCGGTCGACACCGTCGACGTGTGGCTGCGCCTGCACCTGCTCTCGCACCGCCTCGTGCAGCCCCACGGGCTCAGCCTGGACGGCCAGTTCGGCCTGCTGACCAATGTGGTCTGGACGTCCGCCGGCCCCTGCGCGATCGAGGGCTTCGAGCTCACCCGCGCGCGCCTCCAGGCCACGGGCCAGCACGTCACCGTCCACGGCATCGACAAGTTCCCCCGCCTCGTCGACTACGTGATCCCGGCCGGTGTCCGGATCGCCGACGCCGACCGGGTGCGGCTCGGCGCGCACCTCGCCGAGGGCACGACCGTCATGCACGAGGGCTTCGTGAACTTCAACGCCGGCACGCTCGGCACCTCGATGGTCGAGGGACGGATCTCGGCCGGCGTGGTCGTCGGCGACGGCTCCGACATCGGTGGTGGCGCGTCGATCATGGGCACCCTGTCCGGTGGCGGCAAGGAGGTCATCTCGGTCGGCCAGCGCTGCCTGCTCGGCGCCAACGCCGGCATCGGCATCTCCCTCGGCGACGACTGCGTCGTCGAGGCCGGCTGCTACGTCACCGCCGGCACCAAGGTCACCGTGCTCGAGCCGGGCAAGGAGCCGCGCGTCGTCAAGGCCGCCGAGCTCTCCGGCGCCAGCAACGTGCTCTTCCGCCGCAACTCCGTCTCGGGCGCCATCGAGGCCGTCCCGTGGCAGGGCGAGGGCATCGCCCTCAACGCGGCGCTGCACGCCAACTGACGCCGCTGGCACGGCTCCGCTTGTCCCGTCCCGGACACTGAAGGTCGTGAAGGGCAGGGTCACGGCGGTCGTCGTCGGTCTGGCGGTCGTGACGACCGTCGCGGCCGTCGGCATCGCCGTGCTCAAGGCGACCGACTCGCTCGTCGGCGGCCCCACGGGCGACTGCACGGTCACGGTCGGCGGGCACACCGTCGACGTCACCGGCGAGCAGGCCGAGAACGCCTCGCTGATCGCCGCCATCGCCGTACGACGGGGGCTGCCGGCGCGGGCCGCGTCGATCGCGCTCGCGACCGCCTACCAGGAGTCCAAGCTCGCCAACATCGACTACGGCGACCGCGACTCGCTCGGGCTCTTCCAGCAGCGGCCCTCGCAGGGCTGGGGCACCCGGGAGCAGATCCTCGACCCCGTCTACGCCACCAACGCGTTCTACGACGCCCTGGTGAAGGTCGACGGCTACGAGGGGCTGGAGATCACGGTGGCGGCGCAGCGGGTGCAACGCTCGGCGTACCCCGGCGCGTACGCCGACCACGAGGCCGACGGCCGGGCGCTGGCGTCCGCGCTGACCGGCTACTCCCCCGCCACCTTCAGCTGCGACCTCGACGGAGGCGCACCCGACGCGGAGACCGAGCTGACCCCGAGCGGGCTGACGCCGCGCGCGAACGCCGTCCGCAAGGAGCTCCTGGCGAGCTTCGGCCGGCTCTCGCTCGGCGGCTTCGACCCCGACGGGGTGAACAGCGGCCACATGGAGGGCTCCGCCCACTACGACGGCCGCGCGATCGACGTCTTCGTGCGCCCGGTCAACGCGCGCAACAACGCCCGCGGCTGGGCCATGGCGCACTGGGCGGTCGCCAACGCCGCCCGCCTCGACATCCGCACCGTCATCTTCGACGACCGGATCTGGACCGCCGGCCGCGACGGCTGGCGCGACTACGACCCGCCCTCCTCCTCCGGCGACATCGCGATCCTCGAGCACCGCGACCACGTCCACATCGACGTCTTCCGCTGACCCCCACTCGCCGACTTGCCACTTTCCGGGCGCGAGTTGCCACTTCTGGCGGTCGACTTGCCGATCCTGATCCGTGGCCTTGGCCATACCGGCAACTCGACGGCCAGAAGTGGCGAGTCGACCGGGGAAAGTGGCAACTCGGCGGGCGAGGGGGGCAGGTCAGGGGGTGACGTGCCAGTCGAGGGGGGCGGTGGGGTCGGGGACGTAGCTGCAGCAGGTGCCGGTACGGACGGCGCGGGACAGGTGTGCGCCGAGGTCGGGGTGGGCCTCGGCGACCCGGGCCAGGGCGTAGCGCAGCGAGCGGGTGACGCTGGTGCGGGCCCGCTCGGCGGTGCCGCCCGTCGTGCGCGAGCGGCCGCCGAGGCCGACCGCGCCGGAGAGCTCGGCGAGGAGGTACTCGCGGTCGCGCGAGGCCAGCTCGCGCCGCGCCTCGTCGTTGTCGCGCTCGGCCTCGGCGAGGTCGTCCTCGACCTCCCCCAACCTCCTCCGGTACGACGCCCGGGCCTCCTCGTCGAGCACCGGCAGCCCCGCTTCGACGACCGCGGCGCCGGCCAGGTCGACGGCGGGGAACTCCCGCCCCGGCGCGGCCAGCAGGGTGGCGAGGAGCTGGACGCCCTTGAGGTCGGGCAGCCACGCGTCGACACCGGAGTACCCGAGCCGCCACCGGTCCCCCTCGTGCGCCAGCGTCGCGCGTGCGCCGGGCACCGGCGACGCTGCCGGGGCCTCCAGCAGCGCGGCCACCTCCGCGACACGTCCCGCCGCCCCGAAGGCAACGAAGCCGGTCGACGCGGCCTGCCACTCCAGCCGCGCGAGGTCGTCGTTGCCGGCCGCCCGGTGGGCGTGGCCGAGGACGGTGCGGGCCACCGCGGCGTCGTACGGCGCCTCGAGCTCGGCCCACTCGGCGACCGCCTCCTGCGCGGTGTCGACCGCGGTCGCGGGGTCGCCGGTGAGCAGCGCGGCGCGGGCGCGGGCCAGCGCGGCCTCGGCACGGATGCCGGCGCTCGGGTAGTGCGCGAGGACGGTCGTCAGCTGGTCGGCGGCCGCGACCGCGGTCGCCGCGTCGCCGCGGTGGCAGGCGATCTCCGCCTCGGCGGCGAGGAGCGGCACCAGGCGCAGCTCCCCGAAGGGCGGCCGCTCCTTCCACGGCACGGCCATCGGGTGCTCGATCTCGGCGCGAACCATCGCCGCCGCGCCGGTCAGGTCGCCGCGCGCGAGCCGCGCCAGCGCCATGCCCGGCTGGGGGGACCACGCACGTGCGTGCGCCTCGCGGAAGGCCTCCTCGGCTCCGGCGAGGTCGCCGCGGCGCAGCCGGATGTTGCCGAGCTCGACGAGCGGCCAGCCGAGCTCGCGGCGCAGCCAGGGGCGCAGCTCGGCGCAGGCGGCCAGGGCCTCGTCCTCGGCGGCATCGGCCGGCCCGGAGATCCGCAGCAGCTCGGCGCGGTGGACGCGGCAGCGTCCATGGGTGGCCCCGAACGCCGGCCCCTGCCGCCAGCGGTCCATCACCTCGGTCCACTCCCGCGCGCGGTCGTGCCTGCCCAGCCACTGGGCAGCGCAGATGAGCTCGCAGTAGACGTTGCCGGTCGTCAGCGGGTCGAAGCGCCCCGCGCCCAGGTCCATCGCGAGCTCGTCGAGCAGCGCGATCCCCGCGTCGACGTCACCCGTGTGGATCGCCAGCCGACCGAGCGCCACGCGGCCCAGGCCGCGGGCGGGGTCGACGCCGAACCGCTCCCCCAGCTCCACCGCCTCCCGTGCCGGCTCCCACGCGGCGTCCGGGTCGCCGGACAGGAAGCGCTCGTAGGTCGTGGTGATCGCCAGCAGCGCGTGCACCGGGCCCGGCTCGGCGTCGGCGACCAGGCGACGGGCCCGCGCGACCCAGCCCCGCACGGGTGCCATCAGCCCGGTCTCGCAGAGCAGGTTGAGCGCCACGAGGGCGGCGGCGCGGGCGGCGGCGTCGGGACGTCCCGCGGCCAGCTCGGCGTCGTACACGCCTTCCCAGGCGGCCACGCAGCCGTCGAGATCGCCCGCGACGTAGCGCTCGAGGGCCAGCCGCTCGAGGTCCCCGGGGCTCGCCGCGGCGCTCACTGTCGCATTGTGACACCGGTTGTCACGCCTGAGGGGTGAACAGCTCCCGAGGAAAGGAAACCGCCATGCACGCCGCCACCACCGACCTCCCCGTCAAGATCAACGCCCTCGGCGCCCACGTCCGCCACCAGGGCGAGTTCGGCACCGCCTTCGGCACCCTCGCCGCCGAGCACCTCGTGCTCGCCGCCGGCGTCGACGTCGCGCCGCTGCTGGCCGGCCTCGACGACGGCCTGTGCTTCGCCCCGCACTGGGGGTACGTCGCCACCGGGCGCGTCGTCGTGACGTACGGCGACGGCAGCACCGAGACCTGCACCGCCGGCCAGGTCGTGCACTGGCCCGCCGGTCACACGGTGCGGGTCGAGGAGGATGCCGAGATCGTGATGTTCAGCCCCGCCGCCGAGCACAACGCCGTGATGAACCACATGCTCGAGGTGATGGCGACGATCCCCGCCTAGCGGCTGGCGCGTCAGGAGGAGAGGCGGGCGACGGCCGCATCGATGCGCTCGTCGCTCGCCGTCAGCGCGATCCGCACGTGGTGCGCGCCGGCCGCGCCGTAGAACGCGCCCGGCGCGACCAAGATGCCCTTCTCGGCGAGCTCGGCGACGAGCTGCCAGGCGTCCGGTCCGTCGGGGCCGCGGGTCGTCCAGAGGTAGAGCGACGCCTCGGAGTGCTCGATCGTGTAGCCCGCGGACTCGAGCGCGGCCCGCAGCTTCGTACGACGGGCGAGATAACGCTCGTGCTGCTCCTTGACGTGCGCCTCGTCGCCGAGGACGGCCGCCATCGCGTGCTGCGCCGGTCCGGGCATGATCAGGCCGAGGTTCTTGCGGACCGCGAGCAGCTCGGCGATGACGGCTGGGTCACCGGCGACGAACCCGCAGCGGTAGCCCGCGAGGTTGGAGCGCTTCGACAGCGAGTGGACGACGAGGATCCCGTCGGAGGAGCCGCCGGAGATGTCGGGGTGCAGGGCGGAGTACGCCTCGCCCTCCCACACGCAGTCGAGGTAGCACTCGTCGGAGACGAGCAGCACGCCGCGCTCGCGGCACCAGTCGACGACCTTCCTGAGGTGCTCCTTGGGGAGCACGCGGCCGGACGGGTTCGACGGCGAGTTGATCCACAGCAGGCTCGGCGTCTCGGGGCCGAAGGCGGTCAGCGAGTCGGTGGCGACGGCCTTGGCGCCGACCAGCGCGGCCCCGACCTCGTAGGTGGGGTAGGCCAGCTCGGGGTAGCCGATGACGTCGCCGGGGCCGAGACCCAGGAACGTCGGCAGCGAGGCGATGAACTCCTTGGAGCCGATGAGCGGCAGGACCTGGTCGAGGCCCAGGCCGGTCACACCGTGGGTGCCGGCGAGCCAGTCGACGACGGCCTGGCGGACCTCGGCCGTGCCGACCGTGAGCGGGTAGCCCGGCGAGTCGGCGGCCTCCGCCAGTGCGCGGCGGGCGACCTCCGGGGTGGGGTCGACCGGCGTACCGATCGACAGGTCCACGATCCCGTCAGGGTGTGCGCGCGCGGTGGCGGCGTACTGGGTCAGCTTGTCCCAGGGGAAGTCGGGAAGGCGGCCCGAGACGGGTTTCGAGGCTCGCTGCGCTCGCACCTCAACCATCGCAGAGCGGACTCAGTGGTCCTGGTTCTGCGGCTCGAGCGCGGCGACGAACTCGGCGTCCTTGTCGATCTCGCCCATCTTGGCGGCGCCACCGGGCGAGCCGAGGTCGTCGAAGAACTTCACGTTGGCGTCGTAGTAGTCCTTCCACTCCTCCGGCACGTCGTCCTCGTAGAAGATCGCCTCGACCGGGCAGACCGGCTCGCAGGCGCCGCAGTCGACGCACTCGTCGGGGTGGATGTAGAGCATCCGCTTGCCCTCGTAGATGCAGTCGACCGGGCACTCATCGACGCACGCACGGTCCTTAACATCGACGCACGGCTGCGAGATGATGTAGGTCATCGGTTCCTCCTGGACCAGGACTTCCACTACGGGGCTTCGGGCTCGACACGACGGATCCAATATGAAGGGGTTTCGTGTCGGGGAGCAGCCTAGTATCCCGACCGTGTCGGATGCGCGCAGACCCCCCGAAGATGGACATCCGTCCGGCCGGCACCTGCTCGGCCCGCACGTCATCGGCCAGCGGATCGTCGTACGCCGCCTCCTGCGGGGTCAGACCGGCCCGACCGGCGGTCCCGGGTTCACCGACCTGCTCGGCACCTGCCTGGCGTGGGGGGACGGTCGGTGCGTGGTCCAGCCGGAGTCCGGCGAGCCGGTCACCATCGCGATCGGCGACATCGTCTCCGGCAAGCCGGTGCCGCCGCGCCCCTCGACCCGGCTGCGGGTGAGCACCCGCGACGCCGAGGCACGCACCGGCGCACTGTGGCCCGACCTCGAGCGGATCCCTCTCGGCGAGTGGGAGCTGCGCTGCCAGCCCGATCCCGTGACCACCCTCCGCAAGCGGGCCAACTCGTGTCTCGCCATCGGCGACCCCGGCCGTCCCGTCGCCGAGGCGGCGCAGGAGGTCGTCGCGTTCTACGCCGCCCGCGGGCGCGACCCGCTCGCCCAGCTCGAGGCGGGCTCCCCCGTCGAGGACGAGCTGCGCGCGCTCGGCTGGCACGACCTCGGGTACGGCGAGTCGGAGCTCCGGCTCGCGGCGGTGTCGCGCGTTCGTCGTACCCTCGGGCGCCAGGGGAAGGCCGTCGAGCTCACCGCCGTCGACGGCCGCGCCGTCGCGAGCGTCGGCACCGGCTGCGACCCGCTCGCCGAGGCGCAGGCCCGGCTCGACGGCGACTGGCTCGGCATCTACGGCCTGACGGTCGACCCCGGCCACCGCCGGCGCGGCCTCGCGTCGGCGGTCCTCGCGGAGCTGCTCGACTGGGGCGCCGAGCAGGGCGCGCTGACGGCGTGGCTGCACGTCGAGACCGCCAACCCGGGCGGCCTCGCCTTCTGGGACGCCCTGGGCTTCGCGCCCCACCACACGTGCCGCTACTACGTCCCGCCGGCGGGAGCAGCGCTGGCATAGCCTCGCGCCATGAGGAGCAACCCGGCCGCGGAGTCGCGGCACAGCAGCGGCGGGCGGGCGTGGTTCGAGCGGTTCGTCGACCGCATCAACGACCACATCAGCCGGGCGCCCTTCTTCGGCGTCATCGTCGTCGCCCTCGCGGCATGGGCGCTCAGCAAGCCGTTGTGGGGAAGCACGACGAAGTGGGAGCTCGGGCTCCACACGGGATCCGCGATCCTCTCGCTGCTCCTGCTGGTCCTCCTCGAGAACGCCGGCCGGCGCGGCGAGGAGGCGTCGCAGGAGAAGCTCAACGTGATCGCCGAGGCGCTGTCCGACCTGATGTCCCACCAGGCCGGCGACTCCGAGGAGCTGCGCGCCTCGGTCCGCCGGCTCCGCGACGCCGTCGGGCTCGAGGAGCGGCACTGACCGACGCCGGCCTCACCCGCCGAGCGACTCCAGCGCGTCGCCGGTGAGCCGGTAGGTCGACCACTCCTGCATCGGCCGCGCACCGAGCGCCTCGTAGAACTCGATCGACGGCGTGTTCCAGTCGAGGACGGCCCACTCGACGCGGCGGTAGCCGCGGTCGACGGCGATCCGGGCGAGCGCGGTGAGCAGCGCCTTGCCCAGGCCGCTCCCCCGGGCTGCGGGATCGACGAACAGGTCCTCGAGGTAGATGCCCGGCACACCCGTCCAGGTCGAGTAGGTGCGGAACCACAGCGCCATCCCGACGACAACGCCATCGGCCTCTGCGACCAGCACGTTCGCCACCGGGTCGTCGCCGAACACCCAGCGGTGCAGGTCGGCCTCGGTGGTCTCGACCGCGTCCGGCTCGCGCTCGTAGTCCGCGAGGGCGCGGATCAGCCGGAGGACGTCGGGGACGTCCTCCGGCCGCGCGAACCGGACACCCTCGGGGAGGGCGGTCCCGGTCTCAACGTGCACGCACTCAGCCCTTGGCGAGGAAGTTCAGCAGGTCGTGGCGCGTGAGCACCCCGACCGGCTTGCCGTCCTCGTGCACCAGGACGGCGTCCGCCGACTCCAGCAGCGGGACCGCCGCCGTCGCGTCCTCGGTCGAGCCGATCGTCGGCAGGGCCGGCGACATGTGCTGCTCGACCGAGTCGTTGAGCCGGGCCTTGCCGGTGAAGAGCGCGTCGAGCAGGGCCCGCTCGGAGACCGAGCCCGCCACCTCGGCCGCCACGACCGGCGGCTCGGCGCGCACGACGGGCATCTGCGAGACGCCGTACTCCTGCAGGATGGCGACGGCCTCGGCGATCGTCTCGTTGGGGTGCGTGTGCACGAGGGCCGGCAGGCCGGCGGTCTTGCTGCGGAGGACCTCGCCGATCGTGCGGGCGGGCTGCGGCTGGCCGGTGCTGAAGCCGTACTGCGCCAGCCAGTCGTCGTTGAAGACCTTGCTGAGGTAGCCGCGGCCCGAGTCGGGCAGCAGCACGACGATCACGGCGTCCCTCTGGCCCGCGTCGGCGAGCTCCTGCGCCAGCTGGCGCGCGGCGAAGGCGGCCATGCCGGACGATCCGCCGACGAGCAGCGCCTCCTCGCGGGCGAGGCGGCGGGTGAATGCGAACGAGTCGGCGTCGGAGACCTCGATGATCCGGTCGGCGACCTCGCGGTCGTAGGTCTCGGGCCAGAAGTCCTCACCGACGCCCTCGACGAGGTACGGGCGGCCGGTGCCGCCGGAGTAGACCGAGCCGGCCGGGTCGGCGCCGACGACCTGGACGTCCTTGTTCTGCTCCTTGAGGTAGCGGCCGATGCCGGAGATGGTGCCGCCGGTGCCGACGCCCGCGACGAAGTGGGTGATCCGGCCCTCGGTCTGGCGCCAGAGCTCGGGCCCGGTCTCCTCGTAGTGGGAG
The DNA here is from genome assembly GCF_057586415.1 of Nocardioides sp. SRI_004. Lineage (NCBI taxonomy): Bacteria > Bacillati > Actinomycetota > Actinomycetes > Propionibacteriales > Nocardioidaceae > Nocardioides > Nocardioides sp. SRI_004. Next base: position 51,349 of record NZ_JBYCZV010000019.1, read on the forward strand.
CGCGGGTTGTGCGGGTTGGAGTACTGGTCGGGCTTCCACGCGCCCGGCTGCGCCGCGAGGCGGTCGCTGACGTTGTAGTAGGAGTCGGGGTGCTCGGGCGGGACGGCGGTCGGGCAGACGACCACCTCGGCGCCGTACGCCTTGAGGACGTTGCGCTTGTCCTCGCTCACCTTGTCGGGGCACACGAAGATGCAGTGGTAGCCCTTCTGCTGCGCCACCATCGCGAGGCCGACTCCGGTGTTGCCGGACGTCGGCTCGACGATCGTGCCGCCGGGCTTGAGGGCGCCGGACTCCTCGGCAGCCTCGATCATGCGGGTCGCGATCCGGTCCTTCACCGAACCGCCGGGGTTGAGGTACTCCACCTTGGCCAGCACCAACGGTCCGTCAGCGGGCAGGTCGAGGGAACGGTTGAGCCGGACCAGCGGGGTGTTGCCGATCAGCTCCAGCAGGGATTCGACGTACTCCATGCCATCACCGTATCGGTGGATCCGTAGAGTTGCCGCCGTGAGCAAGGCGTCCGCAGCCCGCAAGCTCGCCTCCGCCGCGTTGTACGGCGGCGGCGGGCTCTCCGCGCTGGGCGCCGGCCTCTACGGCGTACTCACCGCGGAGGCCCGGCTGGCGCGCAAGACGATCGGTCCCGCGCGCGAGGAGCCGCCCCCGGACGCGACCGGCTGGTACGGCCGCGGCCGCCCCGGTCCCGCCATCCGGATCGCCCTGCTGGGCGACTCCAGCGCCGCGGGCTACGGCGTCGACCGGGTCGAGGAGACGCCGGGCGCGCTGATCGCCTCCGCCGTGGCCGAGCACGCGAACCGCCGTGTCTACCTGCGGGAGTTCTGCGTCGTGGGCGCCAAGTCCTCCGACCTCGCCGCGCAGGTCGGCCGCGCGCTGCCGATCGAGCCCGACGCCGCCGTGATCCTCATCGGCGGCAACGACGTCACCCACACGATGCGGCCCTCGCACTCGGTGCGCTACCTCTCCGAGGGGGTGCGCCGGCTGATGGGCGCCGGCGCCAGCGTGGTCGTCGGCACCTGCCCGGACCTGGGCACGGTCCAGCCGATCGCGCCGCCGCTGCGCCAGGTGGCGCGCGCCTGGTCGCGCCGCCTCGCGGCGGCCCAGACGATCGCGGTCATCGAGGAGGGCGGCCGGACGGTGTCGCTCGGCGACGTGCTGGGTCCCGAGTTCGCCGCAGCCCCGGCGCTGCTGTTCGGCCCCGACCAGTTCCACCCGTCCGCCGAGGGTTACAAGGCCCTCGCCGGCGTCCTGGTCCCGTCGGTGCTCGCCGCTCTCGAGCAGGTCCCCGACGAGGAGGTCGCCCTCGAGGCCTACCGCGGCGAGGGCGTCCTGCCGATCACCCGCGCAGCCGTCCAGGCCGTCAACGAGCCGGGCACCGAGCTCGACGGCACCGAGATCGGCGGCCGCCGCGCCGGCGTCCGCGGCCTCTGGGTCGAGCTGCGCCACCGCCGCAGCCGCCAGCACGTCCCCGGCGAGGCCCCGGCCGAGCACGAGGGCGCACCCGTCGCCGACTGAGCGGCTCCTCACGTCCGCATCTGGTCGCGGTTCACCTACCGAATTTGTCGCGCTTCGGCGCTGTCGAGAGCGAATTCGGTAGGTGAACCGCACTTCCCGGCAGGCCTGTGGAGGACGACCGCCCGAGGCCGGCGATCTGGCCGAGGCTGGGCCGATGGAGCTGAACATCACCCGGCCGGACATTGTCGTCCCGGTGCCCGTCGACCCGTCGGGGCGCAACGGTCCGACTCCGGGCCAGGCACGCGGGCCGCGTTGGCGTGGGTCGTCCTGCGGCCTCTTCGTGCCTGCACATGTCGGTCAAGGCTCGGTCCTACAACGGATCGTGGAGGCGGTCGCGAGTGCCCCCGAGGGCAGCGGGGCCACGGGCTGGGCCGCCTTGCACTGGCAAGGAGCGCGATGGTTCCCCGGGTGCACAGCAGGCGGCGAGCCCCTCCCGGTGCCGGTCGCCATCGGCGACTCGGTGCACCTCGCACGCCGTCCGGGAGTCCAGCTGTGCCGGGACTGGCTCTTCGACGGCGACATCATGCGCGTTGACGGTCTTCCGATCACCCGTCCCGAGCGATCGATCTGCGTCGCGGCTCTACGCGCGCGATCCATGGAGGAAACCGTCCAGGTCATCTGCATGGCCATGGCAGACGACCTGGCCAGTCTCGACGAGCTCCGCGACTACGCCGCGCGGATCAAGGGTCGCCCGCACACTCGACGCCTCAACACTGCGCTCGAAGTGGCTGACGAGAACGTCTGGTCGCCGATGGAGGTCACCATGCTGATGCGCTGGCGGCAGCGCCACCCCGTCGCCACACTGCTGTGCAACGCACCCATCTTCGACCCGGCCGGCAGCCATCTCCTGACGCCCGACCTGTTCGACGCGGAGGCAGGCGTCGTCGGGCAGTACGACGGACTGATCCATGAGCGACGGACGGTACGACGCCGCGATCTCGAGACGGAGGAGCTGTGTCGGGAACTCGGCTTCGAGCTCGTCACGATGCTGTCCACCGATCTGCGGGACCTCGGCTCCTTCGAGCGCCGGCTCGATGCGGCGTACGCGCGCGCCCGGCGGCGCCACGCCGGGCAGGGCTGGACACTGGACCAGCCGCACTGGTGGGTCGACACCTCGTCCGTCCAGGCACGGCGCGCGCTGGACGAGGAGGACAGGCAGCGGTGGCTTCGACGGACCTCCGCGTGAGGTCGGGTGGTACGACGCACCTACCGAATTCGTCGCGCCCTGATCCCCTTGGCGACAAATTCGGTAGGTGAACCGCAAAACACAACGGCCCCGGCCCCACCGAGGTGGGACCGGGGCCGTCGTACGAAGCGGTCGGTCAGTCCTGCTGGAGGATCGCGAGGATCCGGAGCAGGTTGGTGTAGATCCAGACCAGGCTGACGAGCAGGCCGAACGAGGCCCGCCACGACTCGCGCTCCGGCAGGCCGTTGCGGACACCCTGCTCGACGAAGTCGAAGTCGAGGATCAGCATGAACACACCGAGCACGAGACCGGCGATGGCGAAGACCAGGCCGAGCGCGCCGTCCTCGAAGAGGCCCAGGTTGCTGCCGAAGAGGCCGAGCACGACCTCGAAGAGGCTCAGGGCCACCATGCCGAACATGGCCGCGATGACGAAGGTGCGGAACTTGTTGCCGACCTGGATGTCGAAGAACTTGTACGCCGCCAGCGTGCCACCGAAGGCCGCGAACGTCCCGATCACTGCCTGGACGACGATGCCGCCGCCGTAGACCGCGTTGAACAGCTCGCTGAGCGCGCCGAGCGCGACGCCCTCGGCGACCGCGAAGGCCATGACGAGGCCGGGGCTGATGATCCGCTTGAACGAGTTGACCAGCGACAGGATGAAGGCCGCGCCGCTACCGATGACCGAGGCCGCCAGCAGGCTGGACGGGATGCCCGTCTCGGGGCTGATCGCCGGCGTCACGAGCCACGTGACCGCGGCGGCGAGGACGGTGATGCCGATCGTGATCGACGTCGACTGGACGACCGAGTCGATGGTCATCCGGCCCGTTCCCGTGGTGGGGGTCGGGGCGGGCCGGCCGTAGCCCGGGTAGGGCTGGCCGGGCTGACCGTAGCCCGGCTGCTGGCCGAACCCCTGGTACGCGCCTGCACCGCTCCGGTTGAACTCCTCCGAGCGCCGGAACACCGGGTTGTTGCTCTGCATGATCTCCTCCGCAGGTCTGCGAATCGTCTCGAGGCCCCCAGTCTAGGGGCCTGATGTTGGTGGAACGCCTGACCGCGGCGTTTGGTTCCCGCGTCAACGTCCGGTGATCTGCACCGTGACCTCCTGCCCCGCGACGTCGGGACGCACCTCGATCCGACCGCCCGTGCCCGGCGCCCAGTGACCGCCGGTCACCCGGACGTCGTACCCGCGGGGATAGTGGAGCGGGCTGACGAAGATCTCCGTCGGGGCGTCGATCGCGTTGGAGCGGTAGCGGTAGGAGAAGGCGCCGGTCGCGGCGTCGAAGTCCATCGCGAGCGGGGTCCCGGCGGTCGCCTGCGCGTAGGTGCGCACCAGGACGCGCAGCTTGTCGGTCTTGACCGAGGAGAAGTCGGTGTCGTCGTGGAACATGCCCTGCGCGTCGTCGGCGGTCGTCGGGTCCTGCCACTGCTTGTAGGCCCAGTGGGTCCAGCCCATCAGGTTGCGGTCGGCGACGGCAGCGTCGATCTCGACGGCGCGGATGTTGTCCGTGGCGCCCCACTCGCTCATCAGCGGCGCCGCGTTGATCCGCTCCGCCTGCGCGAGCGCCGTGGTGGTGCGCTCCTGGCTGAACCTCCAGCAGTTCTCGACGTCGCCGAGCGGCAGGCCCTGCGACTCGAGGAAGACGTCCTGGCAGTAGTTGTGCCACGAGTAGCCCAGCTGGTCCTCCCCCGCCATCGGCTCGAGGAAGGTCGGCACCTTCTGGCCGGCAGCGAGCTGCTGCGGCTCCCACCAGACCACGTTGTCGCCGTCGACCTGCCGGATGGCGCGGGTGGCCTTCTCGTACGCCGGCTGGAGCTCCTTGGTGTAGCTCGCCTTGCACCCGAAGGAGATGCAGGTGAGCCACTCGAGTCCCATCCACGGCTCGTTGATGAGGTCGTAGCCCATCAGGTAGGGCTGGTCCTTCCACCAGCCCGCGGCCACCTGCCACGCCGCGGCCCAGTCGTCGATCCCGCGGTGCTTGTTGGCCCAGAACTCGTCGAAGACGAGCGAGTTCTCGGGCGTCCAGTAGCCGATCGGGAAGGGCAGGTTCAGCGGCGGCAGCAGGGAGAGCGCCGTCGGCCGGTGCAGCGCCCAGTCGGGGACCCCCTCGCCGCCGTACGTCTCGTGCCACTGGTCCTGGTGCATGTCGAGCTGCATCCAGATGCCGCGGTCGGCGAGCAGGTCCATGACCCGCTGCCAGCCCTGGCGGTACGACGGGTCGCCCACCCCCGGCGCGTCCGGGGTGATCCCCGCCCACAGGGTCCCGAGCCGTACGCCGTTGAAGCCGTACCGCGCGAGCCACTGCGCGTCGGCCGCCGTGAAGCCCTCCGCGGTCGCGGGCGGGACGTAGGGGTCGAGCTTCCACACCAGGTTGAAGCCGTGGACGATCACCACCCGGCCCTGGTCGTCGACGAGCCACCGGCCCTCGCGGCGCAGCTGCGGCTCGTCCTCGTCGGCGCTCGCCGCCGGCGCGGACGCGGCGGCACCGACCAGGCCGAGCAGCAGCGCGAGCGCGACCACCGCGACGCGTCGCAGGAAACTAGAACAGGTTGCAGGGAGCACGCCCGGCAAGGTACTCCAGCGAGGTGACGCGCGTCACCCCTCGGCGCGGCCCTCTCCCCGTCGCAGCCGGACGACGGTGTCGCGCACGTGGAGCGGGCCGTCGGCCGTCTCCTGGACGCGGTCGGGAGTCTCGGCGACCTCGACCGTCCACGGCGAGCCGGGCTCCCCCACACCGAGGGCACCGAGGACGCGGTCGGGCTCGAACAGCAGGCCCGGCCCGTGGTCATGACGGCTGCCGCTCTCGACGTCGTGCGGGTGGTGGGCGGTGACCAGCAGCCGGCCGCCGGGCGCGACGGCGTCGGCGATGCCCCGGTAGATGGGCACGAAGTCCTCCACCGGCACGTGGAGGAAGCTGACGGTGACGAGGTCGAAGTGGCGGCGCCCCGCGGGCCGCGGGTCGTCGAGCGCGTCGTAGAAGCCGAGCTTGAGGCGGTCGGCCACGCCGGCGTCCTCGGCGTGCTGCGCGACCTTCGCCAACGCCACCTGGGAGACGTCGACCGCGGTGACCTTCCAGCCCTGCGCGGCCAGCCAGATCGCGTCGCCGCCCTCGCCGCAGGCGACGTCGAGCGCGGTGCCCGGCGCCAGGTCGGCGACCTGCTCGACCAGCCGCTGGTTGGGCCGGCCGCTCCAGACGCGGTCGCTGCCGGCGTACCGCTCGTCCCAGAAGCCGGCGGTCAGGGCGTTGCGGAGGGCCTCGAGCGAGCTGTCGTGCTGGTGGTCGTGCTCGTGGTCGCGGTGGTGACGGTGCATGGGTCAACTGTGCTGGTTCAGGTGGACCTGAAGTCAACCGACCCGCCCCTGCTGCTCCCAGCAGCAGCCCTCCGCCGTCGGCAGAATCCTCTGGTCCCGGTGCCGGAGCCGACGCAGGGTGGCGCCATGACCCACGACAACGGCCCCCGGCTCTTCGACGACAAACGGCGGCGCGAGCTCTTCCAGCAGCGCGTGCTGGTGATGGACGGCGCGCTCGACGACGACAACGGCGTGGTCCTCGCGACCCAGCTCGTCGAGCTCGCGACCGCCGACCCGAACGCCGACATCGCACTGTGGATCCACTCGCCCGGTGGCTCGGTCCCGGCGATGCTCGCGATCCGTGACGTGATGCGCCTGGTCCCGTGCGACGTCTCGACGCTGGCGCTCGGCGTCGCCTGCAGCGCCGGGCAGTTCCTGCTCTCGTCCGGCACCCACGGCAAGCGCCGGGCGCTGCCGCACTCGCGCATCCTGATGCACCAGGGCTCGGCGGGCATCGGCGGAACCGCCGCCGACGTGGAGCTGCAGGCCGAGGACCTGCGGCACATGCGCGACACCGTCCTCGGCCTCATCGCCGAGGACACCGGCCAGCCGGTCGAGCGGATCTTCGAGGACTCGCTGCGCGACCGCTGGTACACCGCCACCGAGGCGCTGGACTACGGCTTCGTCGACGAGGTGGTCTCCACCTTCGACGCCGTCGCCCCACCTGTACGACGCCCGGTCGGCCTCGGCACGTTCACGACAGGAGTCTCGCGATGAGCAGCTACACCATCCCCAACGTCATCGCCCAGCACCCGCGGGGCGAGCGGATCATGGACGTCTACTCGCACCTGCTGACCGAGCGGGTCGTCTACCTCGGGACAGCGATCGACGCCGGGGTCGCCAACGCTCTCGTCGCGCAGCTGCTCTTCCTCGAGGCCGACAACCCGGACCGCGACATCCAGCTCTACATCAACTGCGAGGGCGGCGACCCGAGCGCGATGCTCGCCGTGCACGACACCATGCAGTACGTCCGGCCGCAGGTCGCCACCACCTGCGTCGGCCAGGCCGTCGCCGTCGGTGCGGTGCTGCTCGCTGCGGGCGCGCCCGGCAAGCGGGCGGCGCTCCCCCACGCCCGGGTCGTCCTGCACCAGCCGGCAGCGCAGGGACGCGGCCCGATCCCGGACCTGATCCTGCAGGCCGACGAGGTGGTGCGGGTGCGGGCCGACATCGAGCGGATCCTCGCGAGGCACACCGGTCAGGACGTCGGCACGCTGCGCGCCGACACCGACCACGACCGGGTGTTCAGCGCCGATGCCGCGCGAGACTACGGGCTGATCGACCAGGTGATCGCGGAGCGGTCGCCCGTGCTGGCGTGAGTCCGCGCCGGTCAGGCGGCGAGCGCCAGCGCGGTCACGCCGGACGGGACCGACCGCAGCGGGCGGGCCGGGCGGGCGTCGTACAGCTCACCGGCGACGGCGGAGGTGAGGTCGAGCAGCGAGCTGCCGAGCGCGCCGGTCACCGCGGCGATCATCTCGCTGCTCGGCTCCTTGAGCCCGCGCTCGATCTCGGAGAGGTACTGCGGGGAGATGCCCGCCCGCTCCGCGGTCTCGGTCAGCGTCTCGCCGCGCTCACGCCGCAGCCGGCGCAGCTCGCGACCCAGCAGGTCCCGCCAGAGCGGTTCGGTGTCGTCCTCGGCCATGCCTCATCGTAGGTCGGCCGGGCCGACCGCCGGGCGGGTCGCGGAGGAGTTCTGCTGTGGGCAGAAGAGGTGCCCCCGCCGGGATTCGAACCCGGACTGCGCCGAGTTTAAGTCGGCTTCCTCTGCCAGTTGGGATACGGGGGCGGGCGGTCCGCAGCGGGACCGGTCACTCCTATAAGTAGGTCTGGCGGGGGTAGATCGCGTGCGCGCCCGCGACCCGGTCGAGGAACAGGAACCCGTCGGTGTGGTCGATCTCGTGCTGCAGCGCGCGGGCCTCGAAGGCGTCGGTCGCGAACTCGACCTGCTCACCGGTGCCCGGCAGCTGGCCACGGACCGTCAGCCGCGACGCGCGCTTCACGTCGCCGGTGAAGTCGGGGACGCTCATGCAGCCCTCACGGGCCTTCTCGTTGCGGCTCGACTCGACGACCTCGGCGTTGCAGAGCACGAAGGTGCCGTGCAGGGTGCGGGACTTCGGGTGCTCGGTGACGTCGACGCAGAAGACCCGGACGCCCACCCCCACCTGGTTGGCCGCGAGGCCCACGCAGCCGGGGCTGACCCGCATCGTCGCGACGAGGTCGGCGGCGAGCTGGACGATCTCGGCCGAGGTCGGGTCGACGTCGGCACCGCGCGCGGACAGCACGCCGGCCGGTGCCTTCACGACGTCGAGGACGCGGCCCTCGACGCCGAGCTCGGCCTCGGTCCAGGCCGTGACGCGCTCACTGCTCACAGCTCGTCGGCCTCGGCCGCGCGCAGGGTGGCCGTCACGCCGACCCGCTCGGCCGCGGCACGGATGGCACCCTCGACCGCCGAGACGTCGGCGCCGACCGGCAGGTCCAGCTCGGCGACCAGCAGGTAGAGGTCGCCCGCGAGGCGCGTGGTCAGGTCGGTGATGTTGCCGCCCGCGGACGCGACCTGGCCGACCACCTCGGAGACGATGCCGGGGCGGTCGCCGCCGTGCACGGTCAGCACCCACGACGTACCCCCGGCGCCGGGCGCGACCTCATCGGCCACCGGGCGCACCGAGACGTCGAGGTCACCGCCGGCCGCGAGCGACGCGAGCGCACCCTCGATGGCCGGCGCCTCGACCGTGCCACGGCACAGCAGCATCATCGCGAAGTGCCCGCGCAGCAGCGTCATCGTGGAGTCCTCGATGTTGAGGCCCAGCTCCGCGAGGCCCGCCGTGGTCTCGGCGATGATGCCCGGCCGGTCGTGGCCCAGGACGGTGACGGCGTACAGGTCGTTGCTCACGGGCCTCATCATCCCAGCCCCTCAGGCAGACGCCACCTCGCGGGCGCGCTCGAACACCGCGTCGGTCATCGGCTCGGTCAGCCGGCCGGTGAAGGTGTTGTGCTGGCTGGGGTGGAAGCAGCCGAGCAGCGTGACGTCGGTACGACGGGAGCGGCGCGACGCCGGAGCGAGCACCACCTCGGCGCCGTGCCCGAAGCGCGGGCGCGGGCGCGGCTCCACCCAGCCCGCGCGGCCGAGCGCCCGCAGGGAGGCGTCCCATCCGATCGCCCCCAGCGCGACGACGACCCGCACCGACGGCGCCAGGATCGCCAGCTCCCGGTCCAGCCAGGGCGCGCAGCTGGCGCGCTCCTCCGGCGTCGGCTTGTTGGCCGGCGGGGCGCAGCGGATGGGCGCGGCCATCCGCACGTCGTGCAGCTGCAGCCCGTCACCGATGTGCGTGCTCGTCGGCTGGTTGGCCAGCCCGACGCGGTGCAGCGACGCGAACAGCCAGTCCCCCGAGCGGTCGCCGGTGAACATCCGCCCGGTCCGGTTGGCGCCGTGGGCGGCGGGGGCGAGCCCGATCACGACGATCCGGGCGTCGGCCGGCCCGAAGCCGGGCACCGGGCGCGCCCAGTACACCTCGTCGGCGTACGCCGCCCGCTTCTCCCGGGCGACCCGCTCCCGCCACGCCACCAGGCGGGGGCACCTCCGGCAGCGGACGACGCGTGCGTCCAGCCGCGCCATCGCCTCGCCGGGATCGGTCACAGCAGGGACCAGGCGATCCCGTCGAGGATGTCGGTCTCCGCGACCGTGACGGAGGGGACGGCGATCCGGCCGAGCACCATCGAGACGATCAGCGCGCCGGCGTCGATCACGTCGGCGCGGCCCGGGTGCATCCACGGCAGGGCGCGACGCTCGGCGACGCTCATCGCGAGCAACCGGCCGACCAGGCGCTGCACGTCGGTGACGGCGAGCTCGCGGCCGTGGATGAGGTCGCGGTCGTAGTACGGCAGGTCCAGGACCCCGGCCGCGATGGTCGTGTTGGTGCCGGCGACCGCGATCACGGTGGCCGCCGCAGCCGGGTCGACCGGGCAGGCGTCGAGCGCGGCGTCGATGTCCGTCACGATCGCCGCGATCTCGACCACGTCGACGGGGTCGTGCCGCACGTGGCGCTCGTGCAGCCGGACGGACCCGATGTCCATCGAGTGCGCGGCGGTCGGTCCGGCCGCTGGGTCGCCCAGGATCAGCTCGGTCGAGCCGCCGCCGATGTCCACCACGAGCACGGGCCCGGGGACCGCGTGACCGATCCCGCGGACGGCGCCGTCGAACGCGAGGCGGGCCTCCTCCTCCCCCGACAGCACCTCGGGCACGACACCGAGGCGGGACAGGACACCAGCGGTGAAGACGGCGGCGTTGCCGGCGTCGCGGGTGGCGGAGGTGGCGCAGAAGCGGAGCCGCTCGACCCCGGCGTCGGCGATGATGGCGGCGTACTCGTCGATCGCGGTGAACGCGCGCTCGAGCGCCTCGGGCGCGAGCACGCCCGTGGCGTCGACGCCCTGGCCGAGCCGGATCATCCGGCTCTCGCGGCGCACGCCTTCGGGGTCGTCGGCGGGGTTGCCGACCAGCAGCTTGATGGTGTTCGTGCCGCAGTCGATCGCGGCGATCGGGCCGGTCACCGGGAGGTCGCGATCACTCGGACGCGACGGCTTCGTCGACCGTCACGCACGGCCCCTTCGCCCACCACTCGCCGAGCATCTCGAGGACCTCGTCGCCGAACGGGTTGACGCCCGGTCCCGCCGCCAGGGCGTGGCCCGCGAGCACGTGCAGGCACTTCACGCGGGTGGGCATGCCACCGGCGGAGATGCCCTCGATCTCGGGCACGTCGAAGCCGCCCGCCTCGGCGATGGCCGCCCGGTCGGCGAGATAGGCCTCGTGGGCGGCCTGGTACCTCGCGGCCAGCTCCGGGTCGGCGGTCAGCCGGTCCTGCATCTCCTTCATGACGCCCTCGGCCTCGAGCGTGCCGATGCGGGAGGTCGCCCGCGGGCAGGTCATGTAGTAGGTCGTCGGGAACGGCGTGCCGTTGGGCAGCCGGGGCTCGGTCGTCACGACGTCCGGGTTGCCGCACGGGCAGCGGTGCCCGATCGCGTGCACGCCCCGGACCGGACGACCGAGCTGGGCGGCCATGATGGCCTCGTCGGTCTCGCGCTCGGTCACTCTGCTGGGTCCTTCAGGTCTTCCTTCGGCGCCTCGATCTCGTCCTTCGGAGCGGGCACCTTCGTGGGCGGGTTGCCGGCGAGCTTCATCGAGTCCCACGCCTCGTCGTACCAGGAGCGCTCGTCGGGATCGGCCACCGTCGACGGGTCGCCGAGCTCGGCCGAGGCGTCGATCGGCTGGCCGTCGGGACCGAGGGCGACGAAGGGCGTCTCCCCCTTGGGCACGTAGCCGAAGCGGGCGCGGGCCTGCTGGCGGACGTACTCCTCGTCCTGCCAGCGCTCCTTCTCCCGCTTGAGGTCGGCGATGGTCGCCTTGCGGTCGTCGATCTGGCTCTGCAGGGCGTCGATGTGGTCGCGCTGCTGCAGGTAGGCCCGCAGCGACGACGCGTAGGAGACCGCGAGGACCGCCAGCACGAGCACCAGGATCGCGGCCCGGCCGGTGAGCCGGGACCTGCGCTGGTGCTCGGCGCGGGCGCGCACCAACGCGGCCTCACGGTCGCGGGCGGCCTTCTTGCGCTCGGCCTTCAGGCGCTCGGCGTACCGCGGCCCGGACCGCCCCGCTGCGGGGCGGCCCGGCTTGCGGGACGTACGGCGCTCGTCGGCCATGGCTCAGGCTCCGGTGGGCTCAGCCCTGGTAGCGCGGGAAGGCAGCGGCGCCGGCGTAGCGGGCGGCGTCGCCGAGCTCGTCCTCGATGCGCAGCAGCTGGTTGTACTTCGCCACCCGCTCGGACCGCGCCGGGGCGCCGGTCTTGATCTGGCCGCAGTTCGTCGCCACCGCGAGGTCGGCGATGGTGGTGTCCTCGGTCTCGCCCGAGCGGTGGCTCATCATGCAGCGGTAGCCGTTGCGGTGCGCGAGGTCGACGGAGTCGAGGGTCTCGGTCAGCGAGCCGATCTGGTTGACCTTCACCAGCAGCGCGTTGGCCTGGCCGCCGGCGATGCCGCGCTGGAGGCGCTCGACGTTGGTGACGAACAGGTCGTCGCCCACGAGCTGGGTCTTGTCGCCGAGGGCGTCGGTGATGGCCTTCCAGCCGTCCCAGTCGTCCTCGTTGAGCGGGTCCTCGATGCTGACGATCGGGTAGTTGGCGACGAGGTCCGCGTAGTAGGCGATCATCTCGTCGGCCGACTTCTTGGCGCCCTCGAAGGTGTAGGCGCCGTCGTCGAAGAACTCCGAGGCGGCGACGTCGAGCGCGAGGACGACGTCCTTGCCCAGCTCGTAGCCGGCCTTGGCGACCGCCTCGCCGATCAGGTCGAGGGCGGCGCGGTTGGACTCGAGGTTGGGCGCGAAGCCGCCCTCGTCGCCCAGGCCGGTGGCCAGGCCCTTGTCCTTCAGCACCGACTTGAGCGCGTGGTAGACCTCGGCGCCGACGCGCAGCGCCTCGCGGAAGGTGGGCGCACCGATCGGCGCGATCATGAACTCCTGGATGTCGACGTTGGAGTCGGCGTGCGACCCACCGTTGAGGATGTTCATCATCGGGACCGGCAGCAGGTGCGCGTTGGGGCCGCCGACGTAGCGGTAGAGCGGCAGGTCGGCCGAGTCGGCCGCGGCGCGGGCCACCGCCAGGGAGACGCCGAGGATGGCGTTGGCGCCGACCTGGGCCTTGTTGGGCGTGCCGTCGGCCTCGAGCATGACCTGGTCGATCAGGCGCTGGTCCGCGGCGTCGAGACCCTCGATGGCCGGGCCGAGCACCTGGATCACGGCCGTCACTGCCTGCTGGACGCCCTTGCCGGCGTACCGGTCGCCGCCGTCGCGCAGCTCGACCGCCTCGAAGGCACCGGTGGACGCGCCACTGGGCACGGCGGCCCGGGCGAAGGACCCGTCATCGAGGAGGACCTCGACCTCGACAGTGGGGTTGCCGCGCGAGTCGAGGATCTCGCGAGCGCCGACGGCTTCGATGGCTGCCACTTCAGATGTGCCTTCCGGTGCGGGGGACGTCGCGGACCAGACTAGTGCGCCGGGCGGCCTGCTTCCGGCAGCGCCCACCGCGCGTTCCGGACGTTCCCCGACGGGGCGCGGAGCCGACCCGGCATGCTGGTGCCGTGACCGAGCCCGAGAACCGGCCCCGCAGCCGCCGCCCGCACTGGGTGTACGACGCCGGGCAGGAGCCCGAGGCGCGCGACTCGCTCGCCAACGAGCGGACCTTCCTGGCCTGGCTGCGCACCTCGCTCGCGCTGGTGGCGGGCGCCGTCGCGGTCAGCTCGCCGGCGCTGGAGTTCTCGGTGACCGCGCGGCTGCTCCTCTCGCTGGGGCTGGTGCTCGTCGCCGCCGTGGCGCTCGGCGTCGGGTGGCACCGCTGGACCAGGACCGAGATCGCGCTGCGGACGAACTCGACGCTCCCGGGCTTCACGGGGGGCATCGTGGTGCTGGCAGCCGTGGGACTACTGATGGCAGGGGCGCTCGCATCCGCCGTCGTCAGCCACTGATCAGTCGCGGGCCGACACCTGCGGGACGGCGCCGAAGACCGCACCGAAGAGCCGCTCGCACCGCGCGCTCATCTCCTCGGGCGCGATGCCGGGGTGCTCGCACCACCAGGTGACGAGCGAGGCGAAGACGTTGCTCCACACGGTCGTCATCGCGTCCAGGTCGAGGGCGTCGTCGTCGCCCGCCAGCGACAGCAGCTCGCCGACGCCCTCGCGCGCCAGCTCCTCGAGCCGCCGACGGTAGGAGCCGCCCAGCTCCCCTGCTCCGTCGGTGGTCGGCGCGGTCGGGTCGTTGGCGACGGCCCAGGCCCACGGCCGCTCCGCGAGCACCACGAAGACGCCGTCGAGGGTGACCAGCGCGCGGCGCAGGCCGACGGCACCCAGGCCCGCCGAGCGCTCGATCTCACCGATCAGCAGGTCGGCGGCCTCGCGCAGGCAGCGCTCGAAGAGGCCCTCCTTGGAGCCGAAGTAGTGGTAGATCAGCGGCTTGGAGATGCCGGCCTCGCGGGCGATGTCGGCGACCGACGTGGCAGCGAAGCCCCGCGCCCCGAAGACCCGGCCGGCGACGTCGAGGATCTGCTCCTCCCGGTCGGCCCGGGCGACGCCCTTGGTGCCCGAGCGGCGTGCAGAGGTCATGCGGATCACCCTACCGGGGGAATTGACTCCGTGGTAACTTACCCACGAGTCAATTCAAGGAGACCCGATGCACGACCTGCTCGACCCGATGAAGAACCCGGTGACCTACGCGATCCCGTTCTTCCTCCTGACGATCCTGATCGAGCTCGCCGCCCTGAAGTGGCTCGACCACGACGACGACCCCGTCACCGGGCAGCCGCCGACGGGCTACCTCGGCAGGGACACCCGCACCAGCCTCGCCATGGGCCTGGTCTCCCTCGTGTTCACGCTGGCGTTCAAGGTCGGCTCGTTCCTCGTCTACACGCTGGTCTTCGTGCACCTCGCGCCGTTCGAGCTCCCCACCGACGCGTGGTGGTACTGGCCGGCCGTCATCGTCGCCGTCGACCTCGGCTTCTACCTCTCGCACCGCTTCGTGCACCGGGTCAACGTCGGGTGGGCCGCCCACCAGGCCCACCACTCCAGCGAGTACATGAACTTCGGGACCGCGCTGCGCCAGAAGTGGAACCCCTGGTTCGAGTTCTTCTTCTGGCTGCCGCTGCCCTTCCTCGGCTTCTCGCCGTGGACGATCTACGTCGCCTTCGGCTTCAACCTCGTCTTCCAGTTCTTCGTGCACACCGAGACCATCGGCAGGCTCCCGCGCCCCATCGAGCTGGTCTTCAACACCCCGTCGCACCACCGCGTCCACCACGGCTCGGACCCGGAGTACCTCGACAAGAACTACGCCGGGATCCTGATCATCTGGGACCGCATGTTCGGCACCTTCCAGCCCGAGCTGCACCGCCCGACCTACGGCCTCACGAAGAAGGTCGAGACCTACAACCTGCTGAAGCTCCAGTACGGCGACTACGCCCAGATCACCCGCAACGTCCGCAACGCCGGCTCGTGGAGGGAGCGGGCCGGCTACGTCTTCGGACCGCCCGGATGGGCGCCCGAGGCCAGGGCCGGCGAGCGGCTCAGCGCAGCAGGTGCTGACTGAGGTCGCCGGTGAGGTCCGCGCGCATCGTGCGGCTCTCGAAGCGCCACGCACCGTCGGCCCGCCGGAAGGTGTCGGCGTAGCGGCCGACGATGATCGCCTGCAGGGGCAGCGCGTCGGTCGCCTGGAAGACCGTGTACGTCGACGCGGCGCTCGCCGCCTCGCCGCCCGGATCGGTCTCGACGACCACGTTGGTGGTGACGTGCCGCGTGCGGGGCGTGCCGTCGTCGTACAGGCGGACGAGGGAGCGGTAGAACGCCTCGACCGCCGCGCTCCCCTCCGCGAGGGTCACCGGACCGTCCGGCGTCTCGCCGCAGATCCGTCCCTCGCGGAACAGCTCGCCGACGGCGGCGAGGTCACCGGCGTCGACGGCGTCGGCGTAGGCGAAGAGCAGGCGCTCGATCGCGCGGGCGTCCTCGGCGCTCATCCGGCACTCGCCTCAGGCGTCGAGCCCGAGCTCGCCCATCCGCTCCATGTGCCGCTCGGTGAGCCGCGTGAACATCCGGCCGAGCGCGGCCAGGTCGAGGCCGGGCCGGTCGGTGCCTCCGGCGAGCAGCGCCGTGAGCGCGTCGCGGTCGGCGGCCACACGCTGCGCCTGGGTGAGCGCCTCCCCCATCAGGCGGCGGCCCCACAGCGCGAGGCGGCCGCCCAGCCGGTGGTCCTGCTCGATGCCGGCCCGGACGCGGTCGACGACGAAGGCGGCGTGGGTGCCCTCCTCCATCGACGTGATGACCAGGTCGCGCGTCTCGGGGTCGAGGTACGCCGCGATCTCGCGGTAGAAGTCGTTGGCCAGGCCGTCGCCGACGTACGCCTTCACCAGGCCCTCGTACCAGTCGGCCGGGGCCGTGTGGCGGTGGAACTCGTCGAGCGGCTCACGGAAGGGCTCCATGGCCACGAACGGGTCGGCGCCGAACGCCCGGATCCGGTCCGACAGCGCGTGCACCTTGGTCAGCTCGCCGCTCGCCATGCTGGCCAGGTCGACCTTGTCGGCGAGGCTCGGCGCGAGCTTGGCGTCCTCGGCGAGCCGCTCGAAGGCGGAGATCTCGCCGTAGGCGATCGCGGCCAGGAGGTCGACGACGGCCTCCCGGTAGGCCGGGTCGGCGTCGGCGGTCAGCGGGGTCGCGTCGGCGGATTCAGCCATGCGCCGAGCGTACAAGTACGATGATGTACGGCGAGAGCCAGTCCGGTCCCCCGATCGTGACCGGCCCGCCCGGGCAACCTGCCCACGTATGTGCGCGGCTGAGTGTGAATCGGCCGCTTTGATTCTGGCGCCTGCCACCCGGCCGACGACACTCACGAAAGCGAACAGAACACTGACTTCCAACGACATCACTGCTGCGTCCAGCGAGGCCACCGAGGCCACCACCGAGGCCGCGGCACCCACCTTCCGCGACCTCGGCGTCATGCCGCAGATCTGCGACGCGCTCGACCGCGCGGGCATCATCCACCCGTTCGCCATCCAGGAGATGACCCTCTCCGTGGCGCTCCTGGGCACCGACCTCATCGGCCAGGCCCGCACGGGCACCGGCAAGACCCTCGCCTTCGGCATCCCGGTCATCCAGCGCAGCATCGCGCCGTCCGACCCCGACTACGCCGAGATCCCGCAGGGCAAGCCGCAGGCGCTCATCGTCGCGCCGACCCGCGAGCTCGCCCTCCAGGTCTCCAGCGACCTGACCCTCGCCTCGGCCGACCGCGGCCTGCGCGTCCTCACCGTCTACGGCGGCGTCGGCTACGAGCCCCAGATCGAGGCCCTCGAGGCCGGCGTCGACATCGTCGTCGGTACGCCGGGCCGGCTGATCGACCTCGCCAACCGCCGCGTCCTCGACCTCTCCCACGTGCACGCCCTCGTGCTCGACGAGGCCGACGAGATGCTCGACCTCGGCTTCCTGCCCGACGTCGAGAAGCTGCTCCGGATGACCCCCGAGACCCGGCAGACGATGCTGTTCTCGGCCACCATGCCGTCCGCGATCGTCGCGCTGGCCCGCATCCACATGCGCCACCCGATGAACATCCGCGCCGAGTCGTCGTACGAGAACGCGACGGTGCCCGCCACCGCGCAGTTCATCTACCTGGCCCACGACCTCGACAAGCCGGAGATCATCGGCCGCGTCCTGCAGGCCGAGGACGCCGGCAAGGTCGTCATCTTCACCCGCACCAAGCGCCAGGCCCAGCGCGTCGCCGACGACCTCGTCGAGCGCGGCTTCAAGGCCAGCCCGCTGCACGGCGACATGGCGCAGGTGGCCCGCGAGAAGGCGCTGACCAAGTTCCGCGAGGACAAGATCCAGGTCCTCGTCGCGACCGACGTCGCCGCCCGCGGCATCGACGTCGCCGGCGTCAGCCACGTCATCAACTACACCTGCCCCGAGGACGACAAGACCTACGTCCACCGGATCGGCCGCACCGGCCGCGCCGGCGCCTCCGGCATCGCGATCACGCTGGTCGACGCGACCGACGTGCACCGCTGGAAGATGATCAACAAGGCGCTCGACCTGCCCTTCGACGAGCCGGTCGAGACCTACTCCACCTCCGAGCACCTCTACCACGACCAGGGCATCGCCCCGGGCACGAAGGGGCGCATCGCTCCCCCGGCCCCGCCGGCGCCGCGCGCAGACCGTGGTGAGCGCGGCGAGCGTGGTGGCGACCGTGAGCGTCGTCCGAGCGGCGAGCGCAACCGCAACCGGACGCGCACCCGCACCCGCGGCGGCCAGCCGGTCGAGGGCGAGAAGCCCGCGACCTCCGCGGCCTCGTCGGCCTCGTCGGAGTCGGGCGCGGGCGAGGGTGCCGAGCGCCCCGCCGGCGCGAGCCGCAACCGCCGCCGTCGTCGCCGCAGCAGCGGCTCGGGCGGCCAGGCTGGCGCCGGCAACCAGAGCGGCGCCGCGGAGTCGCAGACCGCCTGAGGCAGGCACCAGCAACGCGTCGTCGGCGCGGACCGGGCAACCGGTCCGCGCCGACTGCCGTTCTCAGGCCGTGACGACGACCGTCGTACCGATGGGCGCGAACTCCCACAGCGCGATCGCGTTGCTGCGCTCCTGGCGGATGCAGCCGTGGGACTGCGGGGTCCCGAGCTGGCCCAGGGTCTGGACCGGCTTGCCCTCGTCGACCGGGATCGTGTGGAAGCCGATGGCGGCACCGCCGGTGCCCTGGGTGAACCGGACGAAGTACTCCATCGTCCCCGAGTCGTCGATGCCGACGGCGTTGCGGCTGCGGGAGTAGACCGAGTAAGTGCCCTCGAAGAGGTTGTCGGTGAGGCTGCCCGAGACGAGGTAGGTGCGCACGATCTTGCCCGAGTCGTCGACCAGCCAGACCCGCTGGCGGCCCTCGCTGAACACGATCCGCCTGCCCTCGCCGGAGTCGGGGGGCAGGCCGGTCGTCTCGCTCAGGGCGGCGATCCGGCTGCCGTCCACGTCCACCAGCCCTCGGCTCGGCGTGGACGCACGGGCGTCCGTGCGCTCGGGGGTGGCCTTCGGCGCCGACTCCTGGGCCGTCGTGGTGAGTGAGGCCGCGGCGTCGGAGCGGTCACCGCCCGAGGGCAGCAGGCCGAACCCGCCGGCGACGGCCACGGCGGTCACCGCGACCGAGGCGCCCAGGGCGGTGATCCGGCCGTAGCGGGGGCGGACCTTCGTCGCCCTCCGCTTGCCCGCCACCGGTGCCCGGTGGCGGCCCTGGGGGTGTGCCCGGTGTGCGCCCACGGCTCAGCGGGCCGCCCGGTCGAGGAGGGAGCCGGCCACGTCGCGGTAGGCCTGCGCACCCTTGCTGCTGCGGCTGGTCGCGAGGATCGAGCGGCCGGCGGCCGGCGCCTCGGCGAACTTGATCGTCTTCGGGATCGGCGGCTCGACGACCTCGAGGTCGTAGGTCTCCGAGATGGTGTCGAGCACCGCGCGCGCGTGGTTGGTCCGGCCGTCGTACAGGGTGGGGAGGACGCCCCAGACCGCGAGGTCGCGGTTGGTGAAGCGGCGTACGTCGTGCACGGTGTCGAGCAGCTGGCCGACGCCGCGGTGCGACAGGGTCTCGCACTGCAACGGGATCAGCACGCCGTTGGCGGCCGTGAGCGCGGCCACCGTCAGCACGCCCAGCGAGGGCGGGCAGTCGAGCAGCACCCAGTCGTAGTGCGTGCCGGCCGCGGCGAGGTCCTCCATCACGCCGCGCAGGACGTGCTCGCGGCCGGTGCGGGTCAGCAGGTCGGCCTCGGCGCGGGCCAGCTCGATCGTGGCCGGGAGCAGGTCGACGCCGTCCTCGGTCTCGATGATCACCTCGTCGACCGCCGTGCCCTTGGTCAGCACGTGGTGGACCGAGAGCTCGAGGTCCTCGGGGTCGATGCCCAGCGAGAAGGTCAGGCAGGCCTGGGGGTCGAGGTCGACGAGCAGCACCTTCTGGCCCCGTTCGGCGAGGGCCGCACCGATCGACGCCACGGAGGTCGTCTTGGCGACGCCACCCTTCTGGTTGGCGACAGCCAGGATCGTGGAGCGGGGGGCCTTCGCGTTCATCAAGGGACATCATGCCGGACGATGGGTCGTCTGGTGTTGACTGGCGCCATGTCGACCGCACTCGTCACCGGCGCCACCGCCGGGATCGGCCTCGAGTTCGCCCGCCAGCTCGCCGCCCGTGGCGACGACCTCGTCCTCGTGGCGCGGGACGCGACGCGGCTCGCGACCGTCGCCGAGGAGCTCCGGTCGTCGTACGGCGTCGGGGTGGAGGTGCTCTCCGCCGACCTCACCGACGCGGGCCAGCTCGGCACCGTCGAGGCCCGGCTCGCCGATCGCGACCGCCCGGTCGACCTGCTGGTCAACAACGCCGGCTTCGGGCTCAAGGAGCGCTTCCTCGACAACCCGCTCGACGTCGAGCAGGCCCAGCAGGACGTGCTGGTCCGCGCGGTCCTGAGACTCACCCACGCGGCGCTCGGCGGGATGGTCGAGCGCGGCCGCGGCGGGGTCATCAACGTCTCCAGCGTGGCGGCCTTCCTGCCGCGCGGCACCTACAGCGCGGCCAAGGCGTGGGTGAACTCCTTCAGCCAGTGGGCCCACGCCGAGTACGCCCCCCAGGGCGTCACCGTGATGGCCCTGTGCCCCGGCTTCGTGAAGACCGAGTTCCACGAGCGCCTCGGCATCGACCGCGACTCCTCCGCCCCCAAGCCCCTGTGGCTCGAGCCGGACCGCCTGGTCCGCGACGCCCTCGCCGACTTCGACAAGGGCCGCGCGATGTCGATCCCCTCGAAGCGCTACAAGGCGATCGTCACGGTGACCCGGCTGGTCCCCCGCTCGGCCCTCCAGCGCCTGCAGTCCCTCGGCCGCAAGTAGCCCTCTCCGCCGACTTGCCACTCTCGCGGGTCGAGTTGCCACTCTCGCGGGTCGAGTTGCCACTCTCGCGGGTCGAGTTGCCAGGTCGGCGCAGCCCGACGGGACAAAGTGGCAAGTCGACCGGCCGAAGTGGCAACTCGGCGCGGGAAAGTGGCAAGTCGGCGGGGCGGGATCAGCCTTCGCCGGCGATGAAGGCACGGACAGCGTCGGCGACGAGCTGGACCGCGATGGCCGACAGCAGGAGGCCGGCGATGCGGGTGACGAGCAGGACGCCGCTCTCGCGGATCAGGCGCAGGATGGGCAGGGAGTAGCGCATCGCGGCCCACAGGGCGAGGTGCACGGCGACGATGCCGAGGGCGACGGAGATGCCGCTGGCCCAGTCGTCGATGTCCTGGACGAACAGCATCGTGGCGACGATCGCGCCCGGCCCGGCGAGGAGCGGGGTGCCGAGGGGGACGAGCGCGATGTTCGCGTCCCCGCTGGCCTTGTGCTCCTCCTCCTTGCCGGTGAGCAGCTCGAGGGCGACCAGGAGCAGCAGCAGGCCGCCGGCGCACTGCAGCGCGGGCAGCGAGATGTGCAGGTAGTTGAAGATCTGCTGGCCGAAGAAGGCGAACAGCGTGATCACGAGGAAGGACACCGCCACCGCCTGCCACGCGGCCCGGCGGGCCGTCGCCGGACTGCGGCCGGCCGTGAGCGACAGGAAGATCGGCACGGTGCCGACCGGGTCCATGATCACGAAGAGGGTCACGAAGACCTCGACGAGCAGTACGTGCTCGACCATGCTCAGCGCTCCCTTCCGACGATCGTGGTGGGCGACCCGAGGGTCGCGGCCAGGTCGAGGATCCGCGCCAGCTGGTGGGGCGCCGTGGTCTCGCAGCCGAGGTCGTGGCCCGTCTTGCCGGTGCCGTGGTGGTCGCTGGAGCCGGTCACGACGAGGTCGAGGCGGCCCGCGATCTCGCGCAGCCGGTCGCGCGTGTGCGGGTCGTGGTCGAGGTGGTCGACCTCGAGGCCGACCAGCCCCGCCTCCTTGAGTACGACGATGGCGGGCTCGTCCAGGACGTGCGCCGAGCCGCGTCCCCACGGGTGGGCGATCACCGGGACGCCACCGGCACCGCGCACCAGCGCGATCATCTCGACCAGGTCGGCGGCGTACCGGTCGACGAAGGCGGGGCCGCCGTCGGAGAGGTACTCGGCGAAGGCCTGGTCACGGTCGCGGACGACGCCGAGGCGCACCAGCAGGTCGGCCACGTGGGGGCGCCCGGTGATCTCGCTGTCGCCCGCGGACGCGGCGAGCGCCTCCTCGGTGGCGGGGATGCCGAGGTCGCGCAGGCGCGCCAGCATGGTGGGCACGCGGTCCTCGCGGCCCTGGACGATCCGGGCCAGCTCGGCCTGCAGCGCGGTGTCGGCGGGGTCGGGCAGGTAGGCCAGCAGGTGCACGCCGGCGTCGTGGAAGCGCGTGCTGACCTCGATGCCACGGACCAGCCCGATGCCGACCTCCTCGGCGGCGGCCGCCGCCTCGTCCCACCCGAACGTGGTGTCGTGGTCGGTCAGCGCGACGACGTCCAGGCCCGCTGCCTTGGCGGCGTGCACCAGGTCGCGCGGCGCGGCGGTGCCGTCGCTGACGCGGGAGTGGGTGTGGAGGTCGATCGTCACTGGACGAGGTTAGTGCCGCGGATTGTCAGACAACGACGCGTCGTCGCGGTGAGCGTCGTCACCACGGGGGCGCCGCGCCGCCGAACGGCAGCGCCACCAGGCCGGGACCCGTGGCCGAGACGTCGCGCAGGATCCAGTCGTCGCGCAGCAGCAGGATCGCCGACGCCGGTCGCAGCACCAGCCACAGCCACCGTCCGCCGGCCTCGCCGGCGACGACCGAGCGGTCCCACTCCCCCGGCGTCGCGCTGACCGACACCGGCCACAGGCCCACCGGGTGCTGGTCGACGCGCACCCGCACCGGGGCCGGCCCGTCGCCGATCTCGTGGCCGGGGTCGAGCCGGGCGGCCCCCTCCTCGGTGAGTCCGGCGACCCGGGCGCCGAAGCCGGTCCCCGGCTCCTCGCTGACCACGATCACGTCGACCGGCCCGTCGAGCTGGCTGGCGCCCGACACGCAGGTCATCGTCGCCCGAGCCTCACCGTCGCCGGTCGCGACCGCGGCGAAGTCGGTGACGCTCCAGCCCGGTCCGAGCGGCCACGGGAGGTAGGTCGGGAACCCTCCGACGCGCTGCAGGTGGCTCGCGAAGGCGTCGTACGACGAACCGGTGGGCCGCCACAGCGGGACGACGATGCCGTGCTCGGGGCACGACCAGCGTCCGTCACCGGTCTCGGCGACCGGCGCGGGGCAGCGCGGGCACTCGACCCGGACGCCGCCCGCGGCGCCCTGCTGCTCGCTGGACATGTCCGCCACCGTGCTGCGCGAACGCGGGTTCGTCAAGTACCGCCGCGCCGGGCCGCGACGGCGTCAGGAGTTCCAGCGCAGCAGCACCGGCGTCTCGCGCTCGTGGCCGAGCACGGAGATCGTCGAGGTGTCCAGCCGGAACAGGCGTCCCTCCGACGGGGGCAGGCCGAGCCAGCGGGCGGTCAGCACGCGCAGCACGTGGCCGTGCGCGAAGACGAGGACCGGACCGGACGCGGCGCGGATCCGCTCGACGACGCGGTCGCAGCGCGCCGCGACCTCGTCGGCCGACTCGCCGCCCGGGGCGCCGTGGGTCCAGAGCGTCCAGCCCGGCACGTCCTCGCGGATCTCCGCCGTACGGCGGCCCTCGTAGTCGCCGTAGCGCCACTCGACGAGGTCGTCGCAGATCTCCGCGTCGGGGAAGCCGGCGAGCTCGGCGGTGCGGCGGGCGCGCTTCAGCGGGCTGGTGAGCACCTCCGCGAAGCTCGTCCGCTCCAGCCGGGCCGCCACGTCGAGCGCGCCCTGCTCGCCCTCCGGCAGCAGCGGCAGGTCGGTCGTCGAGGTGTGCTGCCCCGACACGCTCCACTCCGTGGCGCCGTGGCGGACGAGGGTCACGGTGTCGGCCATGGCCCCAATCCTGCCAGTCGCCGCGCCGCTGCCCCGCGGCAGTGGCAGGATCCGGACATGCCAGAAGCCGGGGTCCCGATCGCCCGCCGCCGCCTCGCCGTCGCCGGGGCCTTCGCCACCCAGGGCTTCGTGTTCATCGGGCTCACCACCCGGCTGCCCGACATCAAGGACCGATGGGACCTCGGCGAGCTCGGCGTCTCGGCCGTGCTGCTCGCGATCGTGCTGCTGGCAGGCCTCGGCTCGGTCGTCGCCGAGCGGCTGGCGCCCCGCACCTCCAGCGCCCACCTCCTGCGCGCCGGCCTCGTGCTGGTGGGTGCGGGCGCGGGGTTGATGCTGGCCGCGCCCGTGTGGGCGGCGTACCTCCTCGGCGTCGGCGTGTACGGCGTCGCGCTCGGCGTCGTGGACGCGTCGACCAACATGCAGGCGGTCGCCATCGAGCGGGCCTACGGCCGGCCGATCCTGCCGAGCTTCCACGGCGGGTGGACCTTCGGCGGGCTCCTGGGTGCCGCGACCACGCTCGCCACGGCGGACCTCGACCTCGGCTGGTCGGCGCTCATCGGCGTCGTGGCCGTCGCCATGGCGGCCGCCGGCTTCCTGCCCCGCGAGGCGAGCCGGGCCTTCGACCACGCCGCCGGCGGCGACCTGCCGGGCGTGCCGTGGCGGCCGATCCTGATGGTCGGCCTCGGCATGGTGGTCTTCTACATGGTCGACACCGCCGCCCAGACGTGGGGCGCGGTCTACATCGACGAGGTGCTGCACGCGCCGTCGCGCTGGGTCGCCCTCGCCACGCTGCCCTACCTGCTCGCCAGCCTCCTCGTCCGGCTCGCCGGCGACCGCCTCGTGCAGCAGTACGGCGCCGTGCCGGTCCTGCGCGTCGGGGCGGTCGTCGCCTCGGCGGGGCTGGTCGTGGTCAGCGTGGCCCCGTCCTGGCCGGTCGCCGTGCTCGGCTTCACGGTCGTCGGCACCGGCATCTCGGTGGTCGCGCCGCTCAGCTTCTCCGCGGCCGCGCGGATCGCCGGTGGCTCGGTCGAGCGGGTGGACGCGGTGATCGCCCGCTTCAACCAGTTCAACTACGTGGGCGGCCTGCTCGGCGCGGTGCTCACGGGCGTGGTCGGCCAGGACCAGCTGCGGTTCGGGTTCGTCGTACCGACCGTGCTGGTGCTCGCGCTGCTGCCGCTGGCCCGGTGGTTCAGCACCCCGTCCACGGCCGGTGCCGGCGCCGCGGTCAGCTCGTCAGGTAGGCCGTCAGCGCGTCCCTGAGGCCCTGCCGGGCCTCCTCGACGTCGACGTAGCCACCGAGGCCACCCTCGGCGAAGAGCCCGCGCAGCGCGCTCGGCAGCAGGTGTCGCACCCGCATCACCTTGCTCGCGTCGAGGCCGAGGCCGGCGAAGGAGCGCTCGCACAGGGCGGCCCACTCCTCGTCCCAGCGGGCGATCGCCTGGGCGGTGCGGGGGAAGGACTCCTCGAGCTGGTCGCGGCGGTGGGGCAGGCCGGACCGGAGCTGGTAGAAGGCGGCCGCGGTCGGCAGCTGGACCGAGCGCCACATCAGGTCGATGACGGCCTCCACCCGGTCGGCCACGCTCGGGTGGGCCGGCACGACCAGCTCGGCGAAGCCGGCGAGACCGGCGATGTGGTCGAGCACGGCCGCCCACAGCCCGTCGGCGTCGCCGAACTGGTGCTGGATCGTGCCCCACGTCGCGCCCGCCCGCCGGGCGACCGCGTTGGCGCTGACGGCCTCGGGACCGCCTTCGGCGAGGCAGTGGACCGCCTCGCGCAGCAGCAGCCGCCGGGTCTCCAGGCCGCGACGGTTGAGCCGGGTGCCCTTGGCGCTCAGCAACGTGCCGGGCGGTGCCCCTGGCGGTGTCTCCGTCGCGACGTCCACACCCGGCATCGTTCCACTACCTCGATCCCGGCCGGCAGACCCGACACGCGGTGAGGTGCGCGTTGGCCTCGCCGACCGGCGCCAGGTCGTCGCGATGGGCGATCAGGGCGCAGTCACGGCGGTGCATGGTCGTCCCGTCGCCGGCCGTGACCGGGATGGCGCCCAGGTCCACGCCGCTCGCGTCGGTGGTGGCACCGGTGGCGCTGACCTCGGCGAGCAGCAGCAGCGTGTCGGCCAGCCGCTTCGACGACTCCCGTCCGTCGGCGGCGATCCGCGCCAGCCACGCCCCGAAGTAGAGGAACCCGCCGCAGAAGGTCAGCCCGAGGCCGAGCAGGCCGCCGGAGACCAGGTAGGACAGCTGGTCGTACTGGTACGGCGTGTTCGCGGCGCCGTACCAGCCGAGCACGATGACCACGAGCCCGAGCGGCAGCAGGATCGCGCCCACCCAGAAGAGCACGACCTGCAGCAGGGCGGCGTTGTCGTTCTTCAGCGGCGCGATCCCGGAGCGGGACTGGCCCGCCTTCGGCATGGCCCCGAGGCTTCCGGTCCGGGCACCGCTGGCGGGGGTGGAGGAGACGGTCATGGCTCAGACCTTTCGATCAGGCTTTGCGGAGGTCGGGGAGGCCGCTCTCGAGGCCGTGGGCACAGGGGGCACCGGCGCCGAGGGCGGCGGCGCCGAGCCGTCGGAACCAGCTGCCCGCGATGGCCGCCGCCAGGAATGCGGCGACCAGGAGCATGCCGGGGATCGAGCCCAGCGGCGGCAGGCCCGAGCTGGCCGGGGCCGCGTCGACGAGGTCGGCGACCGGCGTGTCGGCGGCGGGCGCCGGAGCGGCGCCGGCGGGGGCCGGAGCACCGGCAGCCGGAGGTACGCCGACCGAGCCGGCCGCGGGCTTGGGCGTGCTGGTCGTCGGCGGGGTCACCGTCCCGCCCGGGGTGACGGGCGGGACGTCGATCGGGGGCACCGTGTCGACGCTCGCCCGGGCCACGCCGACGGTGAGCACGATCTTCGGCGACAGCGTCGAGAGGCCCGACAGGACGCCCTTGAGCTGGCCGGCCTGGCCGGGCATGTCCGGGATCAGGCTGGTGATGGTGCTGAGCGGGAGCGCCTTGAGCAGCGGCGAGAGGAGCTTGGTGTCGATGGTGATCCGCAGGCCGGCGGACTCGCTGGTGGCCTGGTCGCCCTCGACCGTGCGGACCGGCTTCGGCACCGAGATCGTGATGCCGAGCTGCTCGAGCGCGTTGGCGGGAAGGTCCTGCAGGCCGGGGATCGGCATCGTCTTGCCGCTGACGATGGCCCCGTCGGGACCGAAGCCGAACTCCTGGCCGGCGATCGCCATCTTCCCGTAGACCGCCTTGCCGCTGGCCTTGCCGGTCGCGCCGTCGGTGGTCGCGCGGGCGACCGTCTCGACCCCGCCCAGGGTGATCAGGCCGCCGAGCAGCCGGATCTCACCGAGGGTGGACCGGGAGACCGTGGAGACCGGGGCCGCCTTGTTGGCGCCGGTCGCGTCCATCTTGCTGACCGACACGTAGCCGTCGACGTCGACGATGAGGCCGAGCGGGTTGCCCGGGGCGGCCGTCGCCTTGGCACCGCCGAGCCCACCGGTGAGCAGGCCCTGGAGCTGGTCGGTGAGGTCGGTGACCGGGTTGCCGGAGCCCCCGCCGCCGCCACCGTCCTCGTCGGGGCCGAGCACGGCCCCGTCGGGCGAGAAGCCGGTCTCGGCGATCGCCGTACGGTCACCGGACGTCGTCTGCTGGATCGTCCCCGGGATCTTGTTGTCCTTCTGGGTCGGGGTGTCGCCGGGGTACTGCGAGTTCACCTGGACCGGGTAGCCGTTCTCGGTGAGGGGCGTCGGCGGCAGGCCGAGCTGCTCGGCGAAGGTCTTGAGGCCCTCGCCGACCGGGTCGCCGGGCCAGAACAGGCTGGAGCGGCCGCTCGACATGCCGGAGTCGGCCTTCACCTTGCTGTAGCCCATGTCGAACTCCAGCTGGGCGATGCCGGCGTCGACGGGGATCGGCAGGCTCGGCTCGAACACCTCGATCCGGACCGGGCTCGACCAGGCCTGGGCCGTGAAGCCGCCGTACGACGGCTCCCCGTCCGCGGCCTGCGCGGGCTGGGCCGCCAGGGGCGCCCCGGTCAGCGGGAGCGTGGACGCGAGGATCCCGCCGGTGATCAGGAGTCGGGTCCTGCGTTGGTTTCGACGGGTCATGCTGCCCCTCCCAGGATGACGTCGGCCATGGTCTCGAGGATCTCGCCGGGCTCGCCGGTCGCCACGATGCGGCCGCCGGACATGACGGCCGCGTAGTCGGACACCCGCAGCGCGGTGCGGGCGAACTGCTCGATGCACAGGATGGAGACACCGGACGCCGCGATCTGCGCGACGGTGTCGTAGAGCTCCTCGACGATCAGTGGCGCCAGCCCCATCGAGAGCTCGTCGAGCAGCAGCAGGGCCGGGTCGGAGGCGAGCGCCCGCGACATCGCGAGCATCTGCTGCTCGCCACCCGACATCGTGCCGGCCAGCTGGTTGCGCCGCTCGTGGAGCCGCGGGAAGTAGCCGTAGGCGGTCTCCAGGACGGCGCCCGCCGGCACGCCGGCATACGACATCAGGCGGAGGTTCTCCTCGACCGTGAGGTTCGGGAACACCGAGCGGCCCTCGGGCACCGTGCACAGCCCGACCCGGGCGAGGTCGTCGGGGCCGGTGCCCTTGCTGCCGGCCTTGACGTGGACGCCGGCGAGGTGGATGTCGCCGGACGCCGCCTGCTTCTGCCCGCTGATCACCTTCACCAACGTGGACTTGCCGGCGCCGTTGGGCCCCAGCAGCGCCATCACCGCGCCCTTGGGGACGGACAGGTCGACGCCGCGCAGCACCTCGATCCGGCCGTAGGCCGCGTGGAGGTCGACGACGTCGAGGATCGGGACGCTCACGACACGACTCCCAGCTCGGTGGTGTGGTCGATCTCCCCGTCGCCGGAGTGGTCCACCTCGGCGTAGCCGAGGTAGGCGCGCTGCACGACGGGGTCGGTGCGGATGTCGGCCGGCGCGCCCGAGGCGATGATCTGGCCGAAGTCGAGCACGTGGATGTCGTCGCAGACCGCCATCACCAGGTCCATGTCGTGCTCCACCATGAGGATCGCGGCGCCCTCGGCGGCGAGGTCCTTGAGCAGGTCGCCGAAGGCGTCGGTCTCCGACTCGTCGAGCCCGGAGGAGGGCTCGTCGAGCAGCAGCAGCTGCGGGTTGCAGGCCAGTGCCCGGGCGAGCTCGAGCAGCCGGGCGGTGCCGGTCGGGATCGAGTCGGCCCGCTCGTCGGCGTACTGCCCGATGCCGACGCGGTCCAGCAGTACGTCGATCTCCAGCGCGGACCGTCCGGAGGGGCGGACCCACGCGAGCGGGCCGCCGTGGATGTCGCGCGCGACGCGCACGTTGTCCCGCACCGTCAGCGAGCCGAAGGCCTCCAGCCGCTGGAAGGTGCGCCCGACGCCGTGCTTGGCCCGCCTGTGGACCGGCCACCGGGTGACATCGCGGTCCTGGTAGCGGACCCGCCCCGACGTCGGCTTCTGCAGCCCGGTGATCACGTTGAAGCACGTGGTCTTGCCGGCGCCGTTGGGCCCGATCAGCCCGGTGATCTGGCCGCGGT
Organism: Nocardioides sp. SRI_004; assembly: GCF_057586415.1. Taxonomy (NCBI): domain Bacteria; kingdom Bacillati; phylum Actinomycetota; class Actinomycetes; order Propionibacteriales; family Nocardioidaceae; genus Nocardioides; species Nocardioides sp. SRI_004. The sequence goes on from NZ_JBYCZV010000019.1 coordinate 80,341, forward strand.
GGGCGCTGAAGGTCGCGCGGTTGACCGCGGTGACGCCGCCGAACCTCACGATCACGTCGTCGACCTCGAGCAGTGCCGAGGAGCTGTGTCGACCCATGTCAGCCCACTCCCTTCGGTTCCTCGATGCCGGCATCGACCAGGGCGTCGATCGAGCGGGCGGGCTCGGGCCGGGTCGCCTTGAGCAGCCCGTTGAGCCGCTCGCGCAGCTGCTCCTCCCAGCGCGGCAGGACCCGCCCGGTCCCCCACCGGCCGAGCTTGAACAGGTGGTTGGCGATCCCGTTGGGGTCGCGGCCGAGCAGGACCGCACCGAAGCCGAGGACGGCGAACAGCAGGCCGGCCAGCTCGGGCTGCGAGGACTGCCAGACCGGCAGCAGCATCAGCGCGGTGCCGCCGAGCAGGGCGCCGGTCACCGAGGTGACCCCGAAGACGACCGCCAGCAGCAGCACCAGCAGCGACTGGAAGTAGAGGAAGTCCGCGGCGCCGACCGTCCCGCGCAGTCCGGCGAAGAGGCCGCCGGCGAGGCCGGCCATGCCGGCCGACAGCGAGAACAGCCCGACCCGGAACCACCGCAGGTCCAGCCCGAGGGTGCCGCAGCCGGACGGGCTGTCGCGCATCGCGATCAGGATCCGGCCCAGGGCGCCTCGGCGCAGCCACAGCAGGAGCAGCCCCATCAGCACGAAGCAGAGGACCATGAACCACACGTAGGACGTGTCGCTGCCGATCCGCACGCCGAGGATCGAGAGCCGCTCGGTGGCGAGCGTGCCGTTGAACTTGAAGGCGAACTCGGCCTGGAAGATCATCTTGTCCATCAGCACCGCGAAGGCCATGGTCGACAGGGCGAGGTAGAGCCCGGTCAGCCGCAGCACCGGCAGCGCGACCAGGGCGCCGACCGCCGCGGAGATCAGCGCGGCCATCGCGAGCCCGAACAGGTTGGGCTCGTCGAGCTTGGCGTAGGCCAGGGCGCCGACGCCGGCGAAGGTGAACTGCGCGAGGGAGACGTGGCCGCCGTACCCGGTCAGCAGGACGAGGGACAGCATGACCATCGCGTACGTCGCCGCGACACCGATCAGCAGCACGTCGGCCCGCGACACCAGCGAGATCAGCACGAAGGCCACCGCGAGCAGCCCGGCGCCCGAGCCCACCGCCTTCGTCACCGAGGGCACCGGAGCCGCGATGATGCCCTTCACCTGGCCGATGCGCAGCTGCGCCTGTGGCATCAGCACCACGATCGCGAACAGGAACAGCGCCGGGATGACCGGGCGCACCGTGGACCAGAAGCCGTCGGTGGGCAGGTAGGCGACCGCCCACGACTCGAGGATGCCCAGGCCCATCGCACCGGCGAAGGTCAGCGGGAGGCTCTTGAGCCGGCCCAGCATGGCGGCGGCGTACGCGTTGATGACCAGCAGCGTCAGGGCGTAGTAGTCGAGGCCGACGACCGGCGTCAGCAGGATGCCACCGAGCGCGGCGAGCGACATGCCGATCGCCCAGGCGAGCGCGGCGACCGTGTCCGGTCGGCCGCCGAACAGCTTGAGCAGCTCGGGGTTGTCGACGGAGGCCCGCATCGCCGTACCGATCCGGGTGCGGTTCAGCAGGAGGTAGAGCCCGACCGCGACGACGACCGAGCAGATGATCGTGACGACCTGGTGGGCGGTGATGTAGGTGTCGCCGAGCTGCCACCCGGTGTCGGCGTAGAACGGCAGCAGGACCCGCGCCTCCGGCTTCCAGATCTGCTGGGCCAGGCCGATCAGGCCGACCAGCAGCCCGACGGTCACGACCAGCGCGACCGAGACCGGCCCCTCCCCCAGCCCGCGGGTGACGAAGCGCTGGATGAACCAGCCGATCGCGGGCGCCACCACCCCGAGCACGAGGAACAACGAGAGCAGGGTCGGCAGCCCCTGGCGCTGGGTGAAGTCCCAGAACGTGAAGGCCAGCACCATCCCGAACGCGCCGTGGGCGATGTTGAAGACCCGCGTCGTGGTGTAGGTCAGCACCAGGCCGGAGGCCATGATCGCGTACGCCGCTCCGGTGAACAGGCCCAGCAGCGTGAAGGCGAACAAGGAGCCCATGTCGAGTCCGCCTCAGCCGCCGATGCCGGTGTCCACGACCCGGCCGCACATGTAGGAGCCCGGCGAGACCTGCTGCCACCGACCGCCCTTGTACTGCGCGACCTTGAGGCACGGCGGGGTCTTCGCGGAGCCGAGGTTCATCGGGGTGTGCGCGCCGTTGCCGGTCCAGTTCGTCGTGCTGCGCACCGCCTGGACGAGGGACGCGCGGTTGAGCTTGCCGCCCAGCGCGATCGCCTTCTCGACGAAGAGCCGGGTGGCGGACCACGCGTAGAGACCGTAGTAGTTCGGGATCGCGCCGGGCTTCACCTGCTGCAGGTACGACAGGTACAGCTGCACCTCGGCGTTGCCCTTGTTCTCGAACAGGTCGTTCGCGGCGTAGATGTAGTCACCCTCGGCCAGGCTGCCCGCCTGGTCCAGGTAGCGACGGTCGTAGATCGTCGGGTCCTGCAGGTAGAAGTCCGGCTTGAAGCCCTGCTGCTGCATGGCCTGCTTGAGCTTGACCGCGAACTGGTAGGGGCCCTGGTAGGCGACGGCCTTGATGCCCTTGTCCTTCATCTGCTGGACGTAGGGCGCGTAGTTGAACTCCGCGACGTCGATGCCCTGCAGGTACTTCACGTCCCAGCCGGCGCCCTTCTCGTAGCCGGCCGCCATGCTCTTGGCGTTGACCGGCGCGGCGCCGGCGTTCACGTACATCACGGCCGCGTTCTTCACCGCGCTCGGGTACTTCTGGGCGAGCCACTTCGCGGCCGAGTCGGGGATGATGTTGGTCCGGATGGCGTACGCCGCGAAGCACGACTTGCACGCCTGGCGCTCCGGGTTGACCGTCACCGCCCGGAGGTCCGGCAGGCCGCACGCGTTCGCGGTCCCGGCGCCGCCGCTGTCGAAGGCCGACATGGACCCGACCGCGGCGAAGGCGTTGTCGCACGCCTTGACGTAGGCCTGCTGGTCCGCGCCCGCGTCGGCGCGGCTGTCGAGGTTGACCAGCTCCAGCTTGCGCCCGCAGATGCCGCCCGTGGCGTTGAAGTACTTGATGTACGCCGCCGTGGCCTGCTGCGCCGACTCGAAGATGCCGGGCACCGGGCCCGAGATGTCGGAGATGTTGGCGAGGGTGATCGTCTTGTCGGTGATCCCCTTCTGGTTCTTGAAGCCGGCGCACGAGCCGGCCTTGACCCCACCGGTCGCGGAGCCCTTCCCGCCACCGCCGCCGGTGCTGCCACCGGAGCCGGAGGAGCCCGTGCCGCCGGAGCCGGAGGAGCCGGAGCCGGACCCGGTGTCGCCACCGGCCGCCGCACCGTCGTCCGCGCCGGTGTCCCCACCCGCGCCCGTGTCGCCGGTGCCGCCGTCGGCGACGCCCTGGCCTCCGTTCCCGGAGCCGTTGGTGTCACCGCTGGCCCGCGCGACCGTGTCCGGGTCGAGCTGGGAGCCGCACGCGGCGAGGAGGAGGACGAGCAGCGACGCGCCGACGAGGCGCGCGAGACGTACCAGAGACAAGACCCAATCCCTTCGGGAGCAATGCCGGGATCCGAAGTCTCGATGAGACCTCTATCAGAGTAACGACGGCGTGTGACCGGGGTCACGCCCTGCGTCCAGAAAATGAGAACACGTTCCACCCCCGGTGCGGAAGGGTGGTCCAGACCGGTGGGGAACCTGGGCGCCTCGCCACCCGTCACAGGCATCATGAGCACCATGCAGATCCGCCGCGCCGCCCTGCCGACCCTCGCCGCCGTGCTCGCGCTCGGCCTGTCCGCCTGCGGTCGGGAGGACGACGAGAAGGCCGCGGACCCGGCGAGCGACGCCCCCTCGTCCGGTACGACGACCGGCGACCCCACGGGCGACCCCACCGACGACCCGACCACGCAGCAGTGGCCGGCCTTCGCGGCGACCGACTACACCTACCGCCTCGAGGTTCTGTGCTTCTGCCCGTTGACCGGTCCGCTCCGGGTCACCGTCGCCGACGGCGAGGTCACCTCGGCGGTCCGGCTCACCAAGCCGGGCAAGGGCACCCAGGCGCCGGACTTCGCCCGGCTGGGCATCAACGACCTGATCGCGAAGGCCAACGACCCGACCGTCTTCAAGGCCGACGTGACGTGGCCCGCCGGCACGGACCACCCGACGAAGGTCGTGATCGACCAGATCGAGAACGCCGTCGACGACGAGGTGACCTACACGATCAGCAACGTGCAGGTGACCCCGGTCAGCGCGGGATGAGCGCCCAGTAGTCCAGGTCGAGGAGCACGCCCTCGGCGTACTTGCCGTCCTCGCCGCGCAGCGTCATCGACTCGTCGCGGCCCTTGGTCGCCACCAGGCGCAGGCGCAGGGCGCCGACGCTGGGGACCGGGGTCTCCGCCTTGTCGAGCACCTCGGACCAGGCGTAGACGGTGTCGCCCGCGAAGGCCGGTGAGGTGTGCGCCCCGGCGTTGATCGCCGCGACCAGCTGGGCGTTGGCGAGCCCGTTGAAGGAGAGCGCGCGCGCCATCGAGATGACGTGGCCGCCGTACACGAGGTTGCGGCCGTCGGGGCGCGCCTCCTTGTTGAAGTGCACCTTGGCGGTGTTCTGCCACAGGCGGGTGGCCTGCTGGTGCTCCGACTCGGTGAGCGTGACGCCGTCGACGTGGTCGATCCTCTCGCCGACCTCGTAGTCGTCGAAGCGGTGAGGCTCCCCCGCCGCCGCGAAGTCGTAGCCGGAGAAGTCGAGGCCGGCGGGCAGCACCAGGTCGGCGGCGGCCACCGCCGGCGCCAGGTCCGGTACGACGGCCTCCGGCGCGGGTGCGTCGAGGTCGCGCTTGTGCACCATCACCCAGCGGGCCCACTCCAGGGCGACCTCGCCGCGCTGGTTGGTCGCGGTCGAGCGGACGTAGACCACGCCGCTCTTGCGGTTGGAGTTCTGCTTGAGGCCGATCACCTCGGAGGTGGTCGACAGCGTGTCGCCGGGGACGACGGGCTGGTGGAAGCGGCACTCGGCGTAGCCGAGGTTGGCCACCGCGTTGAGCGAGATGTCCGGGACGGTCTTGCCGAAGGCGATGTGGAAGGCGATCAGCTCCTCGACCGGGTGCTGGGTCAGGCCCACCGACGCGGCGAAGGACGCGGACGACGGCACGGCGAACCGGGTCGGGTAGAGCGAGCCGTAGACGGCCCGGTCACCCTCGGTGACGGTGCGCGGCGTCGCGTGGACGAGCCGCTGGCCGATCGTGAAGTCCTCGAAGAAGTTGCCGGGGTTCGTCTTGCTGGCGCTCACGAGCGGCCATTCTTCCGCCACCACGACTTCTTCCCGTCACCGGCTCCAAGGTGTGAGAGCACCTCCTGGACGGGCCCGGCCGGCTTGCAGACCCCGAAGGCGTCCTTGGGCTGGTCGGCGAGCGCGGCGAGGGCCTCGGCGAGCTGGTCGCGCGTCTCCAGCAGCTGCGGGGTGTGGGTGCCCTGCGTGGGGTCGGCCTCGACGAGCAGGCCGAGCTCGCGCAGCGTGTCGAAGTCGTCCTCGGTGGTCGCCTCGAAGATCCGCGTGAGGTACTGCTCGCGCAGCTCGGGGGTCAGCGGCTTGCCGATCAGCGCCTGCACCGCCGCCTTGGTGCGCTCGCGCACGGGCCGAAGGCTGATCTCGGGCCCGGCGGCCAGCATCGCGCTCCACTTCCGGACGAAGTCCTCGCCCGAGTACGACTCGTAGTGCAGGACGGTGAGCCCCGGGGCGGTGAAGTGCGGCACCTCGTCGCGCTTCTCGTCGACCGTGCGGTGGATGGTCAGCCAGCGGTCGAGGCGCGGCCGAGTGGCCGTCTTGCCCTCGACGTGGCCGTGGAAGAGATGGCCGTTGGCCGGCTTCTCGATCACGCCGAGGACCTCGAGCAGCTTGAGGTCGGGCTCGTCGAGCAGCTTCTTGAACCAGGTGGGGCTGCCGTCCCAGTGCTTGCGGCTGACCGCCTCCAGCGGCGCGAGCCGCACGGCGTCGTACGACGGGGGGACGGCGTCGATCGCGGCCCGGTCGATCTGGCAGATCTCGTCGGCGTCGACGTGGAAGAGCCAGTCGACGCCCGGTACGACGGTCAGCACCGCCTTGGCGATGTTGGCGTGCATCCGCTGGCGGTTGTTGAGGTCGGCGGGCCGCTTGCCGCCCCACCACGCGTCGTCGGCGACCAGGTGGGTCACGTGCTCCTGGCTCGCGAGCCAGGCCTCGACCTCGGGGTCCGGGCCGTCGAGGAAGACGACCATGTGGTCGACGCCTCCGGCGAGGTTGCCGCGGACGAACCGCTGCACGTTGGCGAGCGTGTCCTTGACGGTGCTGACGGTCGCGATCACGCGGACGACCCTACCGAGGCGGGGCCGGCGAAAACGACGACGGGCCGCCCCGGTGGGGCGGCCCGTCGCGGAGTCAGCTGCTCAGAGCTTGTAGTCCTTCAGCAGGCTGCGGCCGATGATCATCTTCTGGATGTCGGAGGTGCCCTCGCCGATGAGCATGAACTTGACCTCGCGCATCAGGCGCTCGATCTCATACTCCTTGGAGTAGCCGTAGCCGCCGTGGATCCGGAAGGAGTCCTCGACGACCTCGTTGGCGTACTCGGAGGCGACCATCTTGGCCATGCCGGCCTCGACGTCCATCCGCTTGCCGGTGTCCTTGAGGCGGGCGGCGCGCACCATCATGTTGTGCGCGACCTCGACCTTGGTCGCCATCTCCGCGATCCGGAAGAGCACCGCCTGGTGCTCGGCGATGACCTTGCCGAACGTCTTGCGCTGCTGCGCGTAGGCCACGCCCAGCTCGAAGCCGCGCCAGGCCAGGCCGCACGCACGGGCGGCCACGTTGACACGGCCGACCTCGACGCCGTCCATCATCTGGAAGAAGCCCTTGCCCGGCTCGCCACCGAGGATCTGGTCGGCGGCGATCTGGTGGCCCTCGAGGATGAGCTCGGTCGTCTCGACGCCCTTGTAGCCCATCTTGTCGATCTTGCCGGGGACGGTGACGCCCTGGGCGGTCTCGCCGAAGCCGGCCTCCTTCTCGACGAGGAAGGTGGTCATGTTCTTGTAGACCGAGTCCGCACCCTCGTCGGTCTTGGTGAGCAGCGCGACCAGGGTCGAGGTGGCGCCGTTGGTCAGCCACATCTTCTGGCCGGTGATGGAGTACGAGCCGTCGTCCTGCTTCGTCGCCTTGGTCGACACGGCCGACACGTCGGAGCCGAGGCCCGGCTCGGACATCGAGAACGCGCCACGGACCTCGCCGGTCGCCATGCGGGGCAGGTACTTCTGCTTCTGCTCCTCGGTGCCGTGCTGCATGAGCAGGTAGGCCACGATGAAGTGGGTGTTGATGACGCCCGACACGCTCATCCAGCCGCGGGCGATCTCCTCGACCACGAGGGCGTAGGTCAGCAGCGACTCGCCCAGACCACCGAACTCCTCGGGGATGGTCAGGCCGAACACGCCGAGCTCCTTGAGCCCGTCGATGATGTCCTGCGGGTACTCGTCCTTGTGCTCCAGGTCCTGGGCGACCGGGATGATCTGCTCGTCCACGAAGACGCGTACGGCCTTCAGGATCTCGGTCTGGTCCTCGGTGAGTCCCTCGGTCTGACAGAGCTTCGGCATCGCTTCCCTTTCGCTGGTGGTACCGCCAGCGAACAATACCCGCGAGTAGCCGCCACAGGACCCTCCGAACGGGGGGCGAGACCGTGACGTGAGGCACGTCACCGAAGGCCCCTGCGCCGGTTCACCTAGCCTGTCCCCCATGAGCGAGTACGACGTCCAGAGCCCCGCCGTCGCCCACGACCCGACCGGCGGTGACCCGGCCGGCGACCCCGGCCGGCGCTCGCGGATCCGGACGGTGCTCGACGTCGACCAGACCATCAACAAGCTCGACGCGACGGCCGACCGGCTCAACGTCACGCTTGACACCTTCGGCGCCCTGCTGGTGGACTTCACCGCCGCGCTGAACCAGTTCAACGAGAGCGTGGCCGGCTTCAACGGCACCGTCGGCGACTTCCAGACCGTGGTGCAGCGCGCCGACGGCCTGCTCGGCCGCGCCGAGCAGCTGCTCGCCCCGCTGGCCGCCACCCAGCAGGTCGGCGACCAGCTCAAGGCCGCGAGCCAGGTCGCCGGCCAGGTCGCGAGCCAGGTGGCCAGCGCCGCGGTCAAGCGCGGCGTGGCGGCGAGCAAGGGCCTGGCCGCCCGCGGCTGAGGTCGGCCGGGGCCCAGGCTGAGTCGCCGCCGGGGCTCAGCCGCGGCCGAGCCGACGGCGCACGGCGCCGAGCGCCCGTCGTACACCGCGGGGGGTGGGGGCCGCCCCGGGCTGCGCGGCCGCGGTCGCCCCGGCCCGGCGGGCCAGGCGCTGCTCGAGGCGCTCCTCGAGCACCGCACCGAGCGCGCGGGTCGCGGCCTCCAGCACCGCGGCCTCGTCCGGTCCGCCGGTGTCCTCGAAGACGTCGCTGTCGGGGAGCAGGTCGGCCACGTCGCCGACGATGTCGCAGCCGAGCTCGCCGATCACGCGGACGGACTCCTCCGCCCGCTCGCGACACCACTCCTCGTGTGCCCGGCCGAGCCGGACCGGCGCCGAGCCGGCGCGGGCGAGGATGCCCATCGCGAACCAGCGCTTGCCCACCTCGCCGTAGGGGACGCGGCGCCGGTAGCGGTCGGGCACGCGCTCGTTGACGCGACGCAGCAGCTCGGCCTCCGCCTCCCCCAGGCCGGGATTGCCCGGACCGGCCTTGTCCGGGTCGAGCGCGCCGGGGTCGACGCCCAGCACGGCGCAGTAGCGCTCCAGCAGCGCCTCACGAGGTCCGTTCGGCCCCGGCACGGTGACCACGTGGACCCGCTCGGGCGGGACGGCCTGCGCCCACCGCCCCAGCACGCCCCCGAGGTCGAGCCGGCGCCACACCGTGCCGGACCGGCCGTCGGGACCGCGGAGCTCGGCGACGTACTCCTCCAGCGTGTCCGAGCGGCCGGCCTTCAGCCCCTCCTGCCACAGCGAGGGGACCTGTCGTCCGATGTCGCGGGCGGTGACGACCACGTGCACCTCGTGACCCGCACAGGCCTCGAGCAACCGGCTGATCTGGGCCGCCGAAGCGGAGGCCAGCGTCTCGTGGGTGATCAGCGCCGACGGCGTGGTCACGGCGGCCAACTGCTCCGGCAGCAGCTCGACGGAGCGCCCCACCCGCGGCACGTCGTGCGCGTCGATCCGCTGGCGCACGTCGAGCGCGAGCCAGAAGGTCTCGATGCGCCCCTCCGGCACCATCGTGACGCCCTGGCCGCGCAGCTCGTCGACCGAGCTCCAGCAGAGGTTCTGCAGGTACGACGTGCCCGTCTTCTGCAGGCCGATGTGGAGGTAGAGCCGCGTCACGCGGCAATGTCTACCGGATCAACCTGTCAGCGTGCTCGGCGCCACCTATCGGATCTGCCGGCTGAAGCCGGCGCGGAGGGCAAGGAAGTCCTCCTTCTCCAGCGTGAACTGGCCGCGGGCCAGGCGCAGCGCCATCCGGTAGTCGAGCGGCTGGTCCACCTGGACACCGAGGAGCTGCACGTCGGCCGTGCGGTTCACCATCACGGCCGTGGCCGGCAGCCCGGCGCTCTCGCGCCAGGGGCGCTGGACGGCCCACGAGGTGCGCGTCTTCGACGTGCCGAGCAGCGACATCAGCGCCTTCTCCTGGGTGGAGAGGTGGGCGTTGGTGGTGACCAGCTGGACGTTGACGCCGCGCTTGTACGCGTTGCGCAGGGCGTTGAGGACGACGGGGTCGCCGAGGCGCTGGGTCGCGACCTGGACCGTCGCGCCGGCCGGGGCCAGCCCCACCGCCTTGATGACCCGGCTGATCACGGCGCGTCGCGAGACCGCGCTGGTCGACGTCGGGATGTTGACGACGTGGCCCCGGACGAAGGTCGGAGCGGTGCGCGCCACCGTGATCCGCGGGTTCAGCGTCAGGTTGGCGACGACCGCGTTGTGGTCCGAGTAGAGGTCGCGGGTGACCTGCCGGGTGACGGCGAACTGCGCCGCGTTGCGCACGAAGATGTAGTCGATCGTGGCCTTGGTGTGGGTCGGCAGCATCGTCCCGGTCATGTCCCACGTCGGCGTCATCAGGTACGACGACAGCAGGGTCCGCGGGTAGAGGCGGCCACGGTAGTGCTGGTTCAGGTCACCGGCGAGCAGCACCGGGCCGTCGGCCGCGAGCTGGTTGGCCAGGCCGCCCAGCTTCTCCACCGACGGGAGCAGCAGGTCGCCGATCGGCTCGGTCTTCGGCGCCACGTGGTAGGAGACGACCGAGATCGTCTGGCATCCGTCCACCGACTTGAGGGTGACCCAGTTGGCATAGCGGATGCCGAGCTCGGTGGTCTGCGTCGAGAGCTTGCCGCCGACGTTGGAGATGTACATGGTGCCCTGCGCCATCACGTTCCAGCGGTCGGTGCGCCACACCACCGGGTTGGCGCCGGTGTAGCGACCCGGCGTGCGCCAGATGGCGTAGCCCGCGGGCGCCAGCATCGCGTCGGAGCGGCCGGCGACCTCGTTCATCGCGACGAAGTCCGGCTTGTCGGCGAACACCTTCGCGAGGTCGGCCTTCGTCTGGGCCTGGGTCATCCCCGACTTGATGTTGGCCTCGACCATCTGGAAGGCCCGCGTGGTGGTGCAGGTGTCCGTGGCCGCGAGCCGGACGGGGTCACCCCCGCCGGCCAGCCCGGGCAGCACCGCGAGGCCCAAGGCCCCGACTGCCAGGGCGGTTGCCAGTCGCCGTACTCCGCTGAACCGCTGGCGCATTCGCTCATTCCCCTCATTGAGACCATCGCCTCTAAACAACAAAAGTCACATGAATCTCATCAGTCACTTTCGACTCTCGCAATAGGAACCGAATAACTACAAACGTGTAATTCGGATAATCACAACCATGTAATTCCGAAAGGCACCACAAATGCGAGAAGCCGACCGACACGAGTCGATCGGCGCGCGCGGAGCGGACCTGAGGAAGGCCGGGACCGGGTTCCGGGATCAGCCCTCGGCGATGCCGAGGGCGGCGGCGATCGGGTCGGCCAGGAGGGTGGAGTACTCGACCGTCACGTGCTCGCGGTCGCGCAAGGGGACGACATTGCCGATCACCGCCGGGCACCGGTCCTCGGCGCAGAACCAGCGGCGGGCGTCGACCCAGGTCATGCCGAGGTCCTCGACCGTCTGGCGGAACTGTCCCTGGATCCGGGTCGGACCGGTCTCGGGCTCCTGGAGGCAGTCGCCGAGGTCGACGTCGCGCTCCGAGATGCAGGTGCCGGGCGCCTTCGGGAGCTTCGGGCTGTCACCGATCATCGCAACCTTGCCGGCGAGCGGCCGCAGCAGCTCGAGCTGGTCGCGCAGGGCGCCGACCTGGCGCTTCTTCATCGCCGCCGACTGGTAGGCGTTGTTGGCGAGCACGACGAGGTCCGGGTGCAGCTCCCGCACCTGGCCCAGCGCCCACTCCTTGAAGTCGGCGCACTCGGTCCAGGGTCGCCCGCCGTCGGTCAGCCGGGTGAAGGTGATCGCCGGGCAGCCGCTGTAGACGAACACGTAGACGCGGTAGCCGTGCTCCCTGCCGATCGCGTCGATCGCCGGGCTCCAGTGGCGCGCGTGCGAGTCGCCCATCAGCGCGATGGTGCGCTCGGCGTCCGGGTCGCCGAAGGCGCACAGCTTGCGGGTGCCGGTGCGGTAGTCGCAGTCGCCCAGCGGCGCGACCGACTCCCGCACCGACCCCAGCGCCGGCTCCAGGCCGCCGGGCACCGGTCGGTCGTCCTGCGCGGCGAGCACGGACGCCTCGACGAGCGCGACCGTCGGGTCCTTGCTGAGCGCGTCGCGGCCGTAGTCGGAGACCGCGATGCCGGGGTTGTCCTCCAGGGCGGCGATCTGGCCGTCGACCCACGCGTGGGCGCCCACCGCCGTGACCACGACCATCGCGAGGCTCACGGGGTAGAGCGTGATCGCCCGCAGCCGGGGCCGCCACCGCACGCCCTTGCGGAAGGGCTGCTCGACCAGGTGGTAGCTGGCGGCGCTCAGCGCGAAGATCAGCACGAGCGCGACCGCCAGGTGCGGCTTGGACAGGCGCGGCTCCTCCCAGTACTCCTCGCACAGCCGAAGCACCGGGAAGTGCCACAGGTAGAGCGAGTAGGACCAGTCCCCCACCACCCGCGCCGGAGCGATCGAGAACAACCGGAAGAGGTACGTCGACGAGGCACCCGTCGTGCTGCCCGCGGCCAGCATCAGCGCGGACCCCAGCACCGGCACCAGCGCAGCGCTGCCCGGGACCGCCGTCTGCGCGTCGAAGCGCAGCGTGGCGAACGCGATCAGCGCCAGGCCCACGGCGAGGACCGCCTCGGTGGCCCAGCGGCCGAGCCTCGGCGCCCGGCCCCAGACGAGGGTCGCCGCGAGGCCGCCGATGCCGAGCTCCCAGGCGCGGGCGGCGGTCGAGAAGTAGGCACCGGTCGGGCTCGTCGCCGTCACGTGGATCGACCACGCGAGCGAGGACAGCGTCACCGCGGCCAGGACCACGAAGACCGTGCGCCGGAGCACCCGCACCCGGTCCGCCTCCGCGGCCTCGCCGGCGCGGCGTCGTACGACCACGGCCACGGCGAGCAGCAGCAGCGGGATGACGATGTAGAACTGCTCCTCGACCGACAGCGACCAGTAGTGCTGGACCGGCGAGGGCGGCTCGCCCTGGGAGAAGTAGTCGGTCTCGACCAGGCTGAACCGGATGTTGGCGGCGAAGAAGGCCGCCCAGACCGAGTCCTTGATGACCTCGGCACCGCGCACCAGCGGCAGGACGTACGCCGAGGCGACGGCCGTCGCCACGAGCACGATCGTCGCGGCCGGGATCACCCGGCGCGCGCGGCGCGCGTAGAAGTCGAGGATCGAGATGCGTCCCGACTCCCCCGCCTCACGGACCAGCAGCCCGATGATGAGGAAGCCGGAGATCACGAAGAAGACGTCGACGCCGATGAATCCGCCCGACGCCGTGCGGAAGCCGGCGTGGGCGAGGATCACCAGGCCGACCGCGAGCGCGCGGAGGCCCTGGATGTCGGAGCGGAAGGACCGCGTGTCCGCCACGACAGTCCTCCTGGTCACTTCGGGTCACGACGTCTCGGCCGGTCGACCGGGACCTGCCGCGAACCCTGCTCCTGCGCAGGGCCTCGGGTAGGGTACCCGCCATGCCCGAGCACTCCGGACCACGGCGTCACGCCGCGCGTTCGGAGCTCATCCCGGTGGTCGCCGTGATCGTGCTCGGAGCCCTCCTGCTGGGCGTGGCGATCTTCTGGGACGGCGGCGCACCCGACGCCGCCACCGACCCCGTCGCCGCCCAGGCGGACGTCGCCCAGGCCGCCGACCCGACCCGTGAGCGCCACGACGCCGACGAGCGCGAGGTCGACGGCCAGCTGATCGAGCCGCTCTCCGACTCGGCCGCGCCCCCGAAGGACGGCGACCCGAAGAGCGGCGACCTGGAGGAGCTGCGGGTCGCCGCGGAGTCGCAGAAGACCCGGATCCGCGAGGTCTCCTTCGGGATCGCGACCTTCAACGTGCTGGCCAGCCAGCACACGGACGCGGGCGGCGAGCAGGCGTCGTGGCCGAGCTCGAGCTGGCGCACCCCGCAGGAGGTCGCCTACATCCGCAACTCGGGCGTCTCCGTGGTGGGCCTGCAGGAGGTGAAGTCCGGGCAGCTCGCCGGGCTGACCTCGGGCCTCGGGTTCAAGGCGTGGCCGGGCGGGTCGGACCCCGACAACTCGGTCATCTGGGACCCCGACGTCTTCGAGTTCGTCTCGGGCGACGCCTTCTACATCACCTTCATGCACGGCACCCGCATGCAGCCGATCGTGCGCCTGCGGCACAAGAAGACGAACCTCGAGTTCTACTTCCTCAACATGCACGCGTCCGCCGGCGGCGGACAGTACGCCGGCAGTCGCGCGGCCGGCCACAACACCGCCGCCGCCACGGTCAACCGCCTCAAGAAGGACGGCATCCCGATCTTCCTGACCGGCGACATGAACGACCGCGAGGCGTTCTTCTGCCGGGTCCTCCCGCAGACCGGCATGGTCGCCGCCGTGGGTGGCTCGACCTCGGGTGGCTGCCGCCCGCCGGGCGGCATGCCCGTCGACTGGATCGTCGCGACCAACCAGGTGTCCTTCAGCAACTTCTCGAACGACAAGTCACCGGTGGCCCGACGGGTCAGCGACCACCACTACGTCTCCGCCACAGCGACCGTCCAGGGCGCCGGCTGACGTCGTCACCCTTGCGGGAGGCGTTGCGCAGGTCGCGGACGTCGCCCAGCAGCACGGCGACCAGCTCGGTGGCAGCCGCGGCGACCTCCGCCTCCGTCACCGAGTCCGGCGTCCGCCGTACGGGCAGCTCCTCGGGGACCCGCAGGTGCTCGATGTCGCCCACCACGTCCACGCCGCGGGCGGTGAGGTAGTCGATCGCGGCGACGGACCGCTCCCGGCAGTCGGCCACCTGGTCGGGATAGGGCCAGAACGGCTCGCCCTTGCGCGGCACCAGGCGCTCGTCGGCGAGGAAGGTGCGGATGTAGACGCCGCGGTCGAAGGCCTTGTCGAAGGAGTCGAGGTGGGCGTTGACCCGCCGCAGCACCTCGGCCTCGACCACGCCCATCGACTCGTTGGGGAACGACTGCGAGAGGTCGTAGTCGGCGGTGCGCAGCCCGAGCAGGCCGCCGAAGCGGTGCCAGATCTCGTCGCGGGGCGCCGTCCGGTCGAGCGGCAGCACGTGGATCCGGTCGTGCGGCACGGCCTGCGACCACCGCTCGAGGACGAGCCGCAGGTCGAGGGTGCGCCAGTTCCAGATCGCGGTGGGGTTCGGCGAGACCGTGCGCGAGTAGTCCGCCATCGGTGTGGTGGCCTTGTTCTTCAGGCTCTCCTGCCAGCTGGCCGTGAACAGGCCCAGCGGCTCCCGGGCCGTGACGACCACCTCGACCTGCGCCGGCGCGAGCGCCTCCACCATCGCGACGGCCTGCTCGGCGCTGGCCGCGGCGAAGAACTCGTGGCTCACCAGGCCGTCGCCGTCCCAGGCCGCGAGCTCGGCGCGCAGCCGGTCCCACGAGGTCTGCTCGCGCTCCGGGCGCTTGCGGATCGCGTCGCCCTCGCGGACCACGCGGCTGGCCCACAGGTGGTCGCGGCGCTCGGTGCCCGGCAGCAGCAGGCCCTCGGCCCGCAGCTGGTCCCGCGAGGACCACAGGATGGTCTGGAGATAGCTCGTGGCCGTCTTGGGCAGGCCGATGTGGAGGAAGACCCGTTTCGCCATGTCGGAACCCGTCCCCGGCGGGCTACATGCCCTGCTGGAACTTGTCGATCGCCGCGTTGACGCGGTCCTCGTCGCGGCTCGCCAGCGGCACGAGCAGCTCCTGCACGAGGTCGGTCAGCTCCGCCAGCCGCAGGTGGTGGCGGCGCAGCTCCGCGATCGACGCCTCGATGCCCTCGACCCGGGCGCGGAGCTCGTCGAGCTCGTTCCGCGCCGCCCGGCCAACCCTCACGCCCACTGTGCCACCCATCGTCGGATCTGGTTCTCGGAGCCGTCCTCTGCAGGGACCGGATCCATGGAAAGGACCGCGCCACCGTGTCGCTCGGTGAGCTCGACCAGGTGGTCGATCGCGACCGGACGGAGCCCGAACGGCGGCTCCCCGCCCCCCGTCCAGACGTCAGCATAGAGCGTGCCGCCGCCGCGCAACGCGAGCGAGGCGAAGCGCATCAGGCCCTCACGGCCGGTCCGGTTGGTCGCCTCCAGCACGTGGCGGGCGAGGATCACCCGCTCCCCCGGCTCGCGCACGACGCGGGCGCCCTCGCTGAGCACGGAGCGGAAGTCGGTGAGGTTCAGCGGCCGCGACGTGAGGTCCACGCCCCGGCGCTCCGCGCCGACCAGCGCGCCCCGGCTGGCCCGGGTGACGTAGTCGTACGCGGTGACCTTCCGGCCCTGCACGGCGAGCCACAGCGCGTCGACGCCCAGGCCGGCGCCGACGTCGAGGACCTCGGCTCCCTCGGGGGCCTGGCCGGCGACGTACCGCGCGAGCCCGGAGGGCACCGGCTTGGGGACCCGGCCGCCGGCACCGACCAGCTTGCGCTCCCACTCGCGGCGGTAGACCGTCATGCCGCGGAACCAGTCGTTGAGGCGCACCGTCGTGGACCGCGGCGTCTCGAACTTGAACGCCGGGTCGGGAACCCGCCACGAGGCGCCGTACATCGCCTCCAGGAGCTTCTCCGGACGCGCCGGGGCCGGGTACTCACGGCCGGCGAGCGTGCAGGTGCCGAACGGGTGGAGCCAGCTCTCGTCGTAGTCCGTGCCGACCTCACCCATCAGGTAGAGCCGGCCACCGTCCATGAAGCCGCCGAAGAGGTCGAGCCCGCGCACCGAGCCGTCGCTCTCCTCCACGTCGATCCGGAAGGCGGCGCCGCTGTAGCGGTAGGTCGCGAAGCCACGCTCGCTGACGGCGCGCTGCAGTCGGTAGGACTCGGTGACCACGTCGACCGGCACCGTGTGCCGCGACACGTAGCCGAGGTCGGCGTCGGAGTCGTGGCCGAGGAACTGCCCCTCCCGTACGGCGCCCAGCAGGGTGCCGTAGGCCGGGAACGCCTGCACGTCGAGCTCGGCGAGCATGGCGATGACGGTGTCCATCGCGTCGAGGAGCGGCTCGAGCTGCTCGGCGGTGCGGCCACCGAAGGTCGGGCTGAACCGGCCCGACTTGTCGAGGCTGATCTCCAGGCCCTGGGCGTTGACGAACGCGACCCGCGCGTCGGAGTCACCGAACTGCTGGTCGAAGCGCCCGATGTCGGCACCGAGCACGTGGTCGCGGAACACCAGCTCGGTGCGGCCCTTGAGGTAGGGACGCATCCGGTCCGGCCACGCGACCGTACGACGGCTCAGGCTCCGCGGCACGCGCACGGTGTCGCGGACCAGCCAGAACGACCAGATCCGCCGGCCGTCGAAGAGGACGTCGACGACGCGGTCCTCGCCGTGCACGACGAGTCCCATGCCGGTGTCGTCGACGCGGACGACCCGAGTGCGTCCGACCTTCCCGACGACCCGGCGGGCCGTCGCGACGGCCCGCCCGGTCAGGTCGGCCACGGTCAGTCCATCTCCATGTTCGCGTAGGGGTCGACCTTCGCGGGGTCGATGCCCGGCAGCAGCGGCCGGCTACGCGGCGGGTTCGTGAACCAGGTGTCGATGTAGTTCTGGTACTTCAGGGTGACCGAACGGTACTTGAAGACGCCGATGTTCTCGTCGGAGATCTTCGACAGGTCCGAGACGTTCGAGGAGCCCTGGAGCGTCCACCAGTAGCTCTTGTCGTCGCTGCCGCTGGCGTCGGAGCGGCCGTTGATCGTCCACGCCTTGAGGTGGAAGTACTTGTCGAACTCACCGTCGCCGTCGGCGTCCTGGGCGAGCTGGCGCAGCGGGACCGGGCCGCGGCCGGCGGTGCTGCTGAGGTACTTCTTCACGTCGACGCCGATGACGGTGTAGCCGACCTTGACGTTGCAGCCGTTGTTCCAGAGGCGACGCAACTCCTTGGCGACCGTCATGCCCCACGTGCCGCGGAAGACGTCCGGAGCGGCGCGGATGATGGTGCGGCCACCGCTCGTGCCGGCGCCGGAGGCTCCGGTGCACGTCACGTGCTGGAGCTGGTAGGTCAGCGGGTCCGTCTCACCGCTGAGGCGCGGCGAGAAGTGGAGCTCGTAGGTCGGCTGCTTGTACGACACCCAGGTGGGGCTGACGTACTGGTCGCGCCACATCTGGTTGTAGACGCCGTTGACCCACTTGTAGAGCCCGGCGTTGTCGACGTAGGTGTAGAGGTCGTTCCACTGGTTGCCGGCGGCGGCGTTGGTCAGGTTGGCCGAGCCCTGCATCACGACGTTCCGCGAGGCGCCGACCTTGGAGAACATGTAGTACTTCGAGTGCGCGGACGCGGCGACGCCGCGACGGCAGGAGCCGGCGCACTTCTTCGCGTAGCTGTAGCGGCTGGTCGGGAACTTCGACGACTTGGCCGCGTTGGCCGCACGCAGCCCGCGCACGAGCTTGGTGAAGCCCGGGTTCGGGACGTCCCGGCTCTGGTTGGCCGCGTCCATGATCACGCGGACCCGGACACCGCGCTGCGCGGCGTCGATCAGCGCGCTCACGGCGGAGTCGGACATGATGTTCCAGCTCATGATCTGGATCGAGCCGCTCGACGGCGTCCGACGGATCGTCGAGATGATCTTGTTGATGATCGCCCACTTCTGCGCGCGGGTGCCGTTGGCGGAGCTGAACGTGACACCCCCGGTGATCCGGCACGTGGCGGTCGCGGAGCGCCAGCACGTGTAGGGACCGGCTGCAGCGGCAGCGGCGCGGGCGGGGGCGACCTGCTCGACCACCGGGCTCGCGTCGGCGGCTGGGACCGCCCGACCGAGTGGCAGGAACAGGACGACAGTCACGAGCACCAAGAGCAGGCGACGCACGTTGAACGACCTCCGAGGGTCCTTTTGGGTACCGGATGCTGGTTGGCAACGCCGTTGCTGCCCAAGGGCCGGACCGGGCCCTCCCACGCCGGGTACCTTAACCCACGGTGACAGGCGAAAACGTCATCCGCGACAGGTAGCGACCGCGTCCTTGTACTCCTTCGACTGCGTGAGCGCAACGTCCCCGCCGGAGATGGTGCCGCCACGGACGGCCCAGAACCGCTCGTCGTACCGCACGATCGTCTGGCCCGAGGAGCAGCCCAGCCCGTCGGGCGCGACGAGCAGCCCGTCGGCGGCGCAACCGCCGTAGGCCCGCGGCAGCTTGCCGCCGGCCTGCCAGACGTCGGCGCACTCCGGCGTGCCGGCCGGGGCCGGCGTGGTGGTCGGCGACGGGGTCGCGGAAGCGGCCGTCGAGGACTCGGAGGTGGTCACGGTCGGCGAGCTGGTGTCGTCGGCCGTGCCGTCGTCGTCGGATCCGCAGCCCGCGAGGAGCAGCGTCGCGGCGGTGGCCAGGCCCGCCCAGGCCGTCATTCGTGCACCCATGGAGCAAGCGTAGTGGCCATGCGGGGCGCCGGAGCCGGGTTCGCGCGGTCCGGCGGTAGCGTTGGCCAGCGTGAGCACCACCCCGTCCCGCGTGTTCGCGGCCAGGCTGGTCGGACTCCCGATCTTCGACCCCCAGGGGGACCAGGTCGGGAAGGTCCGCGACCTCGTCGTCGCCATGCGCGCTGAGGGGACCCAGCCGCGCGTGCTCGGCATGGTCGCCGAGGTGTTCGGCCGGCGCCGGATCTTCGTCCCGATGACGCGGGTGACCAATATCGACAGCGGCCACGTCTACACGACCGGGCTGCTCAACATGCGCCGCTTCGAGCAGCGCTCGACCGAGACGCTCGTGATCGGGCAGATGCTCGACCGCACCGTGACCATCAAGGACTCCGGCGTCACCGGCTCCGTGTACGACGTCGCGATGGAGCCCGCGCGCAACCGCGACTGGGTGCTCAGCCGGGTCGCGGTGGCCGAGCCGTCCAAGGGCTTCCGCCGCCGGGGCCAGACCCATGTCGTCGAGTGGCGCGACGTGACCGGCCTCAGCCGGGTCGACGACACCCAGGGCGCCACCCACCTGATCGCCGCCCTCAACGAGATGCGGCCCGCCGACGCGGCCAACATCCTGCACGACCTGCCGGCGGAGCGGCGGACCGCCGTCGCGCTGGCGCTCGACGACGAGCGGCTCGCCGACGTCCTCGAGGAGATGCCCGAGGACGACCAGGTCGAGATCCTCAAGGGCCTCGACTCCGAGCGTGCCGCCGACGTCCTCGAGGAGATGTCCCCCGACGACGCCGCCGACCTGGTCCGCGACCTGCCGCCCGAGACCGCGGAGATCCTGCTCGAGCTGATGGAGCCCGAGGAGGCCGAGGACGTGCGCCGCCTGATGTCCTACGTCGAGGACACCGCCGGCGGCATGATGACCTCCGAGCCGGTGATCCTCGGCCCGGACGCGACCATCGCCGACGCCCTCGCCCACGTGCGCAACCCGGAGCTGACCCCGGCCGCCGCGGCGCTGGTCTACGTGTGCCGCCCGCCGCTGGAGACGCCGACGGGGAAGTTCCTCGGCGTCGCGCACATCCAGCGGCTGCTGCGCGAGCCCCCCTCGACCCTGGTCGCCGGGGCGCTGGACGACTCGCTCGAGCCGCTGCGCCCCGAGTCGACCATCGAGGAGGTCGCGGCCCACCTGGCGACGTACAACCTCGTGGCGGCGCCGGTAGTCGACGAGGACAAGCGCCTGTTGGGCGCCGTCACCGTCGACGACCTGCTCGACCACATGCTGCCGACCAACTGGCGCGACCGGGCGCGCTCGTCGCGGACCGGGGGCACGCGATGAGCAGCACGCGCCCCACCGCCGAGCGGCTGGACACCCCGCGCGACCAGCGCCGCCAGCTGGTCCGGCGCCCGACGTTCAACAAGGACGCGTTCGGCATCTTCGCCGAGCAGTTCGCGCGGTTCATGGGCACCGCGACCTTCCTCATCTACATGACTCTGTTCGTCGTCGTGTGGGTCGGCTGGAACCTCGCCGCGCCCGAGGACCTGCGCTGGGACGACTACCCGTTCATCTTCCTGACCCTGATGCTGAGCCTGCAGGCGTCGTACGCCGCCCCGCTCATCCTGCTCGCGCAGAACCGCCAGGAGGCGCGTGACCGGGTGGTCGCGGAGCAGGACCGGCAGGCCGACGCCCGGGCCCACGCGGACATGGAGTTCCTCGCCCGGGAGATGGCGTCGCTGCGCATGGCGGTCGGCGAGGTCGCCACCCGCGACTACATCCGTTCCGAGCTGCGCTCCCTGCTCGCCGACCTCGACGAGCGCGCCGAGGAGCGCGAGGAGGATCGTGCGGCGTCTCACGAGGACGCCGAGGAACAGTCCCAGCCGCCCACTGCCTAGACTTGCGTGTCGTGAGCAGTGCGCAGCAGTTCCCGTCCGTCGAGCAGGTCATGACGGCCCTGAGCCGGGTCAACGACCCGGAGATCAAGCGGCCGATCACCGAGCTCGGGATGGTCGACAGTGTCGACATCGCGCCGGGCGACGGTGGCTCCGTCGTCTCGGTCAAGGCGCTGCTGACGGTCGCCGGCTGCCCGCTCAAGGACACCATCACCCGCGACGTCACCGCCGCGGTCGCCGCCGTCCCCGGCGTGACCAACGTCAACGTCGAGCTCGGCGTGATGACGGCCGAGCAGCGCTCCGGCCTGCACGAGACGCTGCGCGGAGGCCAGGCCGAGCGGGAGATCCCGTTCGCCAAGCCCGGCTCGCTCACCAAGGTCTTCGCGATCGCCTCCGGCAAGGGCGGCGTCGGCAAGTCGTCGGTGACGGTCAACCTCGCCCTCGCGCTGGCCAAGGCCGGCCGCAAGGTCGGCGTGGTCGACGCCGACATCTACGGCCACTCGGTGCCGGCGATGCTGGGCGTCGCCGACTCCCGCCCGACCCAGGTCGAGGACCTGATCATGCCGGTGCCGACGGCCTCCGGCGTCTCCGTCATCTCGATCGGCATGCTCAAGCCCAAGCGCGAGCAGGTCGTCGCCTGGCGCGGACCGATGCTCGACCGCGCGCTCGTCCAGATGCTCGCCGACGTCTACTGGGGCGACCTCGACGTCCTGCTGCTCGACCTGCCCCCGGGCACCGGCGACGTGGCGATCTCGCTGGGCCAGCACCTGCCCGGCGCCGAGGTGGTCGTCGTGACCACCCCGCAGGAGGCGGCCGCCGAGGTCGCCGAACGGGCCGGCACGATGGCCTCGATGATGCACCAGCGCGTCGTCGGCGTCGTCGAGAACATGTCCTACCTCCCCTGCCCCCACTGCGCGGCCGAGGGCAAGGAGCACAAGCTGGAGATCTTCGGCTCCGGCGGCGGCGACCGGGTCGCCGAGACGCTGTCGCAGCGCTTCGGGTACGACGTCCCGCTGCTCGGCTCGATCCCCCTCGACGTCTCGCTGCGCGAGGGCGGCGACGCCGGCAAGCCGATCGTCGAGTCGGACCCGACCTCACCGGCGGCCACCGCGCTCACCGCGATCGCCGACCGGCTCGACGGCCGCGGCCGCGGCCTGGCCGGGATGCAGCTCGGCCTGACGCCGACCAGCAAGTTCTGATCCGGACCACGCGGGCGACACGGACCACACGGGCGACACGGCGCGGGCCAGGCAGGGGACCACGATGTTCGGAATCGGCTTCGGCGAGCTCGTCGTCATCGCCTTCCTCGCCGTGCTCGTCTTCGGCCCGGACCGGTTGCCCGAGCTCGCCCAGCAGGCCGGACGCTTCATCCGCGAGCTGCGCAAGTTCGCCAACAACGCCCGCGACGAGCTGCGCAACGAGCTCGGCCCGGAGTACGCCGACCTCGAGCTGTCCGACCTCGACCCGCGCGCGATCGTCCGCAAGCACATCGCGGAGGCGATGGCCGAGCTGGACGAGCTCGAGGACGTCATCCGCGAGGACGCGCCCGACGTCGAGCGCCCCGAGCCGCTGGCCGAGGGCGAGCGGCCGCCGTACGACATCGACGCGACGTAGCGGGGGCGACGTCACCGGTGGCGTCGTGGTGACGTCACTTGTTGCGGTTTGGGACCAATCCGCAACACTTCAGGC
>NZ_JBYCZV010000020.1:0-91862 GCF_057586415.1 Nocardioides sp. SRI_004
CGTCACCGGGCTCGTCACCGGGCTCGTCACCGGGCTCGTCACCGGGCTCGTCACCGGGCTCGTCGCCGGACGGGGATCCGCCCAGCAGGTCGCCGACGATCGGCAGGCCCGCGACGGGCGACGATCCGCCGCCGAGGAGGTCGCCCAGGACCGGCAGTCCGGCCGTCGGGGATCCCGCCGGGTCGTCGCCGTCGGGCACCGTCACGGTGTAGGTCTTGCCGCCGATGGTCACCTTGCCGTCGCGCACGGCGTACTTGACCCCGTCGACGGTGACGGTGTCGCCCTCGACCGGGTAGGTCTTGCCGCCGATGACGATCGAGCCGGCCGGGGCCTTCGTACCGCCGCCGAGGATGCCGCCCAGGACCGGGATGCCGCTGGTGAGGTCGCCGGTCGGCAGCGCCCCTTCGACGTCTCCGGTCATGACCCCGGCGAGCAGGTCGCCGACGACCGGGATGTCACCGGTGAGGTCGCCGTTCGGCGAGTCGCTCCCGGGCAGGCCGGGGAGTCCGAGCGACTCCAGGGTCTTGATGTTGTCGGTGATCTGCAGGACCTCGAGGACGGCGGCGGGATCGCCGCTGCCGACCTTCTCGAGCGCCGTCTGCCAGAGCAGGCGGAAGGCGTCGAAGTTGTTGCCGGCGAAGGCGAGGTACTCGTCCGGCGTCAGCACGGTCTCGGGCCCGAGGCGGTTCATGATCTCGGTGATCGCGAGGGTGTCGTAGAGGTAGTTCGGGTCGAGCAGCTTCGGCAGCGACGGCAGGGTCGGCAGCCCGTCCTGGATGAGGGCGGTCACCTTCTCCGGCGTGGGCAGCTTGTCGAGGTCGACGCTGAGGGTCTTCGGGTCGATCGGGATCCCCATGCCGCCGCAGCCCGTGAGCAGCGTGACGTAGTCCGTGCCGTGGCCGCGGACGTGCGACGGATTGAAGATCGGGATCCAGCCGAGCGGCCCGCCGTAGATGTCGATGATCGGCATCTCGGAGTTCCCGATCGCACCGCTCGCGAGCGAGAGGATCAGGTTCTTGTAGTCGGGGTCGGTGTGGAACGTCAGGAAGTGCTGGTTGGTGCCGATGACGGGGATGCCGTCCTCGTTCTTCCACATGTGGTCGAGGAAGAAGTCGCAAGCGTCGCCGCCCTGGGTGTGGCCGCCGGAGTGGCCGCCCGAGGAGCTGGTCGAGCCGTTGCTCGCCGAGGTCTGGACGGTCTCCCCACCGAACAGGCCGCCGGTGAAGATCCCTCCGCCGAGGACGTCGGTCCCGAGGAAGCTGCCGACGATCGGCAGGCCCGAGAGTGCGGACCCGGACAGAGTCGTCGAGGTCTTCGTCGAGGTCTTGGTCGAGGTCTTGGTCGAGGTCTTGGTCGAGGTGGTGGTGGGCGTCGTACCGGCGCCACCGGCGTCCGCGTGCGGCGTCGAGGTGACCGAGACGTCGGCGCCCGGGGTCGGCATCACACCGACCTGAGCGGCGGCCGACGAGACGACGCCGAGGGTCGCGGCGAGCGCGACACCGGGGGCGATGAGGGTCCGGGCGGACCGGCTGGCGCGAGCGACCGCGATGCTGCGGACGGTGGCGTCAGGCTCCAGGGGCGTGGCGAGCCCGATGGGCTGCCAGCCCGTGTTGCGCGAAGCGCGGGGTTGCATGGACATGCTGGTTCTCCTGGTTCAGGGAAGTTCGAAGAAAGTGCGACTGCGAACGGTCGAGCGAGCAGAGCGGTTGTCCTTCGAAGGCCGGCCCGTACGTCGGGAGGTGGGCCCTCCGCCGTACGTCGGCGGTGCCGGCTGCCACGTCACTCAGAGGACGTGGCGTCCCTGGTTCAGTCCGGTGAGAAGGCCGGGTCGGCGGCCGGGGTGCCCGGCATCGGACCGGCGGGGCACGCCACCGGAGCGGTCGCGGGACGAGCCGCCAGGGGCTCGGGTGCGACCCGCGCCAGCGGGTGGTCGGGCCGGGGCGCCGAGGCGGCGCCGCCGTTGCCGGGGGTGAAGCCTGCGCCGGACACCGGAACCGGGAGGGCGGTGACGGTGTCCGCTGCGGGCTGCGCCACGGGCGTGAGGGCGGCGGCGTCGGGCGGCGGGACCGCCGGCCCGGACAGGGTGCGCGTGCCGGAGGCCAGGTCCGCGTGCGGCGCGTCGAGGCGGACCGTCACCACGCCGAGGGCGGGACCCGTCGCGGCGTCCGCGGCGGAGGGGGCCGGCCCGGCGCCGGTGGTCGGTCCGGCGGAGTCGCCGGTGCCGGCCGGGTGGGTCACCTGCTCCACGACCGGCGCGATGACGGCGGCCGTCGTACCGACGACCTCGTCGACGGAGCTGGTCACCGCATCGGTCGCGTCGACGGCGAGCTGGCTGGCCAGGCTGAGCGTGCCGACCGCGGTGCGCAGCGTCTGCGCCAGCCCGCCGGCCAGGGGCAGGGGCGCGGCGAGGGTCTCGACGGTGTCGACCGCGTCGTCCGCGGTGCCGACGACCTGGCGGGTGAGGGAGTCGACGAGCGGGGTGACGGTGGCGCGGATCGAGGGAACGTCCTTCAGCGTCAGCTTCTCGCCGGTGGCCTCGACGGTGTCGCGAATGGTGTTCGTCAGGAGGCCGGCCGCGTCGATGCCGGTGCTCGGCGCCGCAGCGGCCGGTGTGTGGGCCCCTGCGGCCGGGAGGGCGGGCAGGGCGTCGACGGCGGCGGCTGGGTCCGGCGTGTGCGCGGGCGTCGTACCGCGGAGGCCGTCGAGGGCCGTGGCGGTCAGGTCTGCGACCTGGCGGAGGGGCTGCGGTGTCGTGGGCTCGTCGGCGTTCGCAAGGAGCTCGCCGACCATCGGCACCTCGGCCCCGGGCTGCGCGGGAGCGGCGGGCTGCTCGCAGGTGGCGTCGTCGCACGCGGCATGGGCGGTGCCGCCGAGGAGGAGCAGCGCGGCCCAGGACAGGCCGAGGAGGACGGCGAGGCGCCAGCAGGTGCGGCGCACGGCCCGCGAGCGCACCTGACCGCCAACGGCGGTCGCAGTGGCTGCTGCCATCTCGGTCTCCCGGAGCTCAAGGGGGTGAGTCCGCCGCGCCACCTCGGGTCCGTGATGCCGGGCCCTGACGTGCAAGAGGCGAACCGTTCTGCTGCCCTCGGTGCTCGGAATGCGACATCAGTCGCCACCTCAGACGATCAACCAGTCCGGGATCTGGGGGATCCCGGCTGTCAAACGGCTGTCAATCTGTGGTCATCCTGCACCCGGGTCTTGGCAACTGTCCAGAAGCTTCCGGGAGAATTTTCGGTGTCGGCCCGGAGCTCAGCCCGCGAGCTCGGCATCGAGCACGGCCAGCAGGGCGCCGAGCTCGTCGGCCCGGACGAGGCGCGCCAGCCACTCGACCATCGTCGCGCGGAACACCGCGGCGCTCCGGACCAGTGCCGGGTCGAGGTAGCCCGTCACCTCGAGGGCGACCACCCCGTGGAGCGAGGCGAGCACGCGCGTGTGCAGCCAGGCCAGGGTGGCCGGCCAGGGGCTGGATCCCGGTCGCTCGGCCAGGGCGAGGACGGTCTGCTCGGCGGCCGGAGGGACGGGAGGCATCCGGACGTCCTGGTGGGTCGTGAGGGCGCGCAGGCACGTGCCGAGGAACGCATCGGAGACCTCTCGGATCGACACCTCGCCACTGCGGGGTCGCGCCAGGACCAGGCGGAACTCGTCCTGGTGGCGCAGCGCCCAGCGACGCAGCCGGACCCAGGCGACGAGCCAGCGCTTGGTCACGTCGTCCGCCGAGATCGCCTCGACGGCCGCGACGAGGTCGGCGGCCACGCTCTCGTCGATCGACGCGGCCACAAGGTCCAGGAGCTCGTCGAGGTTCGTGACGTAGCGGTAGAGACCGGCCGGACTCACGCCCATCGCCGCGGCGACGCCGCGCAGGGTCAGGTCGTGACCCTCGGCCAGGAGGGTGCGAGCAGTGTTCACCATCGCGTCGTACGTCGCGGCGCGTTGCTGCGCCTGACGGTTCGGGTGCGCTCCGCGGACCCCTGTGCCCATCCGTGCCCTCCCGCCCCGATGCGGTGGTCGTACGCTCGAGTGCGAACACCGTTCGCCCTGACGGGCCCTGCGGTGCTCCCTCCCGCGGCCGGCCTGACATCCGAGTCGCCGGGCCGGCCGCGGGGGTGCACTCCGGGACATCGTCCCGACGCATCGCCGACGCTACCAACGGGTTGACAGCCCTGTGCCTGCGGGTTGCCCGCCTGTTCTCGGATGTGGTGACGGGCCCGTCCGAGGCGTCCGGACCTTCGCGGTGCGTTGGCAGGGCGTTCGTCGCGGGCGGGTGACGACGTCGCCACTTCATGGTGTAGTGACCCAGATCACACTGGCTCTCCCGAAGGTGGTTCCATGTCTCGGTCGTCGCTCCGCCTGCTCCTCTCCCTCGGCTCGGTCCTGTCCGCGGCACTGGTCGGCCTGGTCGCCATACCACCCGCCGCGCACGCCGCCGCACCCGTGTACGTCGCCCTCGGTGACTCCTACTCCTCGGGCGTCGGCACCCGCAGCTACATCGACGACGGCACGAGCTGCCAGCGGTCGAACTACGCCTACCCCAAGCTGGTCGCCTCCGCGAAGGGCTACAGCCTGAGCTTCAAGGCCTGCTCCGGCGCCACCACGAGCACCGTCACCAACAGCCAGCTGAGCGCGCTGAGCTCGTCGACGTCGTACGTCACGATCTCGGTCGGCGGCAACGACGCCGGCTTCACCGGCGTCATCACGGAGTGCGCCCAGCCGGGGTGGATGTCGGACTGCGACGGAGCGATCAACACGGCCCAGTCGTTCATCAACAACACGCTGCCCGGCCGGCTGGGCACCCTCTACGCGTCCATCAGGAGCAAGGCCCCGAACGCCGTCGTCGTGGTCGTCGGCTATCCGCGGCTGTTCATGGGCGAGGACTGCAATGCGGCGACCTGGTTCAGCCCCGCCGAGGAGACCCGGCTGAACCAGACGGCGGACCTGCTGAACAGCAAGCTGTCGGCGGCCGCGAGCGCCAAGGGCTTCAAGTGGGCCAACCCCACCTCCCGCTTCGTCGGCCACGCGGTCTGTGACGACGTCGAGTGGCTCAACGGCCTGTCCAACCCGGTCAGCGAGAGCTACCACCCGAACCGGCTCGGACACTCGTCCGGCTACAAGCCGCTGGTGGCGGGGCTGCTCGTCGGCTGACGGACAAAAGACGTCGGGTGCGGCTGCGAGCAGCCGCACCCGACGCCTTTCACAGGATCGGGGTGGTCGGGATCATCCGCCACCGAGGTTGATCGTCTGGGCGTTGCCGACGCGCGGCCTCTGGATCGAGACAGCGCGGTACCAGTAGTACTTCTGGGCGGGCTTGAACACGTTGGAGCACTCCACGACGGCGTAGCCAGCGTTGCCGTTGGCGGGCGTGCCGGAGATGTTGTAGAAGTCCACCTTGTAGGAGCCCTTGACGAAGGCGCTGGATGCGGTCTCGCCGTTGTCGAGGTAGAACTGCACGGCGCTGGCCTGGAAGAACAGCTGCTGGCAGCCGCCTCCCCCCTTGACGACGACGTGCGGGTCGTCGTCCCACGCCTGGGAAGAAGGCGTGGCCAGGAAGCCCGCGGCCAGGGCTGTCGCCGCCACGGCGACGAACCTGGAACGCGTGCGCGTTGACTTGCGGTGAGTGGGTCGATGCTTCACGGAAACCCCCATGGTCGAGGCGCCGACTGACGCCCGGGTGATATCGAACCGGTCTCCCGAGTGTTCTGTTCAACGACGTGGTACGCCTGCGGGCACGGGCGGAGGACCCCTCAGATCCTGTGGATGGCTGCTGGTCCCTGCGGCCCTTGCGCGACCGGCACCGTCGGGTGTGGCTGGTAGAACAGCCGCATGCGGCGATCCTCGGTGGCCACCTCCTTCCTGCTCGTCTCGGCGCTCGGCCTGACGGCCTGCTCCGGCGGCGGCTCCGACGGTGACGACGGCGCGCGCAAGGCCGCGGAGGGGCTTGCCACGGCCCTGGCCGCGGCGGCCGCGCCGGCCGGCGGTGCGAGCACGGCGAGCGATCCGCTGGCCGCGGTGACCTGGACCGGCACGGACCCCGCCTCCGTCGCGAAGGAGTACGCCGCCGTCATCGACGGCATGGACGGGATCGCGCCGAGCGTCGAGGTCGCTGAGGTCGACGGCGAGGCGGACAAGCCGACGGCGACCCTGACCTGGACGTGGCCCGTCGTCGCCGGAGGCGACCCGTGGACCTACGACACGACCGTCGCGCTGGCGGACGGCGACGGGTGGGCCGTCGCGTGGGCACCGAGCATCGTCGAGCCCAGCCTCGCCGACGGGGAGACGCTCGACGCGACCACGCTCCTCGCGCAGCGTGGCGAGATCACCGGCGCTGGCGGCGAGAAGCTGGTCACCGAGCGGCCCGTCGTCCGGATCGGGATCGACCGCACCAAGGTGACGGCCGCCGCGGCACCGGCGTCCGCGCGGGCGCTGGCCGAGCTGGTCGACATCGAGGTCGCACCGTTCGTGAAGGCCGTGAAGGCGGCCGGGGACAAGGCGTTCGTCGAGGCGATCACCTACCGCGCGAATGATATTCCCGCAGCGGTCAGGACGGGGATCGACGGCATCGCCGGCGCCCACCAGGTCACCGGCGAGCAGGCGCTCGCGCCGACCCGCGACTTCGCCGCCCCGATCCTCGGCCGGGTCGGCCCGGTCACCGCCGAGATGGTCGAGAAGGATCCCGACGCCTACCGCCCGGGCGACGTCGCGGGCGTCTCCGGCCTCCAGGCCCGCTACGACGAGCAGCTGCGCGGCACCACCGGCCGCTCGGTCCACGCCGTCCCGGCCGATGGCGGCGAGGAGCGCGAGCTCTTCCTCGCCGAGCCGGCCGCCGGGAAGCCGCTGGCGCTCACCCTCGACCGTCGGCTGCAGACCCTCGCCGAGCGGGTGCTCGGCGGGGTCACGCCCGCCAGCGCCCTCGTGGCGATCCGCCCCAGCGACGGCTCGATCCTGGCGGCCGCCAACGGCGCCGGCACCGGCGGCCAGAACTACGCCACCTTCGGCCAGTTCGCCCCCGGCTCCACCTTCAAGTCGGTCACCTCCCTCGCGCTGCTGCGCGCCGGCCTCACCCCCCAGACGCAGGTGCAGTGCACGCCGACCGTCACGGTCAACGGCAAGCGGTTCAAGAACTACTCCGACTACCCGTCGTCCGCGATCGGCACGATCCCGCTCGAGGAGGCGATCGCGCAGTCGTGCAACACCGCCCTGATCGGTGCCCGCGCGAAGGTGAAGGACGGTGACCTCGCCGACGCGGCCGCGAGCCTCGGCCTCGGCATCGACCACGACCTCGGCTTCCCCGCCTACTTCGGCGAGGTCCCGCCGCCGGCGAGCGAGACCGAGGGCGCCGCCGACCTGATCGGCCAGGGCAAGGTGCTCGCCTCGCCGATGGCGATGGCCACGGTGATCGCGAGCGTGCAGGCCGGCACGACCGTCGTACCCCACCTCGTGGACGGGGTCGACGTCTCCGTGCCGTCGGAGGCCGAGCCGCTCTCGGCCGCCGAGGCCCGGCAGCTCAAGGCGATGCTGCGCCGGGTGGTCACCAACGGCAGCGGCCGCGGCCTGGCCGACCTCCCCGGCGGTCCGGTCATCGCCAAGACGGGCACGGCCGAGTACGCCGACGGCGGCACCATCCGCACGCACGCGTGGATGATCGCCGCCCAGGGCGACCTCGCGGTCGCGGTCTTCGTGCAGACCGGTGAGTCGGGCTCGCGGACCGCGGGGCCGCTGCTGGAGGAGTTCCTGCGCGCGGCTCGCTGAGGGGCCTTGATCGTGGTCGGTGTCGGACGGCCGTGCGCTGGGAGGTCTTGCGCGTGGTCGGTGTCGGGCGGCCGCGCGCTTATCCGCCGAGGCTTGGCCTACGGAAGTCGACTGCGGCGCGGCAGCGCGGCGAGAGCCGTCTCCGGCAGCTTGCTGCCCGCTCTACGGCGAAGCCGAGCTCGCGCCCCGACCATGCAGTGTCGGCTTGCCGCCATTCCAAGGCTTGGCCTACGGAAGTCGACTGCGGCGCGGCAGCGCGGCGAGAGCGCAGCGACGGCAGCTTGCTGCCCCCGCCGGAGCGAAGCCGAGCTCGCGCAAGAAAAATGGAGCGAGCCCCTCATCGCATGGGGTCGACGAGGGGCTCTTGTCGTTATCGGTGCTCCCTCCGAAGTACGACAGGACAACTCTAACCCCGTGCTCAAGCGGGTCAAGGGGGATCATCGGAGAATCCTCCGTTCGGTCGGCGGACCCGGGACCAAGGTCCCCCTCGGCCACCCTGCCGATCCAGCCCGTGAGGTGCCAGAGTGAGGTCATGAGCTTCCGCGAACGCCTCGGCCACCTGCTCCCGGAGTCGCACCGCCAGCTGTACGTCGGGGGCGCGTGGGTCCCCGGGAGCGGCGGTGGCCGGATCGACGTCATCGACCCGGCGGACGGGTCGGTGCTCACCGATGTCGCCGACGGGACGCTCGACGATGCGCGGGCGGCCCTCGACGCGGCGGTCGCGGCGCAGGCGGACTGGGCGGCGACGGCGCCGCGCGAGCGGGGCGAGATCCTGCGACGGGCGTTCGCGCTGGTGACCCAGCATGCCGACGACCTCGCCCTGGTGATGAGCCTGGAGATGGGCAAGCCCATCGCGGAGGCGAAGGGGGAGGTCACCTACGGCGCGGAGTTCCTGCGCTGGTTCTCGGAGGAGGCGGTCCGGATCCACGGCCGGTGGATGCAGAACCCGGCCGGCGGCAGTCGCCTGCTGACGGTGCGCAAGCCGGTCGGTCCGTGCCTGTTCATCACCCCGTGGAACTTCCCGCTCGCGATGGGGACCCGCAAGATCGGTCCGGCGATCGCGGCCGGCTGCACGATGGTGGTCAAGCCGGCGGCGCAGACGCCGCTGACCATGCTCTACCTGGCGGCGCTGCTGGCGGAGGCCGGGCTGCCCGCCGGGGTGCTCAACGTCGTGACGACCAGCGACTCGGGCGGGTTGAGCAGCACGCTGCAGGCCGACGCGCGGCTGCGGAAGGTGAGCTTCACCGGGTCCACCGTCGTCGGCAAGAAGATCGTCGAGCAGTCCGCGGGCCAGCTGCAGCGGGTGTCGATGGAGCTGGGCGGCAATGCGCCCTTCCTCGTCTTCGCCGACGCCGACCTGGACGCGGCCGTCGAGGGCGCGATGGTCGCCAAGATGCGCAACATGGGTGAGGCCTGTACGTCGGCCAACCGCTTCCTCGTGGAGGAGTCCGTCGCGGCGGACTTCGCCGAGCGGCTCGCGCAGCGGATGGGCGCGCTCCGCGTCGGGCGGGGCCAGGACGTCGGGGTGCAGGTCGGTCCGCTCATCGACGAGAAGGCCGTCGCCTCGGTGTCCGCGACGGTGGCCGACGCGGTCGAGCGGGGTGCCCGCGTGCTGACCGGCGGCGAGGCCCCGTCGGGCGACGGCTACTTCTTCCCGCCGACCGTCCTGGTCGACGTACCGGCGGACGCGGACGCGGTGACCAAGGAGACCTTCGGGCCGGTCGCGCCGATCACGACCTTCAGCAGTGAGGACCAGGCGATCGCGCTGGCGAACGCGACGGAGTACGGGCTCGCGGCCTACGCCTACACCCGCGACCTCGCCCGCACGATCCGGCTGGCGGAGCGACTCGAGACCGGGATGCTCGGCATCAACACCGGCCTGGTGTCCAACCCGGCGGCGCCGTTCGGCGGGGTGAAGGCGAGCGGGTTCGGCCGGGAGGGTGGCTTCGAGGGGATCGAGGAGTACCTCGACACGACGTACGTCGCCCTGCCGGTCTCCTGACCCCGGTCGGCGCCGTCGCGGGAGCCGGGCCGATGAAATCGATGGCTGCTGTCGGTCCTCCTCTGCACACTGGAGGACGACCATGACCGATCAGCTCACCCCCCTTCCCCCGACCCGGGCGCGGCGGCTGCCGCGCGCGTTCACGCCGTTCCGGCACGCGTCCTACCGGTGGCTGGGGACGGCGCTGCTGCTGACCTCCTTCGGTGGCGGCGTCTGGGTCGTGGCCCTGGTGTGGGAGGTCATCCGGATCGGCGGTGGCGCCAGCGCGCTCTCCGTCGTCAGCACGGCCGGCGCCGTGGGTGTCCTGCTGCCCGCGCTGCTCGGCGGCGTGGTCGCCGACCGGGTCCCGCAGAAGCTCATCCTGCTCGTCACCACGTCGGTCGAGCTCGCGGGCATGGCGCTCGTCGCGGTGCTCTCGTTCGCGGACCTCACCCAGCTCTGGCACCTCGCCGCCGTCGCGTTCACCGCCGGCTGTGCCATGGCCTTCTACTACCCGGCCTACTCGGCCTGGCTGCCGGCGCTCGTGCCCGAGGAGGACCTGCTCGCCGTCAACGGCTTCGAGGGCATGGTGCGCCCGACGATCGGTCAGGCGCTCGGCCCTGCCGTCGCCGGTGCCGTGGTCGGTGCGGCGTCCTCGTCGGCCGCGATCGCGGTGGCGGCGGGCGCCTACCTGCTCGGGCTGGCCGTCCTGGCGCGGGTCCCCCTGACCGCCGTACGACGCGACCTCCCCACTCCCGACCGCGAGGCCGGGGCGGGAGGGGCGGCGCACGCGGTGGCGAGCGCGGTCGCAGACATGCGCGAGGGCTTCGCCTACATGGTGCGCACGCCGTGGCTGCTGGCCACGCTGCTCTTCGCGTCGATCATGATCCTGGTGATGATGGGCCCGCTCGAGGTCCTCGTCCCGTTCCTGATCAAGGACGAGCTGGGCGGCGGCCCCGGCGACCACGCCGTGGTGATGGCCTGCTTCGGCATCGGTGGCGCCGTCGGCTCGCTCGTGGTCGGCTCGCTGCCGATGCCCCGGCGCTACCTGACCTGGATGAACCTGATGTGGGGCGTCGGCTGCCTGCCCTTCCTGGCGATCGGCTTCGCGACGGCGGTCTGGCAGGTGGCGGCCGCCGCCTTCGTGATCGGCGTGCTCTTCTCGGCGCCGATGGTCATCTGGGGCACCCTGCTGCAGCGGCGGGTGCCGCCGGAGCTGCTCGGCCGGGTCGCCTCGCTCGACTTCTTCGTCTCGATCAGCCTGATGCCGGTCTCGATGGCGCTCGCCGGCCCGGTGGCCGACCTGATCGGGCTGCAGTGGACCTTCGCGATCGCCGCGGTCGTGCCCGGGGTGACCGCTGCGGTCGCCATCGTCTGGGCGCGCCTGCCCGCCGACGAGCTGGCCCACCCGCTGCGCGAGGAGCCGGCCGGCGTCAGTCCCTGAGGCTCTCGAGCACCTCGACGTTGTGGCGGTACCCGACCGTCTCGTAGCCGACGACCGACACCCACGGTGCGAGGGAGAGCACGAGCAGGCACCACTCCAGGTCGACCTCGGCCCGCGCCATCAGCACCGGTGCCACCAGCGTCGCCGCGGTGATCAGCAGCAGGACCAGGTGGAACAAGTGGAACGACCGGGTCAGCACGGTGTAGCCGGTGTAGAAGACCGCGATGAACAGGGCGACGGGGACGACCACGGTCAGCACCGTCGCGGTCAGCCCGATCTCGGCGTGGTGGTCGAGGAAGTACGCCGCCACGTGCAGGCCCGCGCCGATCGCCACGATGCTGCCGAAGAGCCCGATGGCGCCGTACCCGAAGCCGAAGGAGCGCTCCCGGCGGACGTGCAGGATCTCACCCGTCGGCACCACGAAGTAGCACCACCAGGTGCCGAAGGTGAGGGCCGTGCCGGCGACCGTGAACAGGCCGATCTCCCAGGTCAGGCCGCCCTCCGCCAGGACGTTGATGGCGGCCATCGTGCCGATCATCCCCTCGCCGAGCGTGATGATGACCATCAGGCCGTAGCGCTCGGCGATGTGGTGGGCGTGCCACGGGGTGCCGCCCCGACGGTTCTCCGCGTACGCCGGCCCGCCGACCTCGATCAGGAAGGGCACGATGATCAGCGCGAACGTCGTACCCACGGGCAGGTCGACCAGCGCCAGCACGCACCACAGGACCTGGGCGGCGGCGATCGACACGATGTAGGTCCGGCAGGCGGGGCCGCGGTCGGGGTCGTGCCGCCCGGCGCGCCACCACTGGAAGAGCATCGCGACCCGCATCACGACGTAGCCCCAGACGATGACGTCGTTGTCGAGGGTCTCGCCGTGCTCGGTGACGGACTCGAACATCGGGTGGATGCCGAGCGCGAAGATCAGCACGCCGACCATCTGCAGCATGGTGGTCAGCCGGTAGATCCAGTCGTCGGTGTCGTAGGCCGAGGCGAACCAGGTGAAGTTGATCCACGCCCACGAGATGCCGAAGGTCGCGAACGCGAACGCCGCGATCCCGCTGCCGACGTGGTCGGCCGCCAGCGCGTGCGCCAGCTCGTTGGCCGCGGTGCCGAAGGCGACCACGAAGGTCAGGTCGAACAGCAGCTCCAGCGGTGTCGCGACCCGGTGCGACTCGTGCGGGTCGCGGCCGGTCATCCGGCGGCTGCGGTGGCGGACAGCGTGCTCCTGCGGCTCCGGCATGCCGCGCAGTCTAGGAGGACGAGCTCCCCGGGTACGACGACCGGCGACCCAGCAGCGCCAGCACGTGAACCCCGGCCGGGGCCTCCACCGGCACCGGGACGGGCGGAGCGAACCGCGGGTCGTCGCTGAGCGCGACCTGGAGCGCGGTGGGGAGCAGGTCGGCGGCGAGCCGTTCGGGGATCGGCGTGCCCCTGGTCGTCGTACGGCCGACGTCCCAGCCGTGGACGGTGATCTCGAGGGCGGCGATCCGGGCGACCGTGTCGACGGGGAGCGGGTGCCCCGCGACGTCGACGACCGGCGAGGCCGCTGAGAGCCAGGCGGTCAGCAGCGCGCACGCCTTCGCCTGCAGCCGCTGGACGCGCTGCTCGAGCGGTGAGGGGGCGGCGCTGCTGAGTCCGACCGCGCCGTCGGCTGCCTCGGCGAACGCGTCGAGGGCGTCCTCCATGTGGGCGAGCAGGTCGGCGAGGGTCCAGCCGGCGCAGGGCGTGGGCCGGTCGACGTCGGCGCAGGTGATCGTGGCGAGCGCGGCACGGGTGTAGTCGAGCGCGCGCTGCAGCACGTCGAGTCCCGCGACGAGTCCGTCCGGGGCGGGCTCGGCGGTCATGTCGTCGCCCGGTCAGGCCGGCACGTAATCGGCAGGCAGCCGCTCGGGCAGCCCGAACCGCGCGAACAGCCGGTGGTCGAAGAACGCGGTCACGTGCTCCACCCGCAGGTCGTCGCCGGAGCCGGTCATCTGCAGCACCTGCAGGTGGAACGGCTCGAAGTGGCCGTCGGGCTGGCGCATGTAGAGGCCGAAGGCGGGCTGGCCGTTGGCGACCGTCTCGACCATCGGCATGTCGTTGGTGCCGCCGGGGCACTTGGTGCCGATCAGCTCGCCGATCGCGTCGCAGCCGCGGAAGTGGTTGAGGAACGGCGGCATGTCCCAGGTGGCGTCGTACTTGAGCAGCTGGACGATCTGGTCGATGTCCTTGCGCCAGAACGCCTGCAGGTAGGCGTCGAGCAGGGTCCGCTGGGCCTGGTCGAGGTCGGGCTCGACGGTGTCGGGCGTCAGCCCCCGCTCGGCGACCTGGGCGTGGGCGCGCTGGAGCGCGGAGTTCACGGCGGCGGTCGTCGTGTCGAGCGCCGTCGCGGTCTCGGCGGCCGACCAGCGCAGCACGTCGCGCAGGATCAGGACCGCGCGCTGGCGGGCCGGGAGGTGCTGCAGGGCGGCGACGAACGCGAGCCGGATCGTGTCGCGCTCGGCCACCTCGACCGCGGCGTCCGGGATCGGCTCCAGCCACGGCACCTCGTGGTCCTCGAGCAGCTCGTCGGACGGCGCCGAGTCGGCGGTGCCCAGGCCGGTGGGGAGCGGCCGGCGCGGCTTGCTCTCCAGGTTGGTGAGGCAGACGTTGGTGGCGATCTTGTAGAGCCAGGTGCGCACGGAGCTGCGGCCCTGGAAGCTGGCGGAGGCCTTCCACGCGCGCAGGAAGGTCTCCTGGACGAGGTCCTCCGCCTCGTGGACCGACCCGCTCATCCGGTAGCAGTGGGCCATCAGCTCGCGCTGGTAGCGCCCGGTGAGGGTGTCGAAGTCGGCGAGCTCGTCGCTCGCCGGCGCCTTCTGTGTGGTCGGGTCGGCCTGCTCGGTCTTCTGTTCGGTCACCATCGTTCCCATCGCTGCCCCCGTGTCTCGCCAGTGTGCCTGATCTGCTGACCGGGGGCATCCCGAAAACTCATCGGTGGGGATGCAGGAATCCCCGCCTGAGCGGGTGTTCCTGCGCTTGGTGACGGTTGCAACCGGCACTAAGCGCGAGTTTCCCCGCTCCGGCGGGGATTCCTGCACGCCTCCAGCACCCGCTCCGCGGCAGGCAGGGCCACGGCGCGGTCGTCGGGCACGAGCCCGATGCGGGTACGACGGTCGAGCAGGTCCGCGACGTCGGCGGCCCCCTCGTGGGTGATGCCGAAGAAGAGCTCGGCCCAGACGGTCGGGATCGTCGGGTGGCCGGGCGCGATGGGCGCGAGCAGCTCGGCCTCCGACCAGCCGGACGCCTCGACGGCCGCGGTCAGTGCGAGGCCGGCGTCGGCGCCGTACCGGCGGACCAGGCGGGCCGCACCGGGCGAGCCGGCGCGGGCCGCCTCCTCGGCGAGGGCTTCGCGCGGGGCGGCGCCGAGCAGGGGGAGCGTCGCGGTCACGCAGGGGCCGGCGGCGAGGCCGGCCGACGCGACGGCGGCATCGACGGCGTCCTCGGCCATCCGGCGGTAGGTCGTCAGCTTGCCGCCGACGATCGTCACGACGCCGGTGCGCGAGGTGAGGACGGCATGCTTGCGCGACAGGTCGGCGGTCGAGCCCTCGCCGCCGTCGAGCAGCGGGCGGAGGCCGGCGAAGGCGCCGACGACGTCGGAGCGGCGCAGCTGCCGCGAGAAGGACGCCGAGACCACGTCCAGCAGGAAGCCGATCTCGACCTCGGTGGGCTCGGCGACGTCGGGGACGGGGCCGTCGACCGGCTCGTCGGTCAGGCCGACGTAGAACTGGCCGTCGGGCTGCGGCAGGACGAGCACGAACCGGTTGGTCTCGCCCGGGATCGGCGCGAAGACCGCGACCGACAGCTTCGGCAGCGCCTCGGCGCGCAGCACCAGGTGGGTGCCCCGCGAGGGTCGCAGCCGTACGTCGTCGACGAGGTCGCCCGCCCAGACGCCGGCCGCGTTGACGACGGTCCGGCAGGTCACCGACAGCGGCGCACCGGTCAGCTCGTCGCGGAGCTCGACCGCGGTGCCGGTGGCGGACAGGACCCGCGCGTGGGTGTGGACGGCGGCGCCGCGCTCGGCCGCGGTCCGGGCGATGGTCGTGACCAGCCGGGCGTCGTCCTCGAGCTGTCCGTCCCAGCCGAGCAGCCCGCCGCGCAGGCCGTCGGTCCGCAGCGGGGGCGCGAGACGACGAGCCTCGGCGGCCGTGAGCCGGCGCGGCCGGGGGAGGGTGTCGGCGCTGGTGCGCGCCGCCCGGCGGAGCAGGTCGCCACCGAGGAAGCCGGCGCCGGCCAGCAGGCCCATCGGACGGCTCACGCCGGGGGCGAGCGGGATGAGCGAGGGCAGCGGCCGGGTGAGGTGCGGCGCGGTGGTCTCCATTAGGATCCCGCGCTCGACGGCGCTCTCGTGGGCGATCGCGACCTGCCCGGAGGCGAGATAGCGCAGGCCGCCGTGCACCAGCTTGGAGGAGAAGCGCGACGTACCGAACGCCAGGTCGTGGGCGTCGACCGCGAGCACGGTGAGGCCGCGGGAGGCGGCGTCGAGGGCGACGCCGGCGCCGGTGACACCGAGGCCGATCACGACGACGTCGACGTCGGTGGGTGCGCCGGCGAGGCCGGGGGTGATCCTGCGAGGGGTCATGGCGTGAGGCTCCGGACGATGAGGGTGTGGAGCTCGGCGTCGAGGGCGGTGGCGTCCACGGCCTCGTCGAGCATGGTGTGGGCCGAGAGGACGAAGCCGTGGGCGGCGAGCACGAGCCCACGCGCGATCGCGACGGGATCGCCGTCGCGGATGGTGCCGCGGCGTTGGCCCTCGGTGACGGCGCCCGCGAGGACGCCGATGATCAGCTCCTGCGAGCGGCCGCGCCGGGCGAGCAGGTAGGGGAGGATCAGCTCGGGGTCGAGCTCGACGATGCGCGTGAACAGCTCGTTGTCGCGCAGCGCCTCGACCGTGGCGGCCACGGCGTCGGCGACGCGGACCGGGGTCGGCTCACCGGCGAGGTCGACCTGGCCGGCGACCAGGCCGGTCCACTCGCGCGTCATCAGGTCGCCCAGCAGGGCGGGCATGTCGGACCACGCGCGGTAGATCGTCATCCGCGAGACGCCGGCCCGACGCGCGACCTCCGTCAGCGTCGTACGCCGCCAGCCGACGTCGAGGATGCACTCGCGGGCGGCGTCGAGGTAGGCGTTCTGGGTGCCGGGGTCTCGTGACGGTCGCTGCGCGACCTCCTCGACCACCGGGTCGGGCTCGTGGTTGTGACGATGTGACGTCATGTGTAACACTGTAACACATGACGACCGAGCGACCCACCGTCCTCCAGCCCGAGATGCCCGCCACCCGCTGGGGCGACCCGGCCCACGCGACCGGTCTGCCGGACGGCGTCCGCGACCTCGTCGGCCTGGTCTTCCCGATCAAGGACACCCCTGCCCGCGAGGACGTGGCCGTGCCGGCCTCGCGCCTGGCGGACGAGCTGGTCGCCGGACTGCGCGAGCTCCTCGGCGAGGACAACGTGGTCACCGACGACGGGGTCCGCCGCCTCCGCACCCGCGGCAAGTCCACCCCCGACCTGCTCCGCCAGCGGGCCGGCGACCTGGGCGACGCGCCGGACGTCGTCGTACGGCCCGGCGGGCACGACGACGTCGTCGCCGTCCTCGCGTGGGCCCAGGAGAACCGGGTCGCGGTCGTCCCCTTCGGTGGCGGTACGGCGGTCACCGGTGGCCTCGTCGCCGACCCGGACGCCGCCGGGCTGGTCGGCGTGGTCTCGCTCGACCTCGGCCGGATGCGCGGCCTGCTCGCCCTCGATGCCGTCTCCTCGACCGCGACGTTCGAGCCCGGCCTGCGCGGTCCCGAGGCCGAGGCGCTGCTCGCCCAGCACGGCCTGATGCTCGGCCACTTCCCGCAGTCGTTCGAGTACGCCACGATCGGCGGCTTCGCGGCCACCCGCTCCAGCGGCCAGTCCAGCGCCGGATACGGCCGCTTCGACGCGATGGTCGTCGCGCTCCGCGTCGCCACGCCGGTCGGCGAGGTCCGCCTCGGCGTCTCGCCGGCCAACGCGTCCGGCCCCGACCTGCGCGAGCTCTTCCTCGGCTCGGAGGGTGCCTTCGGCGTGATCACCGAGGTCACCGTCCGGGTGCGGCCGCTGCCGGAGGTCAAGGAGTACGAGGGCTGGCGCTGGCGGTCCTTCGCCGAGGGCGCCGACGCGATGCGGCAGCTGGCCCAGGCCGACCTGCTGCCCACGGTCCTCCGCCTCTCCGACGAGAACGAGACCGCGATCAACCTCGCCGACCCCGAGGCGATCGGTGGCGAGGGCGGTGCCGATGGTGAGGG
Source organism: Nocardioides sp. SRI_004 (assembly GCF_057586415.1). NCBI lineage: Bacteria > Bacillati > Actinomycetota > Actinomycetes > Propionibacteriales > Nocardioidaceae > Nocardioides > Nocardioides sp. SRI_004. Next base: position 17,455 of record NZ_JBYCZV010000020.1, read on the forward strand.
CCCGGGGTGCCTGATGGTCGTCGGCTACGAGGGCACCCCCGCCGCGGTCGCCGCGAAGAAGGCCGCCGTCACCGCCGCGCTCACCGCGCTCGGCGGTGCCCCGCAGGGCTCCGGGCCGGGCGAGGCCTGGGCGCACGGGCGCTTCGACGCGCCGTACCTGCGCGACAGCCTGCTCGACAACGGCGTCCTCGTGGAGACCCTCGAGACGGTCGCCTTCTGGAGCAACCGCGAGAACCTCTACACCCGCGTGAAGACCGCGCTCGAGCAGGCGCTCCCCGGGGCGATGGTGCTCTGCCACGTCTCGCACGTGTACGCCACCGGCTGCTCGCTCTACTTCACCGTCGCCGCCCCGGGTGGCGAGGACCCGCTGGCCGCCTGGCTCCCGGCGAAGGCCGCCGCCTGCGAGGCGATCGTCGCCGCCGGCGCCTCGATCACGCACCACCACGCGGTCGGCACCGACCACAAGCCCTACCTGACCGCCGAGATCGGCGAGGTCGGCGCCGAGGTGCTGCGCGCCGTCAAGAAGGCGGTCGACCCGACGGGCATCCTCAACCCCGGGGTGCTGATCCCGTGAGCACCCGCAGCTTCGCGTTCCTCGTCAACCCGAACTCCGGTGGCGGGTCGGCGCCGAAGGTCGTCGTACCGCTGACGCGGGCGCTGCGCGAGGCCGGCGCGTCGGTCGAGGTCACCTACACGACCTCCGTCGCCGAGACGCCCGCCCTGGTCGACGCCGCGGTCGCGTCCGGTGCGGTCGTCGTCGCCGTCGGCGGCGACGGCATGCTGTCGTCGGTCGCGGGCTCGGTCGCCGCGCGCGACGGGGTGCTGGCCGTCGTACCCGCGGGACGGGGCAACGACTTCGCCCGGATGCTCGGGGTCCCGCACACGACGGCCGAGCAGGCCGCGCTGCTGCTGGAGGGTGCCGAGCGCCGGGTCGACCTGCTGCGCGCCACCTCCGGGGACGGTACGACGCACGTCGTCGCCGGCTCCGTCTACGCCGGTGTCGACGCCCGCGCCGGCGAGATCGTCGACCGCTCCCACTGGCTGCCGTCGAAGCTGCAGTACCCCGTCGCCGCCGTCCGCGCCCTGGCGACCTACCGCCCGATGGAGTGCGCGCTCGAGGTCGACGGCGTCACGTCCCGGCACCTCGCGGCGACGGTCGTCGTCGCCAACTCGCGCTACTACGGCAAGGGCATGGCCATCGCGCCCGCCGCCTCGGTCTCCGACGGCCTCCTCGACGTCATCGTCATCGAGGCCGCCTCGCGCTCCGGCCTGATCCGCTCCCTCCCCAAGGTGTACGACGGCGGGCACGTCGACCTCGACGAGGTGAAGGTGCTGACCGGGCGCCGGGTCACCCTCTCCGGCGCCTACGCCGGCGGTGGGGCGGTGCCCGTCGGCGCCGACGGGGAGGCGCTGGGGCCGCTGCCCGCGTCGGGTGCGCCGATGGTCGTGGAGCTCCTGCCGGAAGCGCTGCGGATCATCGCCTGAACGTCGTACCGTTTCGGCTCCGGCGGAGGGAGCTCGGGTGCCGGTGCGGGTGCGGACAGGACTGGTGGCGCTGCTGCTGGCGCTGCTCGTGGCGCCATGGAGCAGTCGCGAGGACGACCCCGAGGACTGCCCTGCGCCTCTCTCGGACGCCTACCTGCGCTCCGAGGAGGGGCAGCGGTACGTGCGCGAACTCGGGAAGCTGATTGGTTCGACGGACCCGTCCGACTGGTCCGGCGACTCCTACGCGACGTACTTCACCGTGACCTGCGACGGCTGAGGGCCTGTTCGGCGGCGTCTGGGAGTTTCACCGGCCGGCCGGTGAAACTCACGCTTGGACGACGGAGCTTCATCGTCCAAGCGTGAGTTTTGTCGTCCAAGGACGGGAGAATCACCGGCCGGCCGGTGAAACTCCCACCCTGCTACGGGCTCAGCTCGGAGCCGGCAACGACCGGCTGATGATCTCCTTCATGATCTCGCTCGTCCCGGCGTAGATCTGCGAGACCCGGAGGTCGGCCCAGGCCCGCGCGATCGGGTACTCGTTCATGTAGCCGTAGCCGCCGTGCAGCTGGAGGCACGTGTCGGCCACCTTCTGGGCCCGCTCGGAGCACCACAGCTTCGCCATCGCCACGGTCGGGATGTCGAGCTGCTTCTCGAGGTGCAGGCCGATGCACTCGTCGACGAAGGAGCGCGCGACGCGGGCCTCGGTGGCGACCTCGGCCATCTTGAACTTGGTGTTCTGGAAACCCCAGATCGGCCGGTTGAAGGCGTGCCGGTCGTGGACGTAGCGCATGGTCTCCTCGAAGCAGAGCTCCATCGCGGCGACATTGGAGACGGCGACGATGAGGCGCTCCTGCGGGAGCTGCTCCATGAGCTGGATGAAGCCCTGGCCCTCCTCGCTGCCGAGCAGGTTGGTCACCGGGACGCGGACGTCCGCGAAGTTGAGCTCGGAGGTGTCCTGGCCCTTCATGCCGATCTTGTCGAGCACGCGACCGCGGGAGAAGCCGGGGGTGTCGGTCGGGACGATCACCAGCGAGATGCCGGCGGCCGCCTCCTCCGGGTTGGTCTTCACGACCACGACGACGACGTCGGCCTGCGCGCCGTTGGTGATGAAGGTCTTGGAGCCGTTGATGACGTACTCGTCGCCCTCGCGGATCGCCTTGGTGCGCACGTTCTGCAGGTCGGAGCCGGTGCCGGGCTCGGTCATCGCGATGGCGGCGACGGCCTCACCGCTGGCCATCTTGGGGAGCCACTCGTGCTTCTGCTCCTCGGTGCCGTAGTTGAGGATGTAGTGCGCCACGATCCCGTTGTGGAGCGAGACGCCCCACGAGCTGTCGCCGACCCGGGCCTGCTCCTCGATGAGGATCGCCTCGTGGGCGAAGGTCCCGCCGCCCCCGCCGTACTCCTCGGGGATCGACAGGCACAGCAGGCCGACCTCGCCGGCCTTGTTCCACAGGTCGCGGTCGACCTGCTTGTTGGCGATGTAGTTCTCGACGTTCGGCTTGATCTCCTTCTCGCAGAAGGTGCGGGCGAGGTCGCGGAAGTCGTCGAGATCCTGGTTCATCCAGGGAGAGCGGCGGGCCATGGTGATCCTGTCCAGAGGTCGGGTACGGCGCTGGGTACACCGTGTATCACACACAGGGTGCCACGCGGACGACCATGGATACAAGGTGTATCCGCACGCTAGCCTCGACCTGTGGTGGACGTGGTGAAGTGGGTCGACTCGACCGTGCGCCGGCGCAACGCCAAGGAGGCGCTGGAGAGCGACGCGCGCCGCGCCCAGGTCGTGCAGGCGGCCATCGACGCGATCGAGGAGGGCGGGGCGGCGGTCGGCATGGGCCAGATCGCCGAGCGCGCCGGCATCCCTCGCCCCAACGTCTACCGCCACTTCGCGAGCAAGGAGCAGCTCGACGCCGAGGTCGCGCGGTACGCCGCCACCGAGCTCCTGCGCCGGGTGCGCCCGTACCTGTCGACGCCCGGCACGCCCGTCAAGATCATCCGCGGGCTGATCGCCCCGTGCGTCGCGTGGGCCGCCGAGCACCCGCACCTGTTCCGGTTCCTCGCCGCCCAGCAGCAGACCAAGGCGCTGCACCGCGCGCGCCTCGGGCGGACCCGGCTGCTGAGCGAGATCGTCGACGCGGCGCGCTCCTACCTGCACGAGACCCCGCTCTCGGCCGACCCGCCCGAGGGGGTCCTCGTCGGCGTGATGGGGATGGTCGACGCCAGCATCATCTGGTGGTTCGACCACCACGACGAGACCCAGGAGCAGCTCGTCGAGCGGCTGACCCGGCAGGTCGCGGCCGTGCTCGTCGACACCCTCGGGCAGTTCGGCGTCGTGGTGCCCGACGACATGGTGTTCCGGCCCGAGGCCTGAATCTTTTTCGCAGCGACCCGGAATACCGGGTCGCTCCACCGCCTTCTCCCTTCATCATTTCAACTTTCAAATGATGGAGTGGCCATGACGACCTGCCTCACCCGCGCGCCGCGCGCGACCGCCGTCCCCGAGGTCCCGCGCGCCGCCGCACCGGCCGCCGAGGTGCGGACCCGCGTCGTCGTACCCCTGCGCTTCCCGGACGGCTACTCCACCACGGCGGACGTCGTCACCTTCCACGGCCTGGTCGACGGGAAGGAGCACCTGCTGCTCGGGCTCGGCGACTGGCGCGGACGCCTGGCCGCCCTCCCCGACGGTGGTACGCCGCCGCTCGTGCGTCCCCACAGCGAGTGCCTGACCGGCGACGTCTTCGGCTCCGAGCGCTGCGACTGCGGCCCCCAGCTGCGCGAGGCCGTCGAGCGGATCGCCGACGAGGGCGGCTTCCTGCTCTACCTGCGTCAGGAGGGGCGGGGGATCGGGCTCTACGCCAAGCTCGACGCCTACGCGCTGCAGGACGCGGGCCTGGACACCTACGAGGCCAACCTCGCGCTGGGTCGCGGCGAGGACGAGCGCGACTACCGCGCCGCCGCCCAGATGCTGCGTGCGGTCGGCGCCGAGCGGATCCGGCTGCTGAGCAACAACCCCGACAAGGCCGCCCAGCTCGAGGCGTACGGCGTCGCCGTCGACGAGCGGGTGCCCACCGGCGTCCACCTGTCCGAGGCCAACCACCGCTACCTGGCGGTCAAGCGCGACCACACTTCCCACACGCTGGACCTCGGTGATCTGGGAGAATTGACCGCGTGACCCAGTGGCTCGACGAGGACGAGATGGCGGCCTGGCTGCCGCTCATCCGGATCGTGCACGCCCTCCCGCAGGAGCTCGACAGGAAGCTGCGCGAGGAGGTCGGCATCCCGCACAACTACTACGGGATGCTGGCCACCCTCTCGTCGCAGCCCGACCGCACGCTGACGATGGGCGACCTCGCCCGGCTGACCGCGTCCAGCCCGTCCCGGCTCAGCCACGCGATCACCGCGCTCGAGCAGCGCGGCTGGGTCGCGCGGCGGCAGTGCGGTGAGGACAAGCGGCGACAGTTCGTGACGCTGACCGACGACGGTCTCGCCATGCTCGAGGAGGTCGCGCCGAGCCACGTCGCGCACGTGCGCCAGCTCGTCTTCGACCGGCTCACGCCCGAGCAGGTCCGCCAGCTCGCCGCGATCGGCAGCGCGATCGTGGGCAACGCGGAGCTCGGCGAGGCCTGAGCGCCGGCTTGGTGGCCGAAACCTGCGCTTGTTGACGCGTGCAACGGTCAGCAAGCGCGGGAATCCCCGGTCAGCCGGGGATTCCTGCAACCCCACCCGGCCGCACTCTCGTCAGTCATCACCGGCGCGGTGGAACGACCAGACCAGCATCTCGGTCGGCACCCCCGCCGTCACCGTGTACGACGCCCCGTCGGCCAGGCAGAACGCGTCGCCCGCGCTGAGCGGCTCGGCCAGCGAGGAGCGCAGCAGCGCACCGGTGGCGACGAAGGCGTGGACGAGCGGGGCGGCGGGCAGCGCCAGCGACTCCCCGGCGGCGAGCCGTGCGACGTCGAGCGTCGCGCCGGCGACGCCCACGGGGAGCGGTCCGTCGGGGCCGACCGCGCGGACCAGCCCCTCGCCGGGCGCGGCGGGGACGGCCGCCTTCGCGTGCCGGGGGGCGGCGTCGGGGGAGTCGGGCGTGAGCCAGACCTGGACGAAGCGGGCCGGCCCGTCCTGACCGGCGATCTCCGAGTGACGCACCCCCGAGCCGGCGCTCAGCACGCCGCACTCGCCGGCCTCCAGGACGGCCGACGCGCCGGTGCCGTCGCGGTGCTCGAGGGCCCCCGAGACGACCCACGTGACGATCTCGAGAGCGGCGTGCGGGTGCTCCTCGAAGCCGGCCCCGCGACCCAGCACGTGGTCGTCGTGGCACACCATCGGACCGAACGAGAGCCGGTCGGGGTCCAGGTGCGGACCGAACGAGAAGGCGTGGCGCGTGAGCCGCCCGGGGGCGCGCTCGACGAACCGGTCAGTTCCCCTGCGGATCTCGACGTTCACGTGCGACATTGTGGCTGTGTCCGATGGCGCACGCGCGGCAGGCCGTCGTCCGGGCGCCATCGTGGGAGTCATGGGAGGGTGGTCCCAATGGCGGACAGGGTGAGGGACCTGGCCGGCCGGTTGCCGAAGGGATTCCGCTTCGGGACCAGCACGGCGTCGTACCAGATCGAGGGAGCGGTGGCCGAGGACGGCCGCGGGCCGTCGGTCTGGGACACCTTCGCGTCCGAGCCCGGGCGGATCGTGGACGGATCGAGCGGTGCGGTGGCGTGCGACCACTACCACCGCTACGCCGAGGACATCGAGCTGATGCGCCGCCTCGGCGCCGAGGGCTACCGCTTCTCGATCGCGTGGCCGCGGATCCAGCCGACCGGCTCCGGACCGGCCAACGAGAAGGGTCTCGACTTCTACGACCGCCTCGTCGACGGGCTCCTCGAGGCCGGCATCAAGCCGATGGCGACCCTCTTCCACTGGGACCTGCCCCAGGTGCTCGAGGACGACGGCGGGTGGCTCAACCGGATCACGATCGAGCGGTTCGCCGACTACGCCGCGATCGTCGGGGCACGCCTCGGCGACCGGGTCGCCGACTGGGTCCCCGTCAACGAGCCGAACGTGGTCACCCTGATGGGCCACGCCGTCGGCATGCACGCACCCGGCAAGGCGCTCATGTTCGACGCGCTGCCCGTGGGCCACCACCTCCTCGTCGCCCACGGCCGTGCCGCGATCGCGCTCCGTGCGGCCGGTGCGACCAGCGTCGGCTGCGCCAACAACCACGCCCCGATCTGGCCGGCCAGCGACGACCCCGCCGACGTCGGGGCCGCCAAGCTGTTCGACGCCCTCTGGAACGGCCACTACCTCGAGGGCATGCTGCTGGGGCGCTACTCCGACGAGATGATGATGCTGCTCGAGGACCACGTCCGCGACGGCGACTTCGCCACGATGCGCCAGCCCCTCGACTTCTACGGCGTCAACTACTACAACCCGATGCGGATCGGGGCGGCCGACGAGACCTCCGAGCTGCCCTTCGAGTTCCGCGACGTGCTCGGCTACCCGCTCACCGACTTCGGCTGGCCGGTCGTGCCCGACGCGCTGCGCGAGTGGCTGATCATGTTCCGCGCGCGGCTCCGCGCCGCCGTACCCCCCATCGTGATCACCGAGTCCGGCTGCTCCTACAACAAGGGGCCCGACGAGAACGGCATCGTCGACGACCACGAGCGCGTCGATTACCACGCCGCCCACCTCGCAGCGGTCGCCGAGGCCGTCGAGCGCGGCGTCGACGTGCGCGGCTACTACGCGTGGTCGCTGGTCGACAACTTCGAGTGGGCCGAGGGCTACACGCAGCGCTTCGGGCTGGTGCACGTCGACTTCGAGACCCAGGTGCGCACCCCCAAGCGCTCCTTCAGCTGGTACGCCGACCTGGTGGCCCGGCACCGCGTGGAGCACCCCGTCTGAGCGTGCTCCCGGCTGTGTAGCCTGCGATCCATGCGCGCCGTCCAGGTCCTCACCACCACCGGTCCCTCCGACATCGTCGTCACCGAGGTCCCCGACGCGGTGGCCGCGCCGGGGCAGGTGCTGGTCGAGGTCCACACCGTCGGCATCTCCTTCCCGGACCTGCTCCTCAGTCGGGGCGAGTACCAGCTGCGCCCGGAGCCGCCGTTCACGCTCGGCGTCGACTTCGCCGGCGTCGTGGTCTCCGGCGACGGCTTCGAGCCCGGCCAGCGGGTCGCCGGCGTCGGTGGGTACGGCGGCGCCGCGGAGCTGGTCGTCGGCTCGACGGAGAACGTCTTCGTGCTCCCCGACGCGATCTCGTTCGACGAGGCCGTCGCGCTCCCGATGAACTACCTGACCGCCCTGTTCGCCCTCGACGAGCGCGGTGGCCTGAAGGCCGGCGAGACCGTCCTGGTGCACGGCGCCGCGGGTGGGGTGGGCACCGCGACCCTCCAGGTCGCCAAGGGCCTGGGCGCCACCACGATCGCGGTCGCCAGCACGGAGGAGAAGCGGGCGTTCGCGCTCGCGGCCGGGGCGGACCACGCGATCGCCGTCGAGGGCTTCAAGGACGCCGCCCGCGAGATCACCGGCGGCCGTGGCGTCGACGTCGTCCTCGACGTCGTCGGCGGCTCGCTGTTCACCGACTCGCTGCGCTCCCTGGCACCCCTGGGCCGCCTGCTGGTGGTCGGGTTCGCCGCGGGCGAGGGCATCCCGGAGGTCAAGGTCAACCGGCTGCTGCTCAACAACGCGGACGTCCGCGGCGTCGGGTGGGGCGCGTACGCCTTCGCCAACCCGGGCTACATGGCCCGGCAGTGGGCGCAGCTGGTGCCGATGATCGAGGCGGGCGTCGTGAAGCCGCCGATCGGCAAGGTCTACCCGATCGACGGGTTCGGCCAGGCGCTGCTCGACATGGACGCGCGGGCGACGCTCGGCAAGTCGGTCGTCCGCATCCGCGACTGACGCACGCGGTGGTCGAGGAGGTCGCGCAGCGACCGTCACGAGACCCCCGGTCGTCCCCTCAGCGCCGGCCGAGGTCCACGGTCCACCAGTAGCGGCCGTTGCCGCCCCGGACCACGCCCGCGCCGAAGTCGCGGTAGCGGCAGTCCAGCAGGATGCCGCGGTGCAGCGAGCTGGCCAGCCACATCCGCACGACCGCGGAACCGGTGGTCGGGCCGAGAGCGATGACCTCGCCGAGCATGCTCGCGCCGGCGTACCCGGAGTCGGCCACCCTGCGCGACAGCGTCGCCTCGCCGGCCACCCGGTGGCTCAACGTGCCCTGGCGGGCCATCCGGGCGCTGTGGCGGCGGGCGGAGACCCGTAGTGCGGTGGTGACCTTCAGCGTCGGACAGCCGGACTGCATCCGGGCCCGGTTGATGGCCTTCATGGCGTCGCCCTCCATCGTCAGCGTCAGCGTCGACCGGGTCGGTGTGGGGCCGGTGGTCGCCTCGGACGCGACGGCGGAGGGCGTGGCGGGGCCGGCGAGCAGGCCGGCCAGGGCGGCCAGGACCACGAGAGGAGCAAGTCCAAGGGATCGGGGCTCAGCGTGCGAGAGCTTGGACTTGTTCATCAAGGTCCCGAGAGCGGTGGGGCGCACGGGGCTCATCATGGTGGCGGTGTCAACCACCCGGGCACGGACCGCTCGGTCAGCGGCGGCCGAAGTCGACGGTCCAGTACATCCGCAGGCCGTTGAACACCACGCCCACGCCGACCTCGCGCAGCGTGCAGTCGGTGATGTTGCGCTTGTGGCTGGCGCTCGCCCACCAGGCGCGGGTCACGGAGCCGGCGGTCGTGTAGCCGGCGGCGATGTTCTCGGCGACGCGGGTCCAGCCGACGTACCCGGTCTGGGTGATCCGGCGGCCCAGGCTCAGCTCGCCGGGGAGTTGGTGCGACATGGTGCTGGCGGCCGCCATCTTCTTGGAGTGGGTGCGGGCTGCCTGGCGCAGGTCGCTGTTGACCTTGAGCGGCCGGCAGCCGGCGAGTGCGCGCTGCGTGTTGGTCAGCACCACCACCGTGTTCTCCAGGATGTTGTTGACCGTCAGCGTGAGCGACGCACCCCGCAGCTGCGTGGACGTCACGGTGGTGGCCGTGGCTGCCGGCGTGGCGCTGGCCGCGACAGCGGCGGCCAGGACGACGATGGCAGCGATGAAGAGCTTCTGAATCCCCCGGTTCATGACAACGATGGTCCGTGAGTCGGGGAGGTCGTCACATCGATGCTCCGTCCGCCATTCACTAGTCCGAACTGACTAGCGTTACGCGGCGTCCGGACCGCGTCCGCGGTCGCGAGGCCGGATCCGGTCGCAGGGGTGTCGTGCACGCTCACCACTTCCGTCCGAAGTTCTGGGTCCACCACAGCTGGCCCCCGTCGAGGACCACGCCGACGCCCAGGTCGCGCAGCCGGCAGTTGAGGATGTTGCGGCGGTGGCTGGGGCTGGCCATCCATGCCCGGACCACGGCCGCGGGACCGCTGAAGCCGCGGGCGACGTTCTCCGCGACCAGGCTCCAGTTGCGGTAGCCGGCGCGCGTGATCCGCTTGCTGAAGTACGGCTCGCCGGGCAGCTGGTGGGACATCAGGTCGTGCAGCGCCATGGTCACCGTGTGGCCCCGCGCCGACTTGCGCAGGTAGGTGTTCGCCCGCAGCGATGGGCAGCCGTGGCGGCGGCGCTCGACGTTGGTCAGCGCGAGCACCCGGTCCTCGAGCAGCCGCTGCACCAGCACCCGCGTCGGTACGACGTCCTGCACCCCCGCCGTGGACGCGGCCTCGGAGGGGGCGGGCAGCGCGGCGAGCACGAGGCCCAGCACGATGCAGGGCACCAGCCCCAGGAGTCTTGCCATGGCTGGCGGATCGGCCCGGCGGCGTACCCGGATGAGCGCGGAGCGGGGAAATGGGCCCAAGGTCCCGGCGTGTCCGACCGACCGGCCAGCCCGGCCGACCAGCCCGGCCGACCAGCTGGAGCCGGTGATTGACCCGGGTCCTAGGCTCGATCCCGTGAGCATCCTCGACGACGCCCGTCCCGGCATGGACCCCGCCATCCGCCCGCAGGACGACCTGTTCGGCCACGTCAACGGCACCTGGCTCCGCGACGCGGAGATCCCCTCGGACCGGTCCAGCTGGGGCCCGTTCGTCCAGCTCGCCGACCAGGCCGAGGAGGACGTGCGGGCGATCATCACCGAGCTCGCCGCGTCCGGCGACGGTGACGAGGACGCCCGCAAGATCGCCGACCTCTACAACTCCTTCATGGACACCGACCGGGTCGAGGCCGCCGGCCTGGCCCCGGCGCAGCCGCTGGTCGACGCCGTTGCCGGGCTGCGCGACGTGCGCGACGTCGCCGCCTTCCTCGGCGAGTTCGAGCGGATCGGCGGCTACGGCCTGTTCGGCTCGTACGTCGACACCGACGACCGCCAGTCCGACCGCTACCTCTTCCACGTGGTCCAGGGCGGCCTGGGGCTGCCGGACGAGTCCTACTACCGCGAGGAGAAGTTCGCGGAGGTCCGCGACGCCTATGTCGCCTACCTCACCCGCCTGCTGACCCTCGGCGGCCACGAGGACCCGGCCGGTGCGGCGCAGCGGATCCTCGAGCTCGACACCGACCTCGCCAAGGGCCACTGGGAGCGGGCCGAGACGCGCGACGTCCAGAAGACCTACAACCGGCTGACCGCCGACGAGCTCAAGGCGCTGTGCCCGGGCTTCGACTGGGACGCCTACATCACCAACCTCGGCGGCCACCTGAGCGGCCCGCAGGCGACGATCGCGGAGGTCGTGGTCCGCCAGCCGTCGTACCTCCAGCACCTGTCGGGCGTCCTCGAGGCCACGCCGATCGAGGCCTGGCGCGACTGGTTCCTCTCGCGCGTGCTGCGCTCCGCCGCGCCGTACCTCTCCGACGACTTCGTGCAGACCAACTTCGACTTCTACGGCCGCACGCTGTCCGGCACGCCCGAGCTGCGGGCGCGCTGGAAGCGCGCGGTGTCCTTCGTCGAGGGCGCGATGGGCGAGGCCGTCGGCAAGGAGTACGTCGCCCGGCACTTCCCGCCGTCGTCGAAGGCGATGATGGACGAGCTGGTCGCCAACCTGCTGGCGGCGTACCGCCAGTCCATCAGCAAGCTCGACTGGATGACCGAGGAGACGAAGGAGCGGGCCTACGAGAAGCTCGACACCTTCCGGCCCAAGATCGGCTACCCGGTGCGCTTCCGCGACTACAGCGCGCTGGTGGTCGTGCCCGACGACCTGGTCGCCAACGCGCAGTCCGCGGCGGGCTTCGAGACCGACCGCCAGCTCGCCAAGATCGGCGCGCCGGTCGACCGCGACGAGTGGTTCATGCTGCCGCAGACGGTCAACGCCTACTACAACCCCGGGACCAACGAGATCTGCTTCCCCGCGGGCATCCTGCAGAAGCCGTTCTTCAGCCCGGACGCGCTGCCGGCCGAGAACTACGGCGGCATCGGCGCCGTCATCGGTCACGAGGTCGGCCACGGCTTCGACGACCAGGGCGCCCAGTACGACGGCGAGGGCAACCTCAACGACTGGTGGACCCCCGACGACAAGGCCGCCTTCGAGGTGAAGTCGAAGGCGCTCGTCGAGCAGTACGACGGCTTCTCGCCGCGCAACCTGCCCGACGAGAAGGTCAACGGCGCGCTCACCGTCGGCGAGAACATCGGCGACCTCGGCGGCCTGACCATCGCCCACACCGCCTTCCTCATCGCGCAGGGCGGCGAGGCGAGCGTCGAGGACCGCGAGAAGCTCTTCTTCAACTGGGCCTACGTGTGGCGGACCAAGCGGCGCCTCGAGCAGGAGCAGCAGTACCTCACGATCGACCCGCACAGCCCGCCCGAGTTCCGCGCCAACATCGTGCGCAACCTCGACGAGTTCCACGAGGTCTTCGGCACCGCGCCCGGCGACGGCCTCTGGCTCGAGCCGGGTGACCGGGTCCGCATCTGGTGATCGCCGGGTGAGCCAGCAGTCTCGGGAGGACCGGCCGGCGCCGAAGCCGCGCTGGCGGACCTACCGCCGACCCGTCGCCGACGAGGTCGAGCGGGAGAGCCGCGGCCGCGACGGGCGCCCGCTCGCCGGCGACCCGCCGGCCGTCGTACGGGCCCGCTCGCCGCTGAGCCGTGGACAGGTCGCTGCGTGCGTGGTCGGCGGCGTCGCGATCGCCACGGGTGGCTTCCTCTACGCCACGCGCGGCGAGGACGCCCCCGACCCGTACCCCCGCGAGAAGGTCCACGTCCCGATCGTCACCGGGCGCGGCCTCGCCGAGGTCGCAGCCGCGCTCGAGGCGAGGACCGGCTCGACCCAGGTCCTCGACGTGTGGTTCGAGGGCGACGACGCGATCCGGATGTCGGTGCCCCCGGAGCAGGCGGGCGACCTCGCCGAGCTGTGGCGCTGGGACGGCGAGCGGCTCGCGAAGTGGTCGGCCGAGGATCCCGGCGACCGGGTGCCCTTCGACCTGACCTCCCTCGACCCTGCGGTCCTGGTGGCCGTCGACGAGGAGGCGCGCGACCGCAGCGACGGGGACATCAGCGCCAGCCGTGCGCACGTCGTGCGGCCGGTCGCCGACGGTGGGCACTGGATCTACCTGAAGGTGGACGAGGTCGACCACGGTGGCGTCGTCCTGTGGACCGACCTGCGCGGCAACGTCGAGGCCGACCTCGTCAACGAGAGCTGGCGCGACGACTGAGGGCCGGTGGCCGGGGGCTGGTTCGCCACCGGGCTCCACCGCAATCCCCACAATTGCGGTTGCCCGAGGCGAGACCGCCCACCGGACCACGAATATCGCGACTGCCGGGGTCTCCGCGCGATGGTGATTTGTCGTAATTGAGGACACCAGGTCGCAGACACCCGCCCGATGGCATGGCAATTTGAGGGACATGGACCGCTCGGGGCTGATGGGGGACGTGCTGCGGCACCTCGCCGAGGGCACCCCGGAGACCGCGGTCAGCGCCTGCCTCGCGGCCTGGGAGCAGGACGACGACCCGGCGGCCCTGGGCCTGGCCGCGCTGGCGGGGTTCTGGCTCGGTGACTTCGCCGACGCGACGGCGTACGCGCGGGCCGGGCTCGCCGCGGCGGCCGACGACGAGGCCACGGCGATCTGTGCCGCCGCCGTGGCCCTCGCCGCCGACGGCGACGTCGAGGCGGATCCCGGCGAGGCCTGGAGCACGGCCCGCGACCTCGTCGCCGCCGCCGACCTCCGCGAACGCTGGTGGGCGGGGACGCGCTATGTCGTCGCCGAGGCCGCGATGGTCGCGGTGCGCATGGAGGACACGGGCGCGGTCCTCGCTGAGCCGCCGGTGCCTGCCGACGTCTGGTCGGGTCATCCGTTCGCCGTCCTGATGGTGGTCTGCCAGGTCCGGGTCGCTGCCTTCTCGGGTCGGGTGGACGACGCCATGGCGCTGGTCGAGCCGATGCTGGCCGCGGTCGTGCCGGGCAGCCGGCTCGAGACGCTGGTCGGGTCGGTGGTGGCGCTGGTCCAGGGGTACGGCGGCGACGGCGACGGTGTCGCGGCGTCCCTCGCCGTGGCCTCCCACGTGCCGGAGACGCCTCGCGACTTCGTGGACCGCGGCGTGCTGATGCTGCTGGCCTACAGCGCGATGGCCGTCGGCGACACCGCGACGGCCGCCGTGATGACCCTGCGCGCGGGCGCCGACGAGGGGCTCAGCCGCTGCACGATCATCGACCGCGCGCTCGGGCTGGAGATCCTGCTGACGGCGGCGCTCGACGGCCAGGACCTCGAGGCCGCGGCGGCCTGGCTCGCCGGGCTGGAGGAGCTCGCGGGTCACCCGATCGCCGACACCGTCGTGCTGCGTGCCCGGGCCCGCCACGCCCTCGCCGCGGGCGACGCCGACGCCGCCGTGGAGCTGGCGACGCGCAGCGTCGAGGTCTCGGCCGACGACGGCCGCCAGTTCGAGGTGGCGGAGGGCGAGATCCTCGTCGCCCGGGCCGAGCTGGCCCGCCGTGAGGTCGGCGCCGCGTCCCGGCGGCTGCGCGACCTCGTCACCGGGAGCGATGCGACCGGCCACGCCGCCGTACGACGCTCGGCCGGCGCCGCCCTCGCCGCGTCGGGCCGGCGGTTGCCGCCGATCGCCGGCGGCGGCTGGGCCGTGCTGTCCGCGCGGGAGGCCGAGGTCGCGCGCGCGGTGCTCGCCGGCCAGGACGTCGAGGAGATCGCGGCGGCGCTGTTCCTCTCGCCGGGCACGGTCCGCGCCCACGTCTCGCGGGTGCTGTGCGCATTCGGCGTCGCGACCCGCGTCGGCCTGCTCGCCGCCGTCGGCGTCGATGCCGTGGAGCCGGCGGCCCGGCCGACCCTGAGCCCCCGGCAGGAGGAGGTGGCCGCCCTGGTCGCCGCCGGCCGGACCAACAGGCAGGTCGCCGCGGAGATCGGCATCTCGGTCAAGGGCGTCGAGAAGCACGTCGCCGACATCCTGGTCCGCTGGGACGTCGGCTCCCGGTTCGACCTCGCGCGGACCTGGTGGGCGGGTCGGGCCGCGGAGGCCTGAGTCGGCGCCCAGCGCGGAGCGGGGTCAGCGGGGCGGTCGGCCGACCGCACGCCGGACCTGGTCGGCGACGTGCCGGCGCGCGTCGCGGACCGATGCCCGCACCGCGGCGAGAGCCGCTGACGTCGTACGACGGACGGCGCGCCAGGGAGCGAGGACGACCGCGCGCCAGAGGCCGCGGATCGCATGCCCGAGCGGCGTGAGGACGCGGCGGTAGAGCCACACGAAGGGCCAGACGAGGGCCCGGCCGAGGAGGGCGAGGACGCGGCCGGCCGCGTGCCACGCCCACCCGATGACGTCGCCGGCGCCCCGCAGCACCGCGCCGATCGCGCGCAGCAGCGGCTGGAGGAGGAAGCGGCCCACCCCCATGACGAGCGCGACGACCGCGACCACGAGGGCGGTACCGACGGGCTTGAGGACCGCGCGCCAGATCAGCTGGAGGGGTGCGGCCAGGGCCCGGGCCAGCAGGCCGGTCCCGGCCGCGAGCAGGCCGAGGACGACCTCGAGGGGCCGGACGACCAGTGCCCGCAGGATCCTGCCGACGCCGCGGCCGAGCGCCCGGAGCCCGCGGCCGATCGCCGAGACGACCGCGGCGATCGCGCCGGTGACGGCCCTCCACGCGGCGCCGAGGCCACGGCCCAGCAGGCGCAGGGCGTGCGCGAGGGCGCGCGTCACCGGCCGGAGGAGGCGGTCGACCAGCCAGGCGAGGACGGCGCCCACGGCGGCCGCCAGGGGAGGGAGCAGCGCGCGGCCGATCCAGCGCAGCGGAGCGAGGAGGACGGTGGTGACGGGTCGGAGAACCGCGAGGAGGGCGCGACCGAGGGCGCCGAAGGCCCTCTCCAGCGCCGCGCCGCGCAGCACCTCCCACACGGCGCGGACGGGCAGGACGACGCAGAAGGCGACGACCCGGGCCGGCCAGAGCAGCCACGCCACGGGCTCGGGGTCGGCTGCCGGCGTCTTCCGGGGCGTCGGCTCGGCCTCGACGGCGACGGGCGGGGTGTAGGTGGTGTAGTCCTGCTCGCCCGTGGTCATGGGCCCATGATGTCCGGCCGGGTGGGATTCCATGCCTGCTGTCCTGCCCGTCGACCTGTCCGCAGATCTGCCCGGAAATAGGTGCAACCGCTGGCGTCTCGGGTCACCAGCGGTTGCAAGGAAGACATTAGCGGGCCGGTCGGGTCGTGTGCGCGAAATCCCGAAAAGTCGCCGACCATCGGATCTGTGGACAGGGGTTCGGGGAGTGTCGGGCTCCGCTGGTAGACACGAGCCATGACCACCGAAGCCGCGTCCACGGCCACCCGCGACCGCGCCGAGGAGCACCTCCGCGCCCTGGTCGGCCGTCCCGACGCGCGCCTGTACGACGACCAGTGGGCCGCCATCGCCGCGCTGGTCGTCGACCGGCGCCGGGCGCTGGTGGTGCAGCGCACCGGATGGGGCAAGTCGGCGGTCTACTTCGTGGCGACCCTGCTGCTGCGCGAGCAGGGGAGCGGGCCGACGGTGATCATCTCCCCGCTCCTCGCGCTGATGCGCAACCAGATCGCGGCGGCCGAGCGCGCCGGCATCCGTGCGGTCACGGTCAACTCCACCAACGTGGAGCAGTGGGACCAGCTGCACGCCGAGATCGGCGACGGCCAGGTCGACGTCCTGCTGGTGAGCCCCGAGCGGCTCAACAACCCCGGCTTCCGCGACGAGGTGCTGCCCCGGCTGGCCGCGACCTGCGGGCTGCTCGTCGTCGACGAGGCGCACTGCATCTCCGACTGGGGGCACGACTTCCGCCCCGACTACCGCCGGATCCGCACCCTCCTGCAGGACCTGCCGGCGGGCATCCCCGTGCTGGCCACGACGGCGACCGCCAACCAGCGGGTCACCGACGACGTCTCGGAGCAGCTCGGAGCGGACACACTCGTGCTCAGGGGATCGCTCGACCGCGAGTCGCTGCGGCTCGGCGTGGTGCGCCTGAAGACCGCCGAGCAGCGGCTCGCGTGGCTGGCCGACCACCTCTCCGAGCAGCTCGGCAGCGGCATCGTCTACTGCCTGACGGTCGCCGCGACCCAGGAGGTGGCCGACTACCTGCGCAGTCGTGGCCACGCGGTGGCGGCGTACTCGGGGCAGACGGAGCAGACCGAGCGGCTGGCCCTCGAGCAGGCGCTGATCGACGGCGAGGTCAAGGCGCTCGTCGCGACCAGCGCGCTCGGGATGGGCTTCGACGCCTCGCTCGGGTTCGTGGTCAACCTCGGGGCGCCCAACAGCCCGGTGGCCTACTACCAGCAGGTCGGCCGCGCGGGTCGCGGCGGCGACCTGCCGCCCGAGGGCGCGTCCGTGGTGCTGCTGCCGGCGATCGAGGACCGCGACATCTGGGCCTACTTCGCCTCGCTCGCCTTCCCGCGCGAGGAGCTGGTCCGCGAGACCCTGGCCGCCCTGGCGGAGGAGGGCCGACCACTGAGCACGGCCGCGCTCGAGCCGCGCGTCGACCTGTCCCGCAACCGCCTGGAGACGATGCTCAAGGTGCTCGACGTCGACGGCGCGGTCCGGCGGGTGCGCGGCGGCTGGGAGTCGACCGGCCGGCCGTGGGACTACGACGCGGAGCGCTACGCCCGCGTCGCCGCCGCGCGCGAGGTCGAGCAGCGGGCGATGCTCGACTACCTCATGAGCGAGGAGTGCCGCATGCTCTACCTCCGCCGCCAGCTCGACGACCCCGAGGTCCTCGCCGACCCGGGCTGGCGCTGCGGACGGTGCGACAACTGCGGCGGCCTGACCCTGTCCGCCGAGGTGTCGACGGAGGCGGTCTCGCAGGCTGCCGACCGGCTCGCCCGCCCCGGCGTGCCGATCGAGCCGCGCAAGCTGTGGCCCACGGGCATGGCCGCGATCGGCATCGGCCTCTCCGGCAAGATCAACCCGCCCGCCGAGGAGGGCCGTGCGATCGCCCGGTTCACCGACCTGGGCCACGGGCCCGCGCTGCGCGCGCTCTTCGCGGCCGGTGCCGAGGACGGCCCGGTGCCCGACGGCATAGCCCGGGCGATGGTCGGCATGCTGCAGGACTGGCGGCCCGAGGTCGACGCGATCGTCGTCGCCGAGTCCGAGCAGCGCCCCCAGCTCACCGCCGACCTCGCCGCCGGGCTGTCGCGGTTCCTGCAGGTGCCGGTCGTCGGGCGGTGGGCGGTCGTCGACCCGACCGTGGGTCCCGACCGCGGCGCCACCAACTCCGCCCAGCGGGTCGCCGCCGTCCAGCGCCGCTGCGCCCTCCGCCTCGACGAGCACGCCACGGTCGACGGGGCCCGGGTGCTCCTGGTCGACGACCGCACGGTGACCGGGTGGTCGATGACGCTCGCCGTGGTGGCGTTGTACGACGCCGGAGCGGCGGGCGTCGTACCGCTGGTGCTGGCGACGAGCGGGTGAGCGGGTGGGTGGGAGTTTCACCGGCCGGCCGGTGAAACTCATGGTTGGACGACGAAGTTTCATCGTCCAGGCGTGAGTTTCGTCGTCCAGGCTCGACAACGGTCCTCGACACGAACTAGAACGCGTTCTACCCTCGCGCCATGAGCGCCCCCCGGTTCGACCGTCCCCTCCGCGTGATCCAGTGGACCACCGGCAACATCGGCAGCAGGTCGGCGTACGCGATCCTCGCCCGGCCGGACATGGAGCTCGTCGGCGTCTACGCCCACGGCGCTGAGAAGGTCGGCAAGGACGCGGCCGAGCTGTGCGGCTGGCCCGAGCCGACGGGGGTGATCGCCACCGACGACGTCGACGCGCTGCTCGCGTTGCAGCCCGACGCGTGCTGCTACAACCCGCTCTGGCCCGACGTCGACGAGCTGGTCCGCTTGCTCGAGGCCGGGATCAACGTGTGCACCAGCGCCGCCTGGATCACGGGCGGCAAGCAGACCCCGGACGACCGGGCCCGGATCGAGAAGGCCTGCGAGCAGGGGCGGTCGACGATCTTCGGCAGTGGGGCGCACCCGGGCATGACCAACCTGGTGGGGATGGTGCTCAGCGGCTCGTGCGACCGGGTGGACGAGATCCGGATCACCGAGTCGGTCGACTGCTCGACGTACGAGTCGGCCGGCACCCAGATCGCGATGGGCTTCTCGCAGGACCCGGACACCCCCGGCCTCGCGGAGTCGGTGCGTCGCGAGAGCGAGGTCTTCGCCGAGTCGGCGGCGATGATGGCCGACGCCCTCGGCGTCCAGCTGGACCGGATGACCTTCGACGTCACCTTCACCCCCGCGACGGGCGACTCCGACCTCGGCTTCATGACGATCCCGGCAGGAACCGTCGGCGGCGTGATGGGCTACCACCGCGGCTGGGTGGGCGAGCGCAATGTCGTCAGCGTGGGCTTCAACTGGACGATGGGCAGCCATGTCACCCCGCCGAAGCCGCTCGCGCACGGCCACGTCATCCAGGTCTTCGGCCGCCCCAACATGCGTACCGTCCTGCACTGCCTGCCGCCGGAGGACTGGACCGAGCCCGGCTTCATGGGGCTCGGCATGATCTACACGGCGCTGCCCGTGACCAATGCGGTCCCGTACGTCGTCGCGGCCGATCCCGGCATCGTCACCCTCGCCGACCTGCCGCCCATCACCGGGCGGCTGGTGGTCTGAGCCTCCCCGGATCCGGGCGTTCGCGGGCCTAGATTGGCCGGTATGACCGACGACTCCCCGTCCCCGGACCAGCCGGCAGCCGGCAGCAGCGACACCCCGCCGCCGTTCGAGCCGGACAGGACGGTGATGCGCCCCCGCGACCCGCAGCCCCCGGCGGACGCCTTCTACGACGGTGACGGGGACGACGGGGACAGCGCCGGCGACAGCGCCGGCGACCCGGGGGAGACCCAGCCGCTGCGCGCGGACGGCCCGCCGCCGCCCCCGCCGACCATGACGCCCGCGGACGCCCCGTCCACGGAGTTCGCGCCGGCCTCGCCGGTGACGACCGCGATCCCCACCGGCAACGACGGCATCCCGCTCGGCGGCTTCGCCGGGGAGCCCCCGGCGCAGCCAGGCGGCCCGACCGAGCCGGAGTTCCCGATGCGCGCCTCGCGGGCCGGGTTCACCGGCGCGGTCGTCGCGATCGGCACCGGCCTGCTCGCCGCGGCCGTCGTCATCGCGGCGGTCCGGGCGCGCAGCGACGGCGACCTGGACTGGTCCAACTACGGCATCGCCCTCGCGGCCACCGGTGGCCTGCTCGCGATCGCGCTCCTCGGCGCGCTGTCCAGCAGGAAGACCGGCGGCCGGGCGCGCGAGGACGTCGTCACCTGGC
Organism: Nocardioides sp. SRI_004; assembly: GCF_057586415.1. NCBI lineage: Bacteria > Bacillati > Actinomycetota > Actinomycetes > Propionibacteriales > Nocardioidaceae > Nocardioides > Nocardioides sp. SRI_004. The sequence goes on from NZ_JBYCZV010000020.1 coordinate 37,597, forward strand.
CGGGCGTCGTCGGCATCCTCGGCGTCGCGGTCTGCATCGGCATCGGGATCGACGACGACGGCAACTGGGTCGGCTACCTCATCGGCTCCGTGGTCGTGGTGCTCGCCGCGATCGGGTACGTCGCCGCACGCCGCGCCGCCTTCGTGGTGGTCGCGATCGCCGGTCTGGCGCTGATCTACGGCCTCGCGTTCGACGACTTCGTCGCCGACAGCATCGGCGACGGGCACCCGGAGGTCACCGGCGCGGTCCTGGTCTCGGTCTTCGTCGTCGTGGTGACGCTGCTCGGGTGGGCGCTGCCCAGCCGGGCGGTCACCGGCGTGGTCGTGGGGGTCTTCGGGTTGGTCGGGCTGGTCGGGATCATGCTGAGCTTCATCGCGGCGCGCTACTTCGTCCCGTTCTTCTTCGGCGCGGTGGGCGGCTTCGGCGAGGAGCCCGGCGGACCCGACGGTGCCGACGGGGGCCCTGGCTGGTTCGCCGTCACCTTCCACGAGAGCGACGTGTGGTGGGTGCTGGCCTTCGCCGCCGTACTCACGGTCCTGTGGGCCCTGGCCGCCGCGGTCTCCAACCACTCCGGCTTCACCATCCTCGCCATCGCCGCGCCGGCGATCCTCGTCCCGCTCGCCACCGCGGCGCTCGCGGCCGAGCACCCGTCGGTGTGGGCGGGCGTCCTGGCCGGCGCCGGTGGTGTGGTGCTCCTGGGCGGGGTCGTCCTCGCGCGGCTCCGCGGTCGTCGTACGGCCAACGAGCTGAGCCCGGACCCCTCTGTCTGACCCACCCGTTAACGTCCCCGTGTGAGCTTCGTTCCCGTCTCCGGCCCGGCGACCTTCCGGTCCGGTGACGAGGGCGAGCCGCTGATCGAGTTCACCGACGCGGTGCCGGCGCGCCGCACGGTCGCCCTCCCGGTCCGCGCCGCGCTGCCCGTGCTGAGCCGCGCCCACACCGCGGACGACGCGCACCCGAGCGTCGCCCTGCTCAGCGGCGCCGCGCTGCTCGGGCTCCGGCTGGTCGCCGCCGGCAAGGTGGCGCCGACGAGCGGTGACGGGCGCGCGGGATGGCGGGTCGACGGCCTCGACGACCGCGACCACGACGCCGTACGACGCCTGGCCGCCGCCCGCGCGCACGACGACCTGGGCGCCGACGAGGCGGCGGGGCTGGTCCGCCGGGTGCTCGACGCCGTCGCCGACGCGATGCCCCGCGCGGCCCCGGCGGTGCGGACCGCCACCCGTCGCACGACGTCCGCGCCGGACGCCGGCAGCGACGAGCCCGGGCGCGGGCCCGATGACTTCGCCGACCGGGTCCGCCGCCGGCTCGCCGAGCGCACGGCCCGCGAGGAGGAGGCGGCCCGCAGCCGCAAGCGCGTCGCCGACCTGCCCGAGCTGGTGCGGGTCTCGCTCCGCGTCGAGGCCGACGAGGAGGAGCTGGTCGCGGGCTCGGTCCGCGTCGTGCTGCAGGTCCACGACGAGCGGGACCCGCTGCACGTCTGTGACGCGGCGGTGCTGTGGACGGGCTCCGAGGAGGAGCACGGCTTCGGGCCGCGGGCGAGGATCCACGCGAGCATCGCGTTGCGTGGCGCGGCCGACGTGTGGCCGGTGGCCGACCGCTTCCTCGGCCTGGCCGTGCCCGACCAGCTGACCCTCGACGGCGACGAGATCTCCAGCCTGCTCACCCAGGTCGGCGCCCTGCGCGAGATCGGCGTCGACGTGCACTGGCCGCGCGCCCTCGGCCCCGAGCTCACCACCCGTGCGGTCCTCGACCGGCAGCGCGACAAGGGCGACCCGGGGCCGCGCAACCCCGAGCTGCCGCTGCAGGAGAGCCCGTTCTCGGCCGAGGGGCTGTTCGCGTTCTCGTGGCAGGTCGCGCTGCACGGCGAGCCCCTGACCGACGAGGAGATGGCCGAGCTGGCGCGTGCCGCGAGCCCGGTCGTCAAGCTGCGCGGGGCGTGGACGATCGTCGACCCGACCACCGCGCTGCGGGCCCGCAAGCGGCTGATCCGCAAGGCCACCGGTGCCCAGGCGCTCGCCGCGGCGCTGACCGGCACCACCGAGGTTCCCGCCGCCGACGAGGACCCCGGCACGGCCGAGGTCATCGTCGGAGCGAGCCTGCTCCGGGTGCGCGAGCAGGTCCTCGCCGCGGCGACCCGCGAGCCCCTTCGGGAGCCGCCCGGGCTCGATGCCCGGCTGCGCGACTACCAACGCCACGGGCTGACCTGGCTGGCCGACCTGACCGGCCTCGGGCTCGGCGCCTGCCTGGCCGACGACATGGGCCTCGGCAAGACGATCACCCTGATCGCGCTCCACCTGCACCGCCGGTCGGCCGGCCTCACCGGTGACGCGCCGACCCTCGTCGTGTGCCCGGCCAGTCTGCTCGGCAACTGGGAGAGCGAGGTGCACCGCTTCGCGCCCGGCGTCGCCGTGCGCCGCTTCCACGGCGGGTCGCGCTCGCTCGACGACCTCCGCGGGGGGTTCGTCCTGACGACGTACGGCACCCTCCGCCGCGACGCCGCCACCCTCGCCGCCGTCGAGTGGGACCTCGTCGTGGCCGACGAGGCGCAGCACGTCAAGAACTCCCGGACGACGACCGCCCGCGCCCTGCGCCAGCTGCCCAACCGCGCCCGGGTCGCCCTGACCGGCACCCCGGTCGAGAACGACCTCACCGAGCTGTGGTCGATCCTCGACTGGTGCGTGCCGGGCCTGCTCGGCAGCCGCCAGGCGTTCCGGCGGGTGTGGGGCGCCCCGATCGAGTCCGGCACGGAGCCGACGAAGGCGCGCCAGTTCGCCGACCTGATCGGGCCGTTCCTGCTGCGCCGCCGCAAGTCCGACCCGGGCATCGCGCCGGAGCTGCCACCCAAGACCGAGACCGACCACCTGCTTGGGCTGACCCGCGAGCAGGTGGTGCTCTACGAGGCGTTCGTGCGCGACTCGATGGAGCGCATCGAGCGCGCCGACCCCGAGACCCGCCGCGGCCTGGTGCTCGCGCTGCTCACCGGCCTCAAGCAGATCTGCAACCACCCCGCGCAGTTCCTACGCCAGAATTTGGAGCCGAGCGCGTCTCCGGCGTCAGGGGCGAGCAAGCTCGTGGCGACTTCCTCCCGCCGCGCTGCCGGCGGGTCCGGAGCGGTGCGCCTGCAGGGACGCTCGGAGAAGCTCGAGCTGCTCGACGAGCTGGTCGCCACCGTCCTCGCCGAGGGCGGTGCGGTGCTCGTCTTCACCCAGTACGTCGCCATGGCCCGCCTGATCGAGCAGCACCTCTCGGCGGCGGGCGTGCCCCACCAGTTCCTCCACGGCGGCACGCCCGTCGCGCAGCGCGAGGCCATGGTGCGCCGCTTCCAGGCCGCCGACGACGAGCACGGCGTGCCGGTGTTCCTGCTCTCCCTCAAGGCCGGTGGCACGGGCCTCAACCTCACCCGTGCCGACCACGTCATCCACGTCGATCGCTGGTGGAACCCCGCCGTCGAGGAGCAGGCGACCGACCGCGCCTACCGGATCGGGCAGACCAAGCCGGTGCAGGTGCACCGGATGATCACCCAGGGCACCATCGAGGAGCGGGTCGCCCAGCTGCTCACCCGCAAGCGCCAGCTCGCCGACGCCGTCCTGGCCCGCGGCGACGCGGCGCTGACCGAGCTGAGCAACGAGGAGCTGCGCGACCTGGTCACCCTGCGCCGCTCCGCGCGCGAGGCAGCCGAAGCCGCCGAGGCGGCCGAGACCGAGCAGGACGCCGACTGATGCGCACGACCTACGCGCGTCGTACCCAGCCTCCCCGCGGGGTCCGCACCTGGTGGGGCAAGGCCTGGCAGCGCGCGGCCGAGGAGGCGGCGTACTCCGATGCCGAGCTGCGCCCCGGCCGTGCCCACGCCCGCCGCGGCGACGTCGGCGGGATCACCGTCGACACCGGCGCCCTGGTCGCCGCCGTGCGCGACGGCGACGACGCGTGGACGGTCGAGGTCGCGGTTCCGGTCCTCGACGAGGACGGCCGCCGCGCATTCGTCGAGGCGGTCGCCGCCGAGTCCGGGCGGATCGCGGAGCTGCTCGCCGGCAACCTGCCGCACGACCTCGTCGAGCACGCCGAGGAGGTGGGCGTCGAGCTGCTCCCGTACGGCGGCGAGCTGGTGGCGACCTGCACCTGCCCCCACTACCTGGACCCCTGTCCGCACGCGATCGCGGTGCTGGTGCAGGCCGGCTGGCTGGTCGACGCCGACCCGCTCGTCCTGCTCGCGCTGCGCGGCCTGGACCGCGAGGCGCTGCTCGCCGCCCTCCACGCCCACGCCGTCGGCGGGTCCGGCACGGCCCCCGGTGAGGAGCGCGTGGGCGACCTGGCTGACGACGTCGAGCTCGCCGTCGACGCGGCGCTCCGGGCGCGGGCGATGATCGAGGCGTTCGAGGCCGACGCCGACGGTGCTGGCGGCTGATGCCGCGGCCGCTCGCCGCCTGCTGATGTAACACGCTGTTCGCCGATCTACCCGGCGATTCTCAGGACAATTCCTGCCCGGAGACGGCGTGTCGGCCCTGACAACCGCCGCCCAGTTCGGCCGACAGCGTGTTACATCCCCGGCCCGGGGCAGGCCGACCAGCCACGGGACCGGTCAGCGTCCGATCGCCAGCGCCCGCAGCTCCGCCTGGTAGTCCGCGTACGCCGCCCGCATCGCCGCCGCCGGCCAGTCGCGGGGGAGCAGCGCGGCGGGGAGGAGGGGGTCCGAGGCGAGGTGGCGCACGACCTGCGCGGCGACCGCGAGCCGCGGGGCCGGGTCGGTCGTGACCGCCAGGAGGTCGACCAGCTGCCGACCGGAGGCGGCCCAGGCGCGCAGGTCCCAGAGCCCGGCGGCGAGGGCGACCGGGTCCTCGTCGGGGGTGGCGGTGAAGGTGCTGAGGACGGCGTCGTCGGCGTACGACCGCGGGCGGCGCAGGTTGGCGGGCCGGGTCCAGACGCCTTCGCGCAGCTCTGCCAGCCGGTACGACGCCAGCCGCTCCCGCAGCGCGGCCCGCTCGGGGCCGGGTCGGCCGGCGACGACCACGACCGCGAGCTCCCACCCGCCGTCCCAGGGGGTCTCGGCGTCGAGGACCGCCTCGTCCTGGCGGCGCTGGCGTGCCGCGAGCCGTTCGCCGAGCAGGTAGTCGCCGGCGTCACGGTGCAGGTCGCCGGCCGCCACCGCCCGGGTGAGCGCGACGCGCGTGGTGGAGGCCGGGATGCCGAAGTGCTCGCCGGCGCGGACCAGGTCGGCGGCCGCCATCCGGTCGGGGTGGGACCCCAGCAGCAGGCTCAGCACCACCGAGCGCGCCGGGAGCGGAGCGAGGACCACCACGCGCAGGATCCTGCCACGCTACAGATCTCGACACAACCGTCGCCAAAGATGTAACGTCGCCGTCATGACCGATGCCGCCGGCTGGCGCCGTCCCGCGCACGAGGGCCCCGACTCGCCGTACCGCTCGGCGGCTCCCCGCAGCGACGACGTGCCGGCCTACCGGACGCTGACCTACGAGGTCGACGGCCGCGTCGCGCGGCTGACCTTCAACCGCCCCGAGCAGGGCAACTCGATCACCCCCGACACCCCGGTCGAGCTCGCCGATGCGGTCGAGCGCGCCGACCTCGACCCGCGGGTGCACGTGATCGTGCTGAGCGGCCGCGGCAAGGGATTCTGCGGCGGCTACGACCTCGCCGCCTCTGCCGAAGGACTCCTCGATGGGCAGATGACGGGAGCGACTCCCCGCGAGGGCACCGTCCTCGACCCCACCGTCCAGATGCACAACCACGATCCCGCCGGCACGTGGGACCCGATGGTCGACTACGCGATGATGAGCCGGTTCACCCGCGGCTTCGCGAGCCTGCTGCACGCCGACAAGCCCACGGTGGCGAGCATCCACGGCTTCTGCGTCGCCGGCGGCACCGACATCGCCCTGCACTGCGACCAGATCGTGATCGCCGCCGATGCCAAGATCGGCTACCCGCCCACCCGCGTGTGGGGCGTCCCGTCCGCCGGCCTGTGGGCGCACCGGCTCGGCGACCAGCGCGCCAAGCGGCTCCTGCTCACCGGCGACACCCTCACCGGGCGCGAGGCCGTCGAGTGGGGCCTCGCCATCGAGGCGCCCGAGCCCGAGGACCTCGAGGAGCGCACCGAGGCACTGGTGCAGCGGATCGCCGCGATGCCGCTCAACCAGCTGATGATGGTCAAGCTCGCCCTCAACTCCGCGCTCCTCGCGCAGGGCGTGCAGAACAGCCAGATGATCAGCACCGTCTTCGACGGGATCTCGCGCCACACCCGCGAGGGCTACGCCTTCCAGCAGCGCGCCGCCGAGGCCGGCTTCCGGCAGGCGGTCCGCGAGCGCGACGGGGCGCCGTACGACGACGGCGGCCCGCGGACCAGCAATGTCACGAACCAGCCCACCGACAGGGGATGAGAGCGATGAGCAGCACGCACGAGGTCACCAACCAGGTCCCGCCGCTCGTCGGCCACGACACCTCCGCCGACCCCGCCCTGCTCGAGGGCATCGAGCGCGAGGGCGCCGGCTGGGCGCTGCCGGAGATCCGCGAGGTCGGCCGCCTCGCCGGCACCCCGGAGGCGATGGACTGGGGCCGCCTGGCCGAGCGGGTGCCGCCGCGGCTGCTGACGCACGACCGCTACGGGCGCCGCATCGACGAGGTCGAGTACGTGCCGTCGTACCACCAGCTCATGGAGACCGCCGTCAGCCACGGCATCCATGCCGCCCCGTGGGCCGACGACCGTCCCGGCGCGCACGTCGCCCGCGCCGCGAAGTTCTACGCCTGGAACGTCGACGCCGGCCACGGCTGCCCGATCTCGATGACCTACGCCGTCGTACCGGCCCTGCGGGCGAACCCCGAGCTGGCCGCTCGCTTCGAGCCGCTGCTCACCAACCGTGCCTACGACTTCGGCCTGCGCGACCCGGAGACCAAGCGCGGCCTGATCGCCGGCATGTCGATGACCGAGAAGCAGGGCGGCTCCGACGTCCGCGCCAACACCACGACCGCGACCCCGCAGGCCGACGGCAGCTACCGGGTCGTCGGGCACAAGTGGTTCACCTCGGCACCGATGTCCGACATGTTCCTGACCCTCGCCCAGGCGCCGGGCGGCCTGTCCTGCTTCCTGCTGCCGCGCGTGCTGCCCGGCGGCGAGGCCAACCCGATCCGGTTCATGCGGCTCAAGGACAAGCTGGGCAACAAGTCCAACGCGTCCTCGGAGATCGAGTACGACAACGCCGTCGGCTGGCTCGTCGGCGAGGAGGGCAAGGGCGTCAAGACCATCGTCGAGATGGTGAACATGACCCGTCTCGACTGCGTCATCGGCTCGGCGTCGGGCATGCGGACCGCGCTCGTGTACGCCGCCCACCACGCCCGCCACCGCGCCGCGTTCGGCAAGCTGCTCATCGACCAGCCGCTGATGCGCAACGTCCTCGCCGACCTCGCCGTCGAGTCGGAGGCCGCGACCACCGCGATGATGCGGCTGGCCGGCGCCAACGACCGCGCGGTCCACGGCGACGCAGGCGAGGGCGCGCTGCGCCGGCTCGCGCTCGCCGCGACCAAGTACTACGTCTGCAAGCGCGGCCCGGTCCTCGCCAACGAGGCGCTCGAGTGCCTGGGCGGCAACGGCTACATCGAGGACTTCGACCTGGCCCGGATCTACCGCGAGCTGCCGCTGCTCTCCATCTGGGAGGGCTCCGGCAATGTCGCCGCGCTCGACGCGCTGCGCGCCATCGGCCGCGAGCCGGAGTCGCTCGACGCGTTCTTCACCGAGGCCGAGCTGGCCCTCGGCAGCGACCAGCGGTACGACGACGCGGTGACCTCGCTGAAGAAGGAGCTCACCCAGTTCGACGACATCGAGCTGCGCGCCCGCCGGCTGGTGGAGCAGATCGCGGTCGTCTTCCAGGCCGGCCTGCTGATCCGCAACGCCCCCACCGCCGTCGCCGACGCCTTCTGCGCCACCCGCCTCGCCCGCGACTGGGGCAGCGCGTTCGGCACGATGCCCGCCGGCCTCGACCTCGCCCCGATCCTGGAGCGCACCGAACCCGGCTTCTGAGGCGCCCCTGGTTCGCCGCGCAACTACCGAATTCGTCGTCCCGACCGGGGATTCACGACAATTCCGGTTGGTGCGTGGCGACCCCGAGGGCGGCCAGCGCCATCGAGCCCAGCAGCTCGCGCAGCCGGACGTCGGGGATGCCGTGGCCGGCGCGGGGGGTGGAGTTGAGGAGGCCGAAGGCGGCCTGGGCGGCGGCGTGCGCGCTCGGCTTGTCGAGGTCGTCGCGCAGGGCACGGAGCTGGTCGGCCCACAGCGTGATGTAGGCGCGCTGCAGGCGGCGTACCTGCTCCCGGGCGTCCTCGGGCAGCGACTCCCAGTCCCGGTCCTGTACGACGATCAGCGCTCGCTGCGTCGTCGCGAACTGCACGTGCCAGTCGACCAGCCCGCGCAGCGCTGCGGCCGGGTCGCCGTCGCCGGCCGCGACGCGCTCGCGGCCGACCGCGAGCAGCTCCTCGCTGATCGAGGTCAGCATCTCGGCCAGCATCGCCTGCTTGGACGAGAAGTGCTTGTAGAGCGCGGGGCCGGAGATGCCGCACGCGGCGCCGAGCTCGGCGACCGAGACCCCGTGGAAGCCTCGCGCGGCGAAGAGGTCCGCCGCTGTGGCCAGGATCTGCTCACGACGGGACTCGGCCATTGCGACAGGCTAGGGCATGTCGAACGTGCCACATCCGACAACCAACCGGGGCGGACAGGCGTCTCACCTCCTGCAAGCAGCGAGGAGGAACAGGGATGTCGTCAGTGGGGCAACGTCGGAGCGCGGCCTGGGTGGTCGTCGGCCTGGTGGCCGTGGTGCTCACCACCATGGTCGCCGGCCTGCTGCCGCGGCTCGCCTCGGACGTCGTGGGTGACCCGGCAGCGGCGAAGGCGGCGCCCGTCGCGGCGGAGGTCGACCCGTCGCCCGACCGCGGGCCCGGCGATAGGGCCGACGCGCCGCCCGAGGAGACCCCGCCGCCCGCACCGGCCGGCCCGCCCGAGCGGGCCGGGAAGCGCGGCACCGTCTACCTGACCTTCGACGACGGCCCGGACCCGCGCTGGACGCCGCAGGTGCTGGACGTCCTGCGCCGGCACGGCGTGCACGCGGTCTTCTTCGAGGTGGGGCAGAACGTGGCGGCGTACCCGGACCTCGTCGCCCGGGTCCGCGCCGAGGGCCACCTCATCGGCAACCACACGTGGAGCCACGCGAAGCTGACCGACCTGCGGAGCCGGGCGATCCGCGACCAGCTCGACCGGACCGACGCCGCGCTGGGGGGCCGGGCCCGGTGCGTGCGACCGCCGTACGGCGCCACCGACCCGCGCGTCGCCGACGTGATCGGTGCCCGCGGCCAGCGCACGGTGCTGTGGGACGTGGACCCGGAGGACTGGGCGAAGCCGGGCACGGACCGGATCGTGCGCCGCGTCCTGGCGCAGGTCCACGACGGCGCGCTCGTGCTGATGCACGACGGCGGTGGTGACCGCAGCCAGACCGTCGCCGCCCTCGAGCAGGTGATCACCCGGCTCCAGGAGCGGGGCTACGGGTTCGGCCTGCTCGACTGCTGAGGGCCGGGCGGGCGGGATCAGCAGTTGTCGTCGATGTAGCCGTCCACCGTGTCGGACGGCGGCGGCGAGTCCTGGACGGCGGCGGTGAACTCCTCCACCGACCCGCTCGCCTGGACGAGCAGCTCGACGTGCACCAGCTCGGACACGGCGCTCTCGGGCAGGTTGTCGGGCACACCCAGCGCGTCGAGGCCCTCGAAGGCCGAGAGGATCCGCTCCCAGTCCTCCTCGCTGCCGGGCTGCGCCCCGTCGATCGCGCCGTCGATCTCGGCGAGCACGTCGCAGAACGCGGCGACGTCGGCGCCGCGCGGATAGGTCTCGTTCTCGACCTCGCCGGCGCCGCCCTCGGTGGAGCTGCCCTCGGACGAGCCCTCGGGTGCGCTGCCCGATGCGCTGCTCGACGGGCTGCCGGACGGGCTGCCGGACGCCGACGGCGCGTCGTCCGGCTCGTCGCTGTCGGAGCACCCGCTGGTGAGGACGGTCAGGAGGACGGCCGCGGTGACGGCGAGGCTGCGCTTCACGCACCCACCGTAGGGGGTTGCCACCACAGGTTAATGATCGTTAACCTAGCCCTCGTGTCCGAGACGACGACCACCGAGGTCCCCGCGAGCGAGCCCAGCCTCAACGAGCCCAGCCTCAACGAGCCCAGCCTTCGGGAACTGAGCGCCGAGCTGCGCGAGCGGCTCGCCCGGGTCCGCCAGGGCGGCAGCGAGGCGGCCCGCACCAAGCACACCGACCGGGGCAAGCTGCTCCCGCGCGACCGCGTGGACGGCCTGCTCGACCCGGGGAGCCCGTTCCTCGAGGTGGCGCCGCTGGCGGCGTACGGCATGTACGGCAAGGACGGTGACGACTACGCCGTCCCGTCGGCCGGCGTCGTCGCGGGCATCGGTCGCGTGCAGGGCCGCAACTGCCTGGTCGTCGCTAACGACGCCACCGTCAAGGGCGGGACGTACTACCCGATCACGGTGAAGAAGCACCTGCGCGCGCAGGCGATCGCGGCCGAGAACGACCTGCCGTGCATCTACCTCGTCGACTCCGGCGGCGCCTTCCTGCCGATGCAGGACGAGGTGTTCCCCGACAGGGAGCACTTCGGCCGGATCTTCTTCAACCAGGCCAACATGTCGGCCCGCGGCATCCCGCAGCTCGCCGCGGTCATGGGCTCGTGCACCGCCGGTGGCGCCTACGTCCCCGCGATGTCCGACGAGACCGTCATCGTGAAGAACCAGGGCACGATCTTCCTCGGCGGCCCGCCGCTGGTGAAGGCCGCGACCGGTGAGGTCGTCAGCGCGGAGGACCTCGGCGGCGGCGACGTGCATGCGCGGAGGTCCGGGGTCGTCGACCACCTCGCCGACGACGACGCGCACGCCCTGCGCATCCTGCGCGGGATCGTCGACACGCTCCCCGCCCCCGCCGCGCGTGAGCGTGTCGAGGTCGAGGAGCCGCTGGAGGCGCCGGAGACGATCTACGACGTCGTGCCGTCGAGCACCCGGACGCCGTACGACGTCCGCGAGGTGATCCGCCGCCTCGTCGACGGCAGCCGGCTGCAGGAGTTCAAGCAGCTGTACGGCGAGACGCTCGTCTGCGGGTTCGCCCGCATCCACGGCCACCAGGTCGGCATCGTCGCCAACAACGGCATCCTGTTCAGCGAGTCCGCGCTCAAGGGCGCCCACTTCGTCGAGCTCTGCAACCAGCGCGGCATCCCGCTGCTGTTCCTGCAGAACATCACCGGCTTCATGGTCGGGCGCGAGTACGAGAACCGCGGCATCGCCCGCGACGGCGCCAAGCTGGTCACCGCCGTCGCCTGCTCGGTCGTGCCCAAGCTGACCGTCGTCATCGGCGGCAGCTTCGGGGCCGGCAACTACGGCATGTGCGGACGGGCCTACGACCCGCGCTTCCTCTGGATGTGGCCGAACTCCCGCATCTCGGTGATGGGCGGCGACCAGGCGGCCAACGTGCTCGCCACCGTCGCCGGGCGTGAGGACGACGACGCGTTCAAGCAGCCGATCCGCGACCAGTACGAGACCCAGGGCTCGCCGTACTACGCCTCGGCGCGGCTCTGGGACGACGGCGTCATCGACCCGGCCGACACCCGGCGGATCCTCGGCATGGCGCTCGAGGTCACGACGGCCGTGCCCACGCCCGATCCCTCCTACGGAATCTTCCGGATGTGATTGCGATGAACGAGATCCGCTCCGTCCTCGTCGCCAACCGCGGCGAGATCGCCCGCCGGGTGTTCCGCACCTGCCGCGAGCTCGGCATCCGCACGGTCGCCGTCCACACCGAGGTCGACGCCGACGCGCTGCACGTGCGCGACGCCGACGTCGCGATCCTCGTGCCGAGCTACCTCGACGGCGACGCGGTCCTGGCCGCCGCCAAGGAGGCGGGTGCCGACGCGATCCACCCCGGCTACGGCTTCCTGTCGGAGAACGCCGGCTTCGCCCGCGCCGTCACCGGCGCCGGCATCGCCTGGATCGGCCCGACGCCCGAGGTGATCGAGCAGATGGGCCGCAAGGACGCCGCCCGCGACCTCGCCGTGGCGGCGGGCGTCCCCGTCGTGCCGTCGTACGACGTGGACGACGACCCCGCGACGTTCGCCTACCCGGTGCTGGCGAAGGCCGCGGCCGGTGGCGGCGGCAAGGGCATGCGGGTGGTCCGATCGGCCGCGGAGCTGCCCGAGGCCGTGGCCGCCGCGAAGCGGGAGGCGATCAACGCCTTCGGCGACGACACGATCCTGATCGAGAAGTACGTCGAGCGCGGTCGCCACATCGAGGTCCAGGTCCTCGGCGACACCCACGGCCACGTGGTCCACCTCGGCACCCGCGAGTGCTCCGTCCAGCGCCGCCACCAGAAGGTCATCGAGGAGGCGCCGGCCCCGGCGCTCGCCGACGACCTGCGCGAGCGGATCCACGCCTCCGCCGTCGCGCTGTCCGCGTCGGTGGGCTACGTCAACGCGGGGACGATCGAGTACCTCCTCGACGCGGCCACCGGCGACTTCTACTTCCTCGAGATGAACACCCGCCTCCAGGTCGAGCACCCGGTCACCGAGATTCACAGCGGCACCGACCTCGTGGCGCTGCAGCTGGCGGTCGCCGCCGGCGAGCCGCTGCCGTTCGACCAGGCCGGGCTGGGCTTCCGCGACCACGCACTCGAGGCCCGGATCTACGCCGAGGACGCCTTCGGCGGCTTCCTCCCGCAGGCCGGTACGGCGGCCGTCGTCTCGTGGCCCGCGCGGGCTCGCGTCGACCACGCCCTCGAGTCCGGCCAGGTCGTGAGCACCTCGTACGACCCGATGCTCGGCAAGGTGATCGTCTCCGGCCCCGACCGCGAGGCCGCCCGGCGGGCGCTCGTCGCCGCCCTCGACGAGACCGCGATCCTCGGTCTCACCACCAACACCGGCTTCCTGCGGGAGCTGGCATCGAGTGAGGTCTTCGCCGAGCCCGGCGGCATCGACACCGCGTGGCTGGACCGCAACCAGGTGCCCGCCCCGGACCCCGCCCCCGCGCGGCAGATCGCGGCCCGGCTGTGGTTGGACGCGCACAGCGAGCCGTCGGGTCCGTTCGCGGGCGACGGCTTCCGGATGGGTGGCGCGCCCGCAGCACCGGTCGTGGAGTTCGACGAGCCCGCCACCGCTGCCCCGCGGGTCCCCGCCGGCACGGTCGCGCGCGTCACCCAGCACCAGGTCGAGCTCGCCCTCCACGGCCAGCGCTACGTCTTCACCCGGCCCGACGCCAGCACCGACCACGGCGTGGCGGCCGGCGACGGCACGATCGTCGCGCCGATGCCCGGCACCGTCCTCGACGTCCGGGTCGCCGAGGGCGACACCGTGACCGAGGGCCAGGTGCTCGGGGTCGTGGAGGCGATGAAGATGGAGCTCGCGCTCAAGGCGCCGTACGACGGCACGGTCGCCTCGGTCGGCGCGAGCACCGGGCAGCAGGTGGCGCTCGGTGCCGTGCTGTTCGTGGTCGAGGAGGCCCACGCATGAGCGCCCTGCCGATGGTCGTCCCCGAGCCGGGCCTGCCCACGAAGGTCACCATCTACGAGGTCGGTCCCCGCGACGGCCTGCAGAACGAGAAGACCTCGGTGCCCACCCGGGTCAAGGCCGAGTTCGTGCAGCGGCTGCTGCAGGCGGGCCTGCCGATCGTGGAGGCGACCAGCTTCGTGCACCCGAAGTGGGTGCCGCAGCTCGCCGACGCCGCCGAGCTGATGACCGGCCTGACCGCCGACCTCGGCGACCGGGCGTGCGAGCTGCCGGTGCTCGTCCCCAACGAGCGCGGTCTCGACCGTGCCGTGGAGCTGGGCATGCGCCACGTCGCGGTCTTCGCGTCGGCCACGGAGACCTTCGCGGAGAAGAACCTCAACCGCACCCTCGAGTCCCAGTTCGAGATGTTCGCCCCCACCGTCGCCCGCGCCGTGGCGCAGGGGATGGACGTCCGCGGCTACGTCTCGATGTGCTTCGGCGACCCCTGGGAGGGTGCGGTCCCGGTCGATCAGGTCGTCGCCGTCGGCAAGCGCCTGCTCGACCTCGGCGTCGGCCAGCTCAGCCTCGGCGACACGATCGGCGTCGCGACGGCCGGCCACGTCCGCGCGCTGGTGCAGGCGTTCGTCGCGGCCGGCGTCCCCACCGACCGGCTGGCCCTGCACTTCCACGACACCTACGGCCAGGCGCTGACCAACGTGCACGCCGGCCTGCAGGAGGGCGTGACGACGTACGACGCCTCCGCGGGCGGCCTGGGCGGCTGCCCCTACGCGAAGAGCGCCACCGGCAACCTGGCCACCGAGGACCTGGTCTGGTTCCTCACCGGCCTCGGGATCGAGCACGGTGTCGACCTTGCCGCGGTGGTCGCGACGAGCACCTGGATGGCCGGCCAGCTCGGACGACCGAGCCCGTCGGCCGTCGTACGAGCGCTGGGGTCTGCCGGCTGAGGCTCCTGGCTTGCCGCGCAACTACCGAAATTGTCGCGGATTGCCCGGCAACACGACGAATTCGGTAGTTGCGCGGCCAACCCCCGGGACCGGCGAGCTCGGCGCAACGGGTGCCCCTCTACCGTTGGCGCATGAGTCGAGGACGCGCCTGGGGATGGGCGGCAGCGTTGCGGGAGGGGTCCACGACGCCCTGGCGGGAGTGGCCGGACGACGGCAGCGCCGACGGCGAGCCGCTCGCCGGTGACCTGCCGGGCGCCCAGCAGCTCGGCCTCCTGCGCCGGCTCAACGTCGCGGCCGAGGCAGCCGGCCGGCGGGTGCCGGTGGCGATGGCCGACCGCGTGCTCGCTGCCGGGGTCTCCGGCCGCGGACGGGGCGAGCTCCCGCTGCTCGGCGCCGACGACCCCGAGCGCTTCGGCCCCCGACCGGTCGACCCGGACACCCTCCCCGACGACGAGCTGCTCCGGGTCGCTGCCGGCCTGATCGCCGACGACGTCGCCGCGACGGCCGGCGCGCCGACGCCCGAGCCGACGCTGGTCGAGCGCGCCCGCGCCGCCCGCCGGCCGTGGACGAAGGCGTTCGTGGTGGTCGGTGTCCAGTGGCGCGCCGACTCCGTCCGCGCGGGACTCGCCGCTGCAGGCCGGCCGCAGGGCGGGCGCCGCCCGACGGCGTACCTCCTCGCCGACGACCTCGCCACCGTCCTCGTCCACGCCTGGACCGCCCGCGCCTTCGACCAGGGCGGCCCGACCTGGCACGACTTCCTGCGCAACTCCTCCAGCTTCGGCCACCTGCCGCCGCGCGCGGACCTGCCGCGGATGGCCCGCTCCGCGACGCACAAGTACGGCGCCGACCGGGTCACCGTCGTGCTCGACCCCGCCGCGCTGGCGGCCGAGCTCGGCACCGCCCGCCTGCAGGAGCCGCCGCGGCTGGGCGCGAACGCGATCGACCTGGTCCGCAGGGTCGGCGAGCCGCTCGGCCTGCTCGTCGACCGGGCCGAGCGTCCCGAACTCCTGCGCGCCGCCCTCGCCCCCCGGCTGGCCGGCCGAGGTGGTGCGGCGCCGACCGTCCCGGCCCGGTTCGGCGGCTGGCTCAGCAGCATGGCCGAGCGCACCCGCCACGACCTCGAGGCCGCTGGCTACCCTGTCCTCGGCGACCTCGACCGGCTGCTGCCGGGCCCGCTGCCCGCGGAGCCCGTGGCCCCGGTCGACGCCGAGGTGCTGGCACTCGCGCTCGGGCTGCTCCTCGACCCGGTGACCACCCAGCAGGAGGCAGACGCGTGAGCTCGAAGGTCCTGCTGCACGTCGGTACGCCGAAGACGGGCACGTCGTACCTCCAGGACGTGCTCTTCCAGAACCGCTCGAAGCTGCTGCGCCAAGGGGTGCTCTACCCCGCCGAGCGCTTCGACGCGCACTTCCTCGCCGCGCTCGACCTGATGCGGCTGCGCTGGGGCGGGCTGGAGCGGGAGGCCGTCGGCGCCTGGGACCAGCTCGCCGCGCAGGTCCGCGAGCACGACGGCACCGCGATCATCAGCCACGAGATCCTCGCCACGGCGTCGCGGGGCCAGGTCAAGCGGGCCCTGGCGTCGTTGGGCCACGAGCCCGGCGGGGGCGGCACCGAGGTCCACCTGATCATCTCGGTGCGCGACCTCGTCCGGCAGATCCCCGCCGAGTGGCAGGAGAACGTCAAGCACCGCGCGACCTTCCGCTACGCCCGCTTCCTCGAGCTGATCCGCGACCCGGAGCGCAGCCACCGCGTCGGTGCGTGGTTCTGGGGCGTCCAGGAGATCCCCGACATCCTCGCCCGGTGGGGAGCGACGATCCCGCCGGAGCGGATCCACATCGTGACGGTCCCGCGCCCCGGCGGTCCGAAGGAGCTGCTCTGGCAGCGATTCAGCACCGCCTTCGGCCTCGACGACCTCGACCTCGACCTCGGCACCGAGCGGGCCAACCCGAGCCTCGGCGTCCCGGAGTCGGCGCTGCTGCGGCGGATCAACCGCGCCGCCACCCGCGACCTCCCGCCGGTCCACTACCGGCCGCTCGTCCGTGAGCTGCTCGCCCACCAGACCCTGTCGAAGCGGACCGACTCCCCGCGGCTGAGCCTGCCGCCGAGCGAGTACCCCTGGGTCGCCGAGCTGACCGACTCCTGGATCACCGAGCTCGCCGAGCGCCGGTACGACGTCGTCGGCGACCTCGAGGACCTCCGCGGGACCGCGCCCGACCCCGAGCGCTGGGCCGATCCCGACAAGCCGGCCGAGCGCCAGGTCGCGCAGGCGGGGCTCGAGGCGATCCGGGCGCTCCTCGTCGAGGCCGCCGAGCGGCAGGCGGAGGCCGACCGGCTGCGCACGAAGCTCGAGGAGACCCGGCGCGAGCTGATCCGCGCCCGGACGCCGCGACTCATGCGCACCATGGAGTGGACGGTGCAGCGGCTCGAGGGCAGCCCCCGCGGCCGCCAGGCGCTCGGCGCCTACCGCAAGGCGCGGGGCAGGAACTCCCTGTCGGCGTAGCGGCCGACCCGCCACGTGCTCCACCCGTCGGCCACCAGGCCGACCGCGCCGCCGACGACGGGCACCCGCTTGCCGACGGTGGTCGCGATGCGCTTGCCGATCACCCGGCCGATCAGCTCGTTGGCGAGCACGGTCGCGATGGTCTGGTCCAGCCCCGGGTCGTGCTGCGGCGCGGTCGCCACGGCCATCGGGGGAGCGGGCAGCTGGTGCTTCTTCACCATCTTCATGACTGTCTCCTCGCCGAGGACCGTCTCGAGGATCGCGTTGCGGACCCGCGGGTCGTCGAGGTCGTAGCCGCGCAGGTGCGCGATCCCGGCCACCATCCGGCACTGGATGAGCGCCAGCCCGGCGATATTGGCCGGCGCGACGATCGCCGCCGTCACCAGGCCGCCGAGGTTGGTCGCGAGGCCCTCCACGCCGGCGTACGCGACGTGGTTCTGGATGATCTCCCGCACCGCCCTGTCGACGTTGCCGTGCTGCTCGCGCAGCTGCGCCTCGGCCGCGTGGGCGGCCGGCGGCAGGGGCCCGACGCCTGCGATGGCCCGCTGCAACGCCTCCCGCACGAACGACTGCGTGAGTCCGGGCGCCAGGTGGGTCACCCGGGGAGCGATCTGCCGGGCCGCCTCGACGGCGAGGCCCTTCTTGAGACGGGAAGCCATGTCCCTGATCGTAGGGTGGAGGGGTCAACCACCCGACGTGAGGAATCCGATGCGACCGCTCGCCCGACCGCTCGTCGTCACCGCGACGGCGCTGCTCCTGGGGCTCTCCCTCACCGGCTGCGGCTCCGACGACGACAAGGCCTCGGGCGACGCCACCCCCTCGGCCGCCGGGTCCTCCTCGGCGGCGACGGACGGGCCGGTCGGCGCGGCCACCGACGACACCGCCGGGACCGAGGGAGCGACGGCGCCGAGCCCGCTGCCGGCCGACAGCGAGCTGTGCACCGCCCTGGCCGACATCATCGAGGTCGTCGACCCGATCACCGCGGCGCCCGACGAGAGCCAGTGGGCCGAGATCCAGGACGTGTACGCCGCCCTGGGCGAGGTCGACCTGCCCGCCGGCACCCCCGCCCGCGACCGCGAGGGCCGTGACGCCTCGGTCCGGGCGATCACGTCGCTGAGCTGGGCCGAGGCGAAGAGGGCGTTCGCGAGCGACAGCGGCGAGGTTCCCGGCCTCACGGCCGAGGAGAACGCGAAGGCGGCCGAGTTCTTCAACTGGGCCGGCCAGCAGTGCCCGTCGGTGCTCGGAACCGCCGACGGGGGCACCGCAGCCCCGTCGTCGATCACCACGCAGTGACCGCGTCCGGGCCGGTCGAGCCGCCGCCGACGCCCTGGGTCTTCCCGAGCCGGGAGGACCTCGCGGCGCTGCCGGTGCTCGACGACCCCGCCGACGGCGACCCGGACGACGACCCCGACTTCGCCGCGCACGACAGCAGCGACCTGGTGGCGGTCGGCGCGGACCTGGAGCCGGGGACCCTGCTGGCGGCGTACCGGGCGGGCCTGTTCCCGATGCCCGAGGGCCGCTCGGTGGGGTGGTGGTGCCCGGCGCACCGCGGCGTGCTGCGCCTGGACGCGATGCGGGTGTCGCGGTCGCTGCGCCGCTCGGCGCGCACGTTCGAGATCCGGGTCGACACCGCCTTCGGGGAGGTGCTCGCCGCCTGCGCCGACCCGCGCCGCCCGCACGGGTGGATCGACCGCCGGGTCGCGCGGGCCTACACCGAGCTGCACCGCCTGGGCTGGGCGCACTCCGTCGAGGCGTGGCGCGACGGCCGCCTCGTCGGTGGCCTGTACGGCGTCGCGGTGGGCGGGCTGTTCGCCGGGGAGTCGATGTTCCACCACGAGACCGACGCGTCGAAGGCTGCGCTGCTCGGCCTGGTCCGGCTGCTGGCGAGCGACGCCGACGGCGCGGCCGGGCGCCGGCTGGTCGACGTGCAGTGGGCGACACCGCACCTCACCAGCCTCGGCGTGGAGCAGGTCTCCCGGGCGTCGTACGTCGGTGGGCTGGAGTCGCTGCTGGCGGTCCCGGACGCCGACTTCCGAAACCTGTGCATAGGCTGAGACCGGACAGGGCAAGGTTCGTGCCGGGGAGCCGGCGCTGGTCGGCGCCCTGCCCGCGCGGGCACATCCCGGTCCCGTGCTCCCCAGGAAAGGATTCGCTCGGATGACTCCGATCAAGCGCCCGCTGGCCGCCGCCGGCGCCGCCGTACTGCTCACGCTCTCCCTCTCCGCCTGTGGCGGCGCCCCCACCGACGCCTCGGTGAAGGACTTCTGCAAGGTGACCCAGGACGAGGAGGGCGGCGAGGAGTTCTTCAAGGCCATCGAGGACAAGGACTGGGACAAGGTCGAGGAGCTCGTCAAGAAGCAGGCCGACGAGGTCGAGGAGGTCGGCACCCCCGAGGACATCCCGGACGACGCGCGCGAGGGCTACGAGATCCAGCTCGACACGATCAAGGGCTTCAGCGCCGACGACTGGGAGAAGGCCTTCAAGGAGAACTCCGACGAGGACCCCTTCGAGAAGGACCTCTCCTCGGACGAGAAGAAGAAGGTCGACGCGTACACCGAGTACGAGAACAAGACCTGCGACGACTCCGGCTCCGACGAGTCCGAGGGCAACGACCCGGAGGTCAGCACCGAGG
This sequence comes from Nocardioides sp. SRI_004, assembly GCF_057586415.1. Lineage (NCBI taxonomy): Bacteria > Bacillati > Actinomycetota > Actinomycetes > Propionibacteriales > Nocardioidaceae > Nocardioides > Nocardioides sp. SRI_004. The sequence goes on from NZ_JBYCZV010000020.1 coordinate 57,208, forward strand.
TCCCGACCGAGGGCCTGCCGACCGACATCCCGACCGACGGCGTCCCCACCGACATCCCGACCGAGCTGTCGCCGGAGGACCTCGAGAGCCTGCAGTCGGAGCTCGAGAAGCTCACCGAGAGCGCCGCGACGGAGTGATCCGCCCGGTCAGCTGAGCGTGCCCGACGGAGCGCTCAGATGACCTCAGCGGGCTGGCCGGTGTCCGACACCATGGCCCGGCCGGCCCGCTCCCACCCGATCATCCCGTCGGCCAGGTTGACCACGTCGTAGCCCTGTTGCGCCAGGTAGGCCACGGCCCGCGCCGAGCGGCCGCCGCCCTTGCACACGACGAGCGTCTGCGGCGCCTCGAGCTCGACGAACTCCCCGAGCCGCGCCGGAAGCTCCATCAGCGGGATGTGGACCGCGCCGTCGATGTGTCCCGCCGCCCACTCGTCGTCCTCGCGCACGTCGAGGACCACCAGCCCTTCGGGGAGCGGGTCCGGCACGCCTTCGATCTCGACGGTGGGGATCATGCCGCCCACTCTAGGCGGGGTCGTCGAGGAGGTCGCGCAGCGACCGTCACGAGACGCCTTGCTCCGGTGCAGCCGCTGTGCCACTGCCATCGTCGACGCGACGGGCACGCGCGGCGGGCTCACTTGAGGAGCTTGCTCATCCTGCGGTCGGCGAGCGGCTTCCCGCCGGTCTGGCAGGTGGGGCAGTACTGCAGGCTCGAGTCGGCGAAGGACACCTCGCGGACGATGTCGCCGCACACCGGGCACGGCTTGCCGGTCTGGCCGTGGACGGCGAGGTTCGACTTCTTCTCGGCCTTGAGCTCGCTGGCGGCCAGCCCTCGCGAGCGGTCGACGGCGTCGCCCAGGGTGTCGCGGATCGCGGCGTACAGGGTCGTGAGCTCGGCCTCGTCGAGGCTGTCGGCGGGCTTGAAGGGTGACATCCGCGCGGCGTGGAGGATCTCGTCGGAGTAGGCGTTGCCGATGCCGGCGATCGTGCCCTGGTGGCGCAGCACGCCCTTGAGCTGCTTGCGGCCGGCGTCGGCGAGGATGCCGGCGAGGCGCTCCCGGGTGAAGTCGTCGGTGAGCGGGTCGGGCCCGAGGCTGGCGATCCCGGGGACGTCGAGGGGGTCGCGCACGAGGTAGAGCGCGAGCGACTTCTTGGTGCCGGCCTCGGTGATGTCGAGGCCGGGGGTGGTCCCGTCCTGCTCGTCGAGCACGATCCGCACGGCGAGCGTGGACTTCGTGCTGGGGCGGGGCGGCAGCGCGGGGACCTCGTCCTTCCACCGCACCCAGCCGGCGCGGGCGAGGTGGAGCACGAGGTGGAGGCCGCTGGCCTCGATGTCGAGGAACTTGCCGTGTCGTCGTACGTCGTCGACGAGCGTGCCCTCGACCGCGGACAGCGGCGGGTCGTAGGTCTTCAGGGCGCTGAACGCGGCGACGTGGACGCGGGTGATGGCGCGACCGTCCAGCCGGCCCCGGAGGTCCAGGGCCAGCGCCTCGACTTCGGGCAGCTCGGGCACGCAGCCAGCGTAGAACAACGGCCCGACGCGGGACTTTGTCCTGATTGCGCCGACGGGCAGTGACCCCGGCTCCACCGGCTCGGTTGGTCGGCATGTCGCACTCGGGAACGCGGCCACACCCCCCGTCCCGAAAGGCCCTTCCGATGAGCCAGCGCCATCTTCCCCGCCTCGTCCTCGCCCCGATCGCCCTGGCGACCGCAGCCGTGATCGGCTTCGGCCCGGGCGCATCCGCGGCCTCCGCGGACGAGGCGACCTGTGGCCAACCGGCCGTCCCGGCGGTCTACGACACCGTCGAGCACCCCGCCGTCATCACCGCGGTCCCGGCCGTGACCCACCCGGAGTGGCGCTGGCAGCGCTCGGTCGCGACGACGGAGAGCGCGTTCGCCGCGCTCGTCCAGCCGGCACGGGGCACGTGGACCTGGAGCCGCACCGTCGACGTCCTCGAGCGTGAGTTCGTGTGGACCGTCATCGACCGCGCCCACGTCCCGGCCGTGCCCGAGGCGGGTCACGTCGAGACCCGGGTGGTCACCCCGGCCGTCGTCCGGACGCTGTGGGAGTACGTCCAGCAGAAGACCGGCAACACCCGCTGGGAGGCGGAGGGCTGGAACGCCGGCGACAACGGCAAGGGCTGGGAGTGGACCGGCGCGACCGACGTCGTCGTCGTGACCCCGGCGGTCACCGCGCAGGTGTGGGTCGTCGACAGGTCGGCCGTCGCCGAGGTCACCGAGCTCAGCCACCAGGAGACCGCCTGGGTCGTCGACGGTGCGACGCCGCCCGCCGGGTCGAGCGCGACCGGCGCCACCCGCCTGACCGCAGGCTCCCCGGAGAGCGTCGAGCTCCCCGACGGAGAGACGCCGGCCGGCGCGGGCTGGACCCGCGGCGCGTGGACCGAGACCGCCGCGGCCGTCACCGACCTGGTCTGGGTGCCGCAGGGCGCCACCGCCCCCGACGGGTACGACGCCACCGGAGCCACCCGCGCCGGCGCACCCGTCCACGAGGAGACCGGCGCCACCTCGGCCACCGCACCCGACGGCGACGGCTGGGAGAAGGTCCCCGGCTCGGAGACCACGGTGGTCGACGCCGAGGCCCACGACCGGGTCGACGCCGAGGCGTGGACCGAGCAGGTGCTCGTCAGCCCCGAGGTCCCGGCGACCGACGACTGCCCGGAGGAGCCGACCGACGGCGGCGACGGGGGAGAGGTCGGCGGCGAGGACGACGGTGCCGAGGAGCCGACCGGCGACGACCTGCTCGACGGCGACGTCGTGGTCGACCAGACCGAGGGCGAGGTCGGCGGCATCGCCACCACCGCCACCACGGCCACCGGCGGCAGCGCCGACGTGCTGCCGGCGACCGGCAACGGCACCCAGCCGTGGCTGCTGGGACTGGGCGCGGCCAGCGTGGTCGCCGGTGCCGCGCTCGTGCGCGGACGCCGGGAGCCGGTCCGCGCCGACTGACGGACCGCAACCGCTAGCCTCGGCCCGTGCGGATGCGGACGAGCCGGACGGCTGCGGGCCTGGCGGCCGTCGTACTCACCCTGGCGGGGGTGTCCGGCTGCGGCGGCGACGACCCGGAGGGGCCCGGCAGCGCGATCGCCGGCAAGGAGCCCGAGGAGGTGCTCGCCGCCTCCCTCGAGGCGATGCAGGCGCTCGAGGACGTGACCTACCGCGGCACGACCACCGTCACGAGCCAGGCCGGCCGGCTCCGCGGCACGGGCGAGCTGGTCGTGACCGCCGACGGCACCTGCCAGTCGACCTTCCACAGCTCGCGCCGGGGACGGCTGGTGACCCGGACCGTCGGCAACACCGTCTACGTCTTCGCCGATGCCGCGATGATGCGCGGCCCCCTGCAGTACGACGCCGACAAGGTGCGCTCGCTGACCGGCAGGTGGCAGGCGGCGCCCCGGCCCAGCTCGCACCAGTGCGACCTGGCCGAGCTGCTGCCCGAGGAGGACCGGTTCGCGGGCTTCGAGGACGCCGGCACGGGCGAGGTCGACGGCGCCCCTGTCCGGACGCTGACCGGCAAGGACGACGACGGCTCCCCGATGACGGTCTCCATCGCGGCCGAGGGGGCGCCGTTGCTGCTGGCGGTCGAGACCCGGCGGGGTGGGCGGAGCAGCTTCACGCTGGCTGAGCACGACAGCGGGGTCGAGCTGGTCGCGCCGCCCGACGGCAAGGTCGTCAGCACCTCCTGAGCGGTCTCTGCGACACGCTAGGCGAATCTAGGGCTCGCGCTAGAGAGCCGGATAGCGTCGGATCATGGACCCGATCCGCAACCCGTACGCGCCCGGCGCCGGTCAGCGCCCGCCCGAGCTCGCCGGTCGTGACGAGCAGCTGGCGGCGTTCGACGTCGTCCTCGAGCGGGTCTCGCGCGGGCGCCCGGAGCGCTCGCTCGTGCTGACCGGGCTCCGCGGCGTCGGCAAGACGGTCCTGCTCAACGCGCTGCGCTCGGCCGCGGTCCGCAAGGGCTGGGGGACCGGCAAGCTCGAGGCGCGCCCCGACCAGTCGCTGCGCCGGCCGCTGTCCTCGGCGCTGCACCAGGCGGTCCGCGAGCTCGGCCACCCCGAGCCCGCGGAGGCCAACCACGTGCTCGGGGTCATCCGCTCGTTCGCCCAGCGCGAGGCCGGCACCGACGCGAAGCTGCGCGACCGGTGGAGCCCCGGCATCGACGTCCCCGTGGTCCGCGGCCGCGCCGACTCCGGCGACGTCGAGATCGACCTCGTCGAGCTGCTCACCGACGTGGGCGGGCTCGCGGCCGACGTCGGCAAGGGCGTCGGCATCTTCATCGACGAGATGCAGGACCTCGGCGCCGACGACATCTCCGCGCTGTGCGCCGCCTGCCACGAGCTCAGCCAGAACGGCCTCCCCGTGATCGTGGTCGGCGCCGGCCTGCCGCACCTGCCCGCCGTGCTCTCGGCGAGCAAGTCCTACTCGGAGCGGCTGTTCTCCTACCAGCGCATCGACCGGCTCTCCCGCGACTCCGCCGACCGGGCCCTCGTCGCGCCCGCCTCCGAGGAGGAGGCCGAGTTCACCCCCGACGCGCTCGACGCCATGTACGACGCCACCCGCGGCTACCCCTACTTCATCCAGGCCTACGGCCGCGCCGTGTGGGACCTCGCGCCGCGCTCGCCGATCACCGGCGACGACGTGGCGGTGGCCGGGCCCGAGGCCGAACGCGAGCTCGCCGTCGGCTTCTTCGGCTCGCGCTTCGAGCGGGCCACCCCCGCGGAGCGCGACTACCTGCGCGCCATGGCCGACGCCGCTGGTGACGACGAGGACCCGGTCGGCTCGGTCGCGACGGCCGACGTGGCCGTCGTACTCGGGAAGAAGCCGCAGTCGCTGTCACCGGCCCGTGACTCGCTGCTGAAGAAGGGGCTGATCTACTCCGGCGAACGCGGGCGGATCGCCTTCACCGTGCCGCACTTCGGGCGCTATCTCCGCACGCAGGCCTGAATTCCTTCTAGCCTGTGGCTGTGACCGTCTCCCCCCAGGACGTGCCGCAGCCGCGGTCCTTCGTGCGCAACCTCGTGCCGACCCTGCTCTTCATGCTGCTGTGCGGCATCGTCGGGCCGATCTTCCTCGTGATGGGCCTGGTCGTGCCCGAGGACGAGCCGGGCTCCGGCTGGCTGCTGCCGACCGGCATCGGCATCACCGTCCTCGACGTGGTGATCGCGCTGGCGATCGCCAACCGCCGCACCCACAGCCAGCAGCGGATGTACCAGCTGCGCACGCGCGGCAGGCGGGCCCGCGGGCGGGTGCTGTCGTTCGAGCAGACCGGGGTGCGAATCAACGACCAGCCGATGCTCGTGATCAGGCTGATGATCGAGGGCGGTGACATCACGCCCTTCGAGGCCCAGGTGCGCAGCGTGGTGCCCGACATCCACATCCCGCTGCTGCACGCCGGCGAGCTGCCGATCCTGATCGACCCCGAGACCGACGAGTGGGAGATCGACTGGGACGCCGCGAAGCCGGTCGCGCCGGTCGGCCTCCGCAAGCCGGCCGACGACCGCCCCGCGGCCGAGCGGCTGGCCGAGCTCGACGACCTGCTCCGGCGCGACCTGGTCAGCCGCGACGAGTACGACGCCGCGCGCGCCCGCATCCTCGACGAGCTCTGACCTCCGGTCGTCGAGGAGGTCGCGCAGCGACCGTCACGAGACGCTCGGTAAATCACTCGCGCCCGTCAGGGACACCCCCGTAGGCTCGTCCCATCATGCTGATGACTGCCTGACCCGACTCGCGTCCGCGGCCCCGCCCGGCGAGTCCTCGTCTCGTCCGAAGGCTTCGTCATGTCAGCTCCCACCACCGCCACCCTCTCTCCCGTCGTCGTGCGCGACCTCTCCGTCGCGTTCGGGCGTCGTACCGTCCTCGACGGGATCGACCTCGTCGCCCAGCCCGGACGGCGGATCGGCCTCATCGGCGAGAACGGCGCCGGGAAGTCCACCCTGCTGCGGGCGATCGACGGCACCCTGCCGCGCCTGGCGCAGGTCAGCGGGTCGGTCGAGGCGCCGGGTGACCGGGCCTTCCTCACGCAGGAGCCGCCGTTCGCCGACGACGCCACGATCGCCGACGTCCTGGCGGGCGCGCTCCGTCCGCTGCGGGTCTCGGTCGCCGCGGTCGAGCGGCTCGCGGACCGGCTCGACGACCCCGCCGTCGCCGACGAGTACGCCGCCGCGCTCGAGCACGCCCTGGCCCACGACGCCTGGGACGCCGACCGACGCGCGTTGCTGGCGGCCGAGCAGCTCGGGCTCGACGGGCTCGACCACGACCGCCGCGTCGCCAGCCTGTCCGGCGGCCAGCGGACGCGGCTGGCGCTGGCGACCCTGATGACGCGACGGCCGACCTGCCTGCTGCTCGACGAGCCGACCAACCACCTCGACGACGACGCTGTCGCGTTGCTGGTCGGCTTCCTGAGGGACCTGCCGGGCGTCGTCCTGCTGACGAGCCACGACCGGGTGTTCCTCGACGAGGTCTGCACCGACCTCGTCGACCTCGACCCGGTCGGGATGGGCACGGACGGCCGCGGCGGACGACGGTACGGCGGCGGCTGGTCCGCCTACGCCGCCGAGCGCGAGGCCGCGCGACGCCGGTGGGAGCAGGCCTACGACGAGCAGCAGGAGGAGATCGCCCGGCTCCGCGAGGCGACCCGGATCGAGAAGTCCGCGATCGCGCCCGGCCGCGGCCCGCGCGACAACGACAAGTTCATCCATGCCTTCAAGGGCCAGAACGTCGACCGGGCGCTCGCCCGCCGCAAGAAGGACGCCGAGCGACGCCTGGAGGAGGCCGAGCGGGACCAGGTCCGCAAGCCGCCGGCGCCGCTGCGGCTCTCGACCGGGCTGACCGCCGCCGCGATCGGCGGCGGCCGCGTCGTGACCGTGCGCGACCTGTCGGTCGCCGGACGGCTGCGCCTGCCGACCCTCGACGTCGCAGCCGGGGAGCACCTGCTCGTCACGGGCACCAACGGTTCGGGGAAGTCGACCCTGCTGGGCGTGCTGTCCGGGCGGGTGCAGCCGACGACCGGCACGGTGCAGGTCGGCGCACAGCGGGTCGTCGAGCTCACCCAGGACCCGGTGTTCCCGGACCTGACCGCGAGCGCGGCCGACGCCTACGCCGCCCTGGTCGGCGACGAGCTCGCCCGGCGGCGTCCGTTGCGCTCGTTGGGCCTGCTCCACCCGCGCGAGCACCCGAAGCCCGTCGTACTCCTCTCGGTGGGGCAGCGTCGTCGTCTCGCCCTGGCCGTCGCGGTCGCCACCGAGCCGGACCTGCTGCTCCTCGACGAGCCGACGAACCACCTCTCGCTCGCGCTGGTCACCGAGCTGGAGGAGGCGATCGGCACCAGCCCCGGCACGGTCGTCGTCGCCTCCCACGACCGCTGGCTGCGGCGCCGGTGGGAGGGCGCGACCCTCGCCCTCGGGTAACCGGCCGTCGGCGGCTCCTGGTTGGTCACGCAACTACCGAATTTGACGCAGAACCGACGCCGCGGCGACGAATTCGGTAGTTGAACCGCAGACCCCGCCGATGCTGGCCCTTCAGCCCGTGAACGCGTAGGCGTCGAGCGGGTAGCGCCGCGCCGCCCACATCGTCTCGAGCGTGGTCGCCGCCCGGAAGGGCACGTCGCCGTTGTCGTCGAAGTAGTAGCTGTTGGCCAGCCCGCAGGAGTCCTGGAAGAAGACCTGGTGCTTGCGACGCCCCAGCGCCGAGGCGAAGTACGCCGCATTCGCCTCGGGCGTCACCTCGACGCGGGTGGCGCCGACCTTCCGGGCCCGGCGCAGGGCCCGGACGATGTGGGTGCCCTGGGTCTCGATCAGGTTGAAGTACGACGACCCGTTGTAGCCGTAGGGGCCGAGGATCGTGAAGAAGTTGGGGAAGCCCGGCACCGAGACGCCCTGGTAGGCCTGGAACCGGTTCTCCTCCCACCACTTGTCGAGGTCGAGGCCCCCGGCGCCGCGCACCGTGAAGGGCGGCATGTTGCCCTTCTCGAAGACCTTGAAGCCGGTCGCGAGGATCAGCACGTCGGCGGTGTGCTCGGTCCCGTCGACGGTCCGCACGCCGGTCGGCGTCACCGCCGAGATCGCCGTCGTCTCCAGCGTCACGTCGTCGCGGTTGAAGGTCGGCAGGTAGGAGTTGGAGAAGCTCGGCCGCTTGCAGCCGAGCGCGTAGCGAGGGGTCAGCTGCTCGCGGACCGCGGGGTCGCGGACGGCTTGGCGCAGGTAGGCGTGGCCGAGCCGCTCGCCGGCGGCGGCCACCGGGACCAGCCCGGCGAAGTGGGCCGCGACCGGGAAGGTCAGCTCGACGAAGGACTGGCTCGCGAGCCGCGAGACCCGCTTGGCGCCGGGGATCCGCCGCAGTGCCGTGCGCGCCACACCGGGCAGCGGGGCGTCCGGCTTGGGCAGGCACCAGATCGGCGTGCGCTGGAAGACGGTGAGGTGCTCGGCCGCCCGGGCCAGGTGCGGGATCGCCTGTACGGCGGACGCGCCGGTGCCGATGATCGCGATGCGCCGCCCCGTCAGGTCGACCGAGTGGTCCCAGCGCGCCGTGTGCATGACGGTGCCGGTGTAGTCGGCGAGCCCGTCGATGTCGGGCAGCTTCGGCTGGGTGAGGACGCCGGTCGCGCTGACGACGTGCCGCGCCGTGATGCTCTCCCCGGAGGAGGTGTCGAGCCGCCACAGGTGCGCCTCGTCGTCGAAGGTGGCGGCGGTGACGGTCGTCCGCAGGCGGGTACGCCGCCGCACGTCGTACTTGTCGACGCAGTGCTCGGCGTAGGCCTTCAGCTCCCGGCCGGGCGCGTAGACCCGCGACCAGCCGGCGACCTGCTCGAACGAGAACTGGTAGCTGAAGGACGGGATGTCGACGGCGACGCCGGGATAGGTGTTCCAGTGCCACGCGCCGCCGAGCCCGTCGCCGGCCTCGAGCAACAGGTAGTCCTCGAAGCCCGCGCGGGACAGCAGGATCGCGGCCCCGATGCCGGAGAAGCCTCCGCCGATGATGACGACCTCGTGGTCGGGCTGGGCGAGCACGCCGGATGGCTGCGTCATGCGAAGAGGTCCTCTCGGTGGGCGGCGGTGGTGCCGAGGATGATGCAGTCGACGTGGTGCTCGATGCCCTCCGCACTGCGGATGCCGCCGGCGACCAGCGCGTAGACCGGCCACGGGACCAGCGTGCAGTGGGGCTCCTGCAGGGCCGCGTAGTAGCGGCCGTCGACCCGCGGTCGGTGCCGGTTGAAGCGGGCGTCCGGGGTGAGCAGGCGGCGGGTCCACGGGTCGCGCACCCGCAGCCGCAGGTTGAGCCGCGCGGCGGGGACGGCCAGCGCGCGGGGGAGCGGCAGGGGCAGCGGGAGCAGCCAGTCCGGCTCCTCCTGGAAGACCTTCACGGCCCGGGCGGTGCGGACCACCTCGGGCACGATCACCGCGGCCTCGCGCCCGGGCGCGATCACGGCGACCGACCGGCCGGTGAACGCGCGGCCCCGCCACTCGGCGCCGCGGAGCAGCTCGCCGTCGTACCGGCTGGCGGGCGTGGCCGGGGTGCTCACGGCCGTCACGACGCCACCGGCTCGTGGGTCAGCTCGTCCACCCACGCCTGCGGCCTGCCGAGCACCCTCGCCGGGACGAAGGAGGTCAGCTTGACCATCGGGTCGGCGAGCAGGCGGTGGTACGGCGACGTGCGGTCGACCACCATCGCGGCCTGCGCCTTGAGCACGTGGTACGCCGGGATCCGGCCCGTGTGCGCGCCCCGGGAGCCGATCGTGGCGAAGCGCTTCACCGCGTTGTAGAGCTTCTGCTCGGGCAGGCCCATCGCCACGATGTTGTCGCGCATCTTGTTGATCAGCGGCGTGAACACGACGACGAGGCCGATGATCACCTGCGGCGAGAGCAGCGCCAGCGACTCGATGAGGAGCTTGTGGAGCGGGCCGGCGCCGATCAGCTCGAGCACCTGGAAGTCGACGGTGATGTGCCGCGCCTCGTCGGAGTTGATGTGCCGGAACACCTCGTGGCAGACCGGGTCGTGCACCTCGTCGAGCAGGAACTTCACGAGCGCGCCGTCGAGGGCGCACTCCAGCAGCGGGATGAGCGTGGCCAGGCCGGTGAGCGGCAGGGTGTCGCCGTAGTCGTCGAGCACCTTGATCGCGAGCTTGACGTTGATGTTCGGCTCGGGCGGGTTGCCCTCGTCGTCGAGCATGCCCCACCGCTTCATCAGGGCGAGCTCGGCGTTGGCGTGCTTCTGCTCCTCGGCGTGGAAGTACTCGTAGATCCGCTTGATCGTGGGCGTCGGCGCCTTCTTCGCCAGCGACGCGAAGCCGCGGGCGCCGACGTGCTCGATCCAGACCAGGTCGGCCATGAAGGGCTTCATCTTCGCCCGCACCTCGTCGGTGACGAGCTCGGCGCCGGGGGCGTCCCAGTCGATGTCGGCGAGCGACCACTGCTTGTCCTTGATGGTCTGCAGCATCGCGTCGAAGTCGTAGCCGGTGGTCGCGCTGGCGGTGGTCATCGGGAGGCACCTTCCTCGTCGGGGACGAAGCGGCCGAGCAGTCCGGCCGCGCGGGTGTAGGGGGCGGGCAGCAGGCGCTTGGTGCGCCAGAGGAGCTGCGCGTCGAGCTGGGGTACGACGTACAGGCGGCCCTTGTCGTGGGCGTCGAGCGTCGTGCGGGCGACCCGGTCGGCCGAGAAGCCGGCGATCCGGGCGATGCGGCGGGCCATGCCGGCGGCGCCGGGGTCGATCAGCTCGCCGTCGAAGATGTTGGTCCGCACGAAGGTCGGGCACAGCACGGTGACGGCGATGCCGGTGCCGGCGAGCTCGGCGGCGAGGGTTTCGGAGAGGCTGACGACACCGGCCTTGCTGACGTTGTAGGCGGCCATCCGCGGCGCCGCAGTGAAGCCGGCCGCGGAGGCGACATTGATGACGCCGCCGCCCCGGCCGGCCTGGCGCAGGGTCGGTACGAACACGTGGCAGCCGTTGATGACGCCCCAGAGGTTGACGCCCAGGGTGCGCTGCCAGTCGGAGAGCGGGGCCTCGCCGACGACCTTGCCGCCGGCACCGATGCCGGCGTTGTTGACGACCAGGCGGGGTGCCCGGTCGAGCCAGTCGACCGCGGTGTCGTGGAGCGCCTGGACCTGCGCGACGTCGGCGACGTCGCAGGCGACGGCGAGGGCCTCGCCGCCGGCCGCGTGGATCGCCGCGACGGTCTCCTTGGCCGCCGTCTCGTCGAGGTCCGCGCAGACCACCCGGCCGCCGCGGCGGGCCAGCTCGCGGGCGAAGGCGCGGCCGATCCCGCTGCCCGCACCGGTGACGACCGCGTCGGCGTGCTTCGTGCGTCGGGTCATGAGGTCGTGTCTCCCATTCCTCGGTGGATGGTCAGGTCGTCCGGTGCGTGCGATGGCAAGGCGCCGGCGCGAAGGCATGCTGGGCGCACGTCGAGCGTCGGCAACGCCGCCAGCGCGCGTGCTGGGCGGCCTGGGCGCCGCCGGGGAATGGGAGACACGGCCACTACGCCTCCTTGGCGGGGTGGACGAGGGTGAGGGCGGCCCGGCGGCGCTGGACCTCCAGCTGCTCGTCGATGAACCCGGCGGCCACGTCGAGCGCGCGGTCGGCCTCCGGGACGACCCGAGAGAGGGCCTGGAAGACGTGCATCTGGTCGGGCCAGACCTCGAGCCGGCAGCTGGCGCCGGCGGACTCGAGCCCGCGCGCCAGCTCGATCGCGTCGGCGGCGAGCATCTCCCGCGCCCCGGCCTGCACGAGCGTCGGCGGGAACCGGTCGGCGCCGTCGAAGGAGAAGCGCAGCCGCGGCGTGGCGGGCGAGTGGCCGGCGATGTAGAGGTCGAGCAGCCGGGCGGCCCGGGCCGCGGAGATCATCGGGTCGGGGCGCATCCGCTCCCGTGCGGCCGCCAGCGACATGGTGAGGTCGAGGACGGGCGAGAAGGCGACGAGGGCGGCGGGCGGCGTACGGCCCTCCCGGATCAGCTCGAGCGCCAGGTCGACGGCGAGGTGGCCGCCGGCGGAGTCGCCGGCGAGCACGATCCGCTCGGGCTCGTGGCCCTCCCCGATCAGCCAGTCGTACGCCGCGCGCACGTCGTCGGCCGCTGCCGGGAAGCGGTGGTTCGGCGCCAGCCGGTAGTCGCAGGCGAAGACCGGCAGCCCGGTCTTCGCGGACAGGCGCGTGGTGATGCCGCGGTGGGTGCGGGCCGAGCAGATCGTGTAGGCGCTGCCGTGGACGTAGAGGACGACGCTGTCCTCGCGCTCGGCGCCCGGCCCGCGCACCCACTCGCCGCGGGGCGTCGGCCCGCTGGTGACCGGCCGCGCGACCCGGACCACGCGGCTGCCGCACAGGGCGGGCCCGAAGAGGGCGAGGCTGCCGGCGACGAGGTGCCGGGAGAAGCGCACGCCGTGGCGGTTGGCGGGGATCAGGGTCGTCAGCGGCCGCAGCGTGCGGGAGGTCGCCTCGGCGGCGATCCGGCTGCGGACCGAGCCGCGGGCGACGCTGCCCGGTCGGCCCTGTTTCTGAAGGCGCATGCCGTCACATTGCATTCTGAGGGCACATGCCGTCAAGATGTTCGGGTGGAGGAAGTCCGGGCGGAGGCACCCGCACCCCGTCGCCGGTACGGCGGGAAGTCGGCCGAGCAGCGGCGCGCGGAGCGTCGTGAGGCGCTGGTCGCCGCCGCACTGGAGATCTGGCAGGAGAGCGGCTGGGCCGCCGTCACCATGCGCGGGGTCTGCGCCCGCGCGGCCCTGACCGACCGCTACTTCTACGAGAGCTTCGCCGACCGCGACGCCCTGCTCGCGACCATCTGGGACCAGATGCGCGACGAGACCCTCGCGATGATGCTCGCGGCGATCGCCCCCCACGCGGACGGTGACCCGCTCGACCAGCTGCACGCCGCCCTGCACGCGGTCGTCCACCACATCGGCGACGAGCCGCAGCGCGCCCAGATCGTCTTCGGCGACCACGCCGGCAGCGCGGTGCTCGAGCAGCGGCGCCGCGAGACCATCCAGCTCGCCGTGACCCTGATGATCGACCTCGCCCGTCCCTACCTGCGCGACGACATCGACGAGGTCGGCTTCCGCGTCGCCGTGCTCACCGGGATCGGCGGGTTCGTCGAGGTGATGCTGGCGTGGCGCTCCGGCCTGGTCGAGGCCGGCGCCGACGAGCTCGTCGAGCACCTCGCTGCCGTGGGCGCCGGGCTGGCCCCGCAGTTCCTGCGCGGCTGATCGGGGCGGGGACCAACGGGCCAGAACCAATGGGGGTCCGCCTGCGTCACACCGGGCAAGATCAACGTGGAAGGGTCCTGCCATGAACCGCACCGCCGTCGTGTCGCTCGCCGCCGCCGCCGTCCTCGGGACGACCGGCGGGATCACGCTCGCCGTGAGCACGGTCGGGTCCGGCGACGAGGACCCGCCGGCGGGCCGGTCCAGCGAGCCGGGGTCCACGCCGACCGACGACAGCCCGTCGGCGAAGGGATCGACCGACCTGGTCCCGCTCTACTACGCCGACGGCGCCATCCACGACGGCGCGAGGAATGCGGCGGTGCCGGCCCAGGTCGCCTCCGGCACGATCTCCTCCCTCGCCGAGGTCGACGGCGGCTGGCTCGTCGTCAACGTCGACTCCGACACGAGCGGGGACCCGATCTTCACCGGCACCTTCGTCCCCGAGAGCGGCGAGGCCTGGCGGATCGGGGAGTGGCGCGGCCACCCGGACATCAGTGCCGAGCGCGACCGGGTGGTCTTCGGCAACGGCGTCAGCTGGCGCGTCGCGACCTTCGCCGACCGGACCACCGAGCCGCTCGACGTGATCGACGGGCCGGGCGAGGAGCCGCCCTTCGTCGACGTCGTGAACAGCCTGCCGGGGGTCGCGATCGGCGCCGGCGGGCTGGTGACCGGCTGGACCGCCGGCGACTCCACCCGCCTCGTCGAGACCGAGCAGGACGGTTGGACCCACCAGGACTGGGGTCCGCGGGGCGTCGACGTACCGCTCACGTCGCCGGACGGGTCGCAGGCCGTCGCGGCCTACCGCAACGCGGACTACGCGCCGGAGACCCCGGTCGGCGACTGCCTCACCGGCGGACCGTCCGACGACGCCGGCTCGTGGTGGAAGGAGTGCGAGGTCGGACCGGCCTCGCTCGAGCCGTGGTCGCCGTCGGGGAAGCACCTGCTCCTGACCGGTACGACGGGGGACGGCCCGGGACCCTCGTGGGTGCGGGTCGTCGACCCGGCCACCGGCGAGAAGGAGAGCGAGTTCGACCCGACCGGCCTGCTCGCCGGCGCCACCTGGGCCGACGACACGACCGTCTTCACCCTGACCCTGGACGACCGGACCCTCGCCGCGACGATCAAGCGGTGCGACACGCGCGCGGAGAGGTGCGAGGACGTCAAGCGCGTGCCGGACACCGCCGTGCTCGGCACCCGCGGCTGACCGGCCCGGGGCCGGACGCCGTCAGTCGTGGACCCGCAGCAGCGGACGGATCGCCTGCCGGGCGTGGTGGATGCGCGACTTGATGGTGCCGAGCGGGGTGTCGAGCAGGCGCGCGATCTCGTTGTAGTCGAGCTCCTGCACGTCGCGCAGCACGAGCGGCTCGACGAGGTCGGGGTTGCTGGCGGCGAGCACCTCGAGCGCCTCGAGCAGGTCGAGCCTGCTGCCGGCGATCACGCTGGTGGTGCGGGGGTCGGCGTGCACGGGGAGGTCGTCGACGGCGTGCTCGGCCGAGCGCCGCTTGAGGGTGCGGTACGTCGACCGGGCGCTGTTGGACGCGACCGCGTGCAGCCAGGTGGTGAACCTGCTGCGACCGGCGAAGGTGCCGATCTTGGTGGCGACCAGCAGGAGGGCGTCCTGGGTGGCCTCCTCGGCGTCCTGCGGGTGGAGCAGCATCCGCCCGCAGATGCGGCGTACCCGCGGCTGGATGGCGGCGAGCAGGTCCTCCAGCGCGTCGCGGTCGCCGCCGGCGGCCCGCAAGGCCAGCTCGTCGAGCTCATCGGGGCCGAGCTGCTCCATGACCTGCCCTCCCGAGTGCCGGTGTCGCGTGCGCTGCCGGGGAGTCGCGAGCGTTTGCCCCGTCCCTCGTCAGGCACAATACGCACCGTGTCCCTGCCGGAGCGACTCGGGAGGCTCCGACGTGTCGACCGGATCGGAGCCGGTGGTTTCGCGACCGTCTGGCTCTACCACGACGACGAGCTGGACTCCCCGGTCGCGGTCAAGGCGCTTGCCGACAACTGGGCCCTGCGCCAGGACGTCTGCGACCGCTTCCTCGAGGAGGCGCGCATCCTGCGCCGCGCCGACTCCGACCACGTCGTCCGGGTCTACGACATCGGCGAGGTCGACGGGACGCCGTACTTCGTCATGTCCTACGCCGACCGCGGCACCGTCGCCGACCTCGTCGAGCCGGGCGTGCCGCTCGCGTCCGGCCGGGTCGTCGACCTGCTCGCGCAGGCGGGCGACGGCGTCGCCGTCCTGCACCGCCACGGCGTGATCCACCGCGACATCAAGCCGCAGAACCTCCTCCTCCGCTCCACGCCGGACGGCGGCGAGCGGGTCCTGGTCGCCGACCTCGGCGTGGCGAAGGCGATGCTGCACGCGAGCGGGCTGACCCAGGTGGTCGGCACCCCGTCGTACATGGCCCCGGAGCAGGCGGACGGGATCGGCCTCGACCTGCGCGCCGACGTGCACGCCCTCGGCGCGGTCGGCTACCAGCTCCTCACCGGACGACTGGTCCGCGAGGGCGGGCTCGGCGCGCTGGTGCGCCCGGAGCTGCCGCCGGCGCCGTCGACGGTCGCCGACGTGGCGCCCGCCTTCGACTCCGTGGTGCTGCGCGCCCTGGCCCTCGACCCCGAGGACCGGTGGCCGGACGTGCCGTCGTTCGTGGCGGGCCTGCGGTGGGCCGAGCGGACCGCGGTGCAGCGCGATGCCCTCACCGGTACGGCGGAGCGCCGGCTCGCGCCCCCGCAGGTGATCGCCACCGAGCTCGCCTCGCCGCCACCGCACACCCCGGCACCGACGCGCGTCCCCGTCGAGCCCGCCTCCACCCCGGGCGACGGCGCGCCGGCCCGCCGTCGTCGCGGCGTACTGCCGCTGGTGCTGGCCTTCCTGCTGGTCCTCGCCGTCACCTTCGGCGCCGCCTACGGCGTCACCCGGCTGATCGGGGAGGACGACCCGGCGAACGGGCCCTCGGGAGGGGCCAGCGAGTCGCCCACGGGCGGCGCGACCGGGGAGCCGACCGACAGCGAGTCGCCGCTCGGGGAGCCGGCCGAGGACATCGACTTCCCGACGCTGCGGGTGCCGGCCGGCCAGAAGTACGACACGCACGTGGTCCGCTCGGGTGGCCACGCATGGACCTATCCGGTGCCGGTCGGCTGGGTCGCCTACCGAGTCGGCGCCGACAACGAGGACGCCGGCCTCCTGCCCGAGGCCCAGATCGACCGCGTCGGCCAGGTCCGTTGGCGGCCCGCCGACGAGCCCCTCGTCGGCGGCTACAGCGTCCGGCTGCGCGTGCTCGCCACCCCGGCCCGGGTCTCCGAGATGGTCGACACCAAGGTGAGCCAGCTCGAGAAGCTGCAGGACCCGGACGTCTACCAGCAGACCTCGGACACGATCTACTTCACCTACCGCGACGGCAACAACCGGGTGCGCTACAACTTCTTCCGCTGGCTGCCGAACGCCGCGGGCGAGGCGTCGCTGGAGATCTCGGTGTCCGGACGGACGGTCGACAAGAAGGGCCTCGCCATCCTGCTCGACGCGGTGTCCGACGGCGCTACCGCCGGGTCCCGCTGACGACCGTCGCGTCCCGCTCCTCGTCGTGGTCGACCCGGGCGAGCAGCCCGCTGTCCGTGAGTACGACGACAGCGGCATCGACCTGCGAGAACGCGACCTCGGAGTGCATCGATCCCCCGGGGCGCAGCCACTCCGGCGCCAGCGCCGCGACCCGGCGGAGCACGTCGAGCCCGTCGGTGCCCCCGTCGACCGTGCTGCGCGGCTCGTGGTCGCGCGACTCCGGCGGCATCGCGCCGACCGCGGCGCTCGGCACGTAGGGGACGTTCGCCAGCAGCGCGTCGACCCGGCCGCGCAGGTCCATCGGGAGCGGTGAGGCCAGGTCACCGAGGTGCACGGTGCCGCCGACCTGTGCCAGGTTGCGGGCGGCGCAGGCCACCGCGGCCGGGTGGTCGTCGGTCGCGTGCAGGGTGGCGCCGGGGCGCCGGTGCGCGAGCGCGAGGCCGAGGGCCCCGCTGCCACAGCACAGGTCGACCACGACGCCCGGCCGCTCGCCGGCCGGCGCGGTGAGGGTGGCGTCGGCGACCTCGACCAGCCACGTCGTGCGCTGGCGCGGCACGAACACCCCGGGGTCGACCGCCACCCGCAGGCCGTCGAAGGCGACCCAGCCGAGCACCAGCTCGAGCGGCTCGCCGCCGACCCGGCGTCGTACCAGCTCCTCGAGGGCGGCGGCGTCGGGCGCCGCCTCGACGAGGAGCGCGGCCTCCTCCTCGGCGAAGACACAGCCGGCGGCACGGAGACGGGCGACGAGGTCAGGCATCCCCGCCAGCCTAGGAGACCGTCGGGAGGATCAGGCCTGCGGCATCAGGATCCAGCCGGCGACGTACAGGACGATGCCGGCGCCGAAGCCGAAGATCACGGCGGCGACCAGCAGGAGGCGGACCAGGGTGGCGTCGATGCCGAGGTGGTCGGCGATGCCGCCGCACACGCCGGCGACCATCTTGTCGTGGCTGCGGCGGGTCAGGCGGCGGCCGCGGGTGGGGGAGTAGCTGTCGTAGTTGCTCATGCCCCAACGGTGCCCGGTTCGCGCTCCTGGGACATCGGGGATCGACCCCGGTTCGACCCGGATCCCGACCCTGAGGGTCGTGCCCGCGGAACCCCTACGGCCTGTCATGATGCAGCCATGCGGCCACAGGTCGTCGCCCACCGGGGCGCGAGTCACGAGATCGCCGAGCACACCCTGAACGCCTACCTGGAGGCGATGGGCACCGGTGCGGGAGGCCTGGAGTGCGACGTGCGGCTGACCGCCGACGGGCACCTCGTCTGCGTGCACGACCGCGACCTGCGGCGTACGGCGGCCACCAGGGGCCTGGTCTCCACCATGGACCTCGCCGAGCTCAACGAGCTCGACTTCGCGTCGTGGAAGAACCCGTGGGCCGACCTCGACGACGAGGCCGAGGCGGCCGACGAGGACGACGGTCGCGGGGTGCTCACCCTGCGCAAGCTGCTCGAGACCGTCGCCGACTACGACCGGCGCATCGAGGTGGCGATCGAGACCAAGCACCCGACCCGCTACGGCGGGCTCGTCGAGAAGCGGCTCGTCGACATGCTGCGCGACTTCGGCTGGGACCAGGCCGGTGCGCCGGTGCGGATCATGAGCTTCTCCTACACCGCCCTGCAGCGCGTCGAGCGGCTGGCGCCGGAGATCCAGCTGGTGCAGCTCTTCGACAAGCCGAACCACTGGCCGGTGCTGAAGCGGATGATCGGGCGCGACTGGATCGTCGGCCCCGGGATCAAGATGCTGCGCCAGCACCCGAAGATCCGCGAGAGCCTCGGCCGCAACTCCCGTGACGTCCATGTGTGGACGGTCAACAAGGAGAAGGACCTCGACCTCTGCCTCGACCTCGGGGTGACGGCCGTCATCAGCGACAAGCCGAGGTTCATGCTGGACCTGCTCGACACCCGCTTCGGCGCGTCCGAATAGTCTTCGCCGCATGGCGAAGAAGAACCGCACCAAGACGTCCGCGACCGCGACCGCTCCCGGCGAGGTCGGTCCGCGGCAGCCCTGCCCGTGCGGCTCCGGCAAGCGCTACAAGGCGTGCCACGGTGCCCCCGGTGGCGGCGACGTCTTCGTCAAGCGCCCCTTCGAGGGCCTCGCCTCCGAGACCGACATCGTCGCGATGCGCGAGCTGGTTCCCGCCGCGACTGCGCTGCTCCCGCTCAAGGGTGAGTACGCCGACCGCGTGGTCAAGCTCTGCACCCTCCTCCCGATGGCGGCGCCCGCGATGGTCCGCGACAGCGGCGAGGTGTGGCTCGGCCTGCAGGTCCAGCACGCGTTCGGCGACCCCTCGCGCGACCTCGGCGCCGTCCTCGTCGACGCCCTCGCCGCCGACCCGGGCGCCGGGATGATCGGCCTCACCAGCGCCCCCGCGGCCGACGCGCCCCGCCTGCAGGACCTCGTCGCCGACGGCCCGCTGAGCGTGGAGGTGCACGAGGGCTTCGACTACTGGGTGGCCGACATGGAGGCCAGCTCCGAGCTCGCCCAGGCCCTCGAGCAGGCCGAGGGCGCTGCGGCCCCGACAGCCCGGCTGACCCAGGTGACGGCGGCGTACTGGACCCGGATGGGCGCGAAGGAGCACCTGCGCTGGGTGATGCCCGAGCCCGAGGACGCGCTGCTCGACGCCCTCGCCCGCCTCCACGTGTCCGGCGACGACGTGATCGTCCCCGACGCCCGCTTCGTCGGGATGTTCCGCGCGCACGGCCTGCTCGCGCCGGTCTGGGACCTCGCCGTCGGCACCGGCCCCGAGGCCCTCGAGGACGCCGCGGCCGCGTTCAAGGAGAAGCTCGACGCCGCCCTCGCCGACACCTCCGAGCTGACCACCGAGCAGCGCTCGGCCCGCAACGGGCTCGCGAACCGTCAGGTCACCATCCGCTGAGGTGGGGGCAGGAATCCCCGGCTGACGTGGGATTCCTGCGCTTGACGACGGTTGCACGCGTCATCAGGCGCGAGTTTCACCGCCCAGGCGGGGATTCCTGCAGCACCCATACCTTCAGCCGCGAGTACCCCTTCACCGACACCCGCCGCAACCGCCGGAACCGGTACGACGACCCGCCGGCCTCGTCCTCGCCGTGCTCGCCCGCCCGGTCGCCCGCCCGGTCGCCAGCGTGGTCGTCGGGGTGCTCCTCGTCGTGCGCGACGGTGCGCCCGGACAGCGCCTCGTAGGCGCCCAGGTCGACGAGCACGGTGCTCGGCCGGGCGACCGACGTGAGCCGGGCGGCGATGTTGACGACGGGGCCGAAGACGTCGCCCAGCCGGGTCACCACCTCGCCGTACGCGACCCCGGCCCGGACCGCGGGGAACGGGTCGTCGGGGTCGGCGCCGCGGGCGGTGAGCGCGAGCGCGATGTCGGCCATCGCCTCGGGGGAGTCGGCCACGATGAGGAGCTCGTCGCCGATGTTCTTGATGATCCGGCCGCCGCGGTCGACGGTGAGCTGCAGGACGGCGGTCTCGAAGGACTCCAGCCAGGCGACCAGCTCGCGGTCGGTGAGCGTGCGGGAGCGGGAGGTGTAGCCGACGATGTCGACGAAGCAGACCGCCAGCGTCGCGGACGCTCCGGACGTGGACTCGGCCATCAGCCGGGCGCCGGCGCTGAGGAGGTGGCGGCGCCAGACGTAGGACTGGAGCTGCTCGACGCGCGGCATCACCTCGTCGGAGACGGCGAGCAGGCCCTCGGTCGGGTCGGCGCCCATCTCGCGGGCGACGTCGGCGAGCAGCGCGACCTGCCAGTCGGCGAGGCGGGCGAAGCTGCGGCCCCAGGTGCGGACCAGGCCCTCCTGGCGCTCCGCGCTGAGCACGCCGAGCCGGACCAGGTCGCTGGCGAGCTGGAGGGCGCGCACGTCCGCGTCGGTGAAGGCGACGGCGTCGTCGGGCACGTGGGCGAAGCCGAGCAGGTGCCACAGCTCGTTGGCGGTGGCGAGCGGGACGCCGGCGGCGGCGGCGACCTGCTCCTGGGTCAGGTGCGGGGCCTGGCCGAGGAGGTGCTCCTCGAGTGCGCCGACGACCCCGCCGTCACGGGCGGCGGGGTCGTCGATCTGGCTCACGCGTGAGGGCTCAGGCGTCGCCGAAGCGCGACTGCGCGACGTCGACCAGCGCCTGGTGGAAGGCCGGCCACTCGGCGTCGAGCTCGCGCAGGATCTCGTCGGTCAGGTGGATCGTGTCGAGCGGGGTCAGCGCGACGATCGTCGCGGTGCGCAGCTTCTGGCCGACGATCGCGGCCTCGCCGACGATGTCGCCCGGGCCGAGCTGGGCGATCTCGACGCCGTCGCGGCGGACCGACACGGTTCCGGAGAGCAGGATGTAGGCCTTGTCGGCCGGGGTGTCCTCCCAGATCGGCGACCAGCCCTCGGGGAGCTTCACCCGCCGTCCGGTCGCGCTGATCCGCGCGATCTCCTGGGGGCTGAAGTGCTCGAAGAACGTTGCCATGCTGACCCTTTCGCTGTGCCTGCCCGGTTCGTCGTGGCCCGGTTGTCGTCGCCTGGTGTCGCCGGGACGCTCCCCATGCCTGTGCCGACCTTAGTCGCCACGGCACGTCAGCGGGAGCGCCTGCGTGACAACCGTTACAACGTGTCCGGATTAGTCGGGTTATCCCGGGATCGGATCCCTCGACACGGGGCAGCTCATGCACCGCGGACCGCCTCGTCCCGAGCCGAGCTCGGACCCCGCGATCCGGATGACCTCGATGCCCTCCTCCTCGAGGCGCGCGTTGGTGCCCTCGTTGCGCTCGTAGGCGACCGCGAGCCGCGGCGCCAGCGCCAGGGTGTTGTTGCCGTCGTCCCACTGCTCGCGCTCGGCGGTGACCGGGTCGAGGCCGGTGTCGATGCGGTGGAGGGTGTCGATCTGCATCGCCTTGGCCGCCGCCACCAGGAACGGCTCGGGAGCGGCGACCTCCAGCTCGGGCGAGCCCGGCTCGCGCGGGGTCACCGCGTACGCCGTCAGGGTGTCCGCGATGTTGGGGTACATCACCACCTTGTCGACGTCGACCATCGTGCACACGGTGTCGAGGTGCATGGTCGCGCGCTCCTGCGCGATGGGTACGGCGAGCACGGTGGTCGCGAGGCCACCCGCGAACACCTGCCGGGCGAGTCGTTCGGCCCCGGCCGGCGTCGTACGCTCCCCGACGCCGACGGCGATCACGCCCGGAGCGAGCAGGAGGACGTCGCCGCCCTCGACGTGCTCGAGGTGGTGGCCGTGGATCCGGCCGGTCCCGGCGAAGCGCGGGTGGAAGTGGTAGATCAGCTCGGTCAGCTGGGTCTCGCGGCGCCGCGCCGGCATGGCCAGCGAGGTGATCGCCACCCGGTCGCGCAGCCAGACCGAGGAGTCGCGGGTGAAGAGCAGGTTGGGCAGCGGCGCGACGAGGAAGCGCTCTTCGGCGAGCAGCGAGGTCACCAGCGTGCCGGTCGCGATGCCCGAGCGGACCTCGTCGTTGCGGACGCCCGCGGTGAGCAGGTAGGTCAGCTCCTCCGGCGAGGCGTCGCCGAACATCGAGCGCAGGTAGGCGCGGACCGGGTCGCCGAGGTCGCGCCCGCTCATCCCGGTCAGCGTGGTGTCGGTGACGGCGGCGCGCGCGGCCGGCTGGGCGAGGGTCTCGGTCAGCAGCTCGGTCAGGTACAGCACCTCGACGTCGCGGGCCCGCAGGGCCTCCGCGAACGCGTCGTGCTCCTCCTGGGCCCGCGCGACCCACGGGATGCCGTCGAAGAGGAGCCGGTCGTTGTTGCGCGGCGTCAGCCGCTGCAGCTCGGGACCGGGCCGGTGCAGCAGGACCGAGCGCAGCCGGCCCACCTCGCTGTCGGCACCGGACGGGGGCGTGCTCGTCGGGGATGGGGCCACCATGACGACACCCTAGTGTCGTCGGCGTCGTACGACGGGCGGCTCGGCCGGTCAGCCGCGGAACGGGTCGGCGGGGTAGACCCCGAGCACCTTGATGTCGGTCGTGAAGAAGGTGAGCTCCTCGAGCGCCCGCTTGAGCCCCGGGTCGTCGGGGTGGCCGTCGACCTCGGCGAGGAACTGGGTCGCGGCGAACTGGCCGCCGACCATGTAGCTCTCGAGCTTGGTCATGTTGATGCCGTTGGTCGCGAAGCCGCCGAGCGCCTTGTAGAGCGCGGCCGGCAGGTTGCGCACGTTGAAGACGAAGCTGGTGACGACGGGGCCGTTGCCCTGCGGGGCCTGGACGTACTCCGGGGACAGCAGGACGAAGCGGGTCGTGTTGTGGTCCTCGTCCTCGACGTCCTCGCGCAGGATCTCCAGGCCGTAGATCTCGGCGGCCAGCGGCGGGGCGATCGCGGCCTGGGTCAGGTCGGCGGCCTCGGCGACCTCGCGGGCGGCGCCGGCGGTGTCACCGGAGATGAGCGGGGTCAGCCCGAGCTCGCGGATCACCTTGCGGCACTGGCCGAGCGCGTGGACGTGGCTGTGCACGGTGCGGATCGTGTCGACGCTCGCGCCCGGGTTGACCATGAGGTGGAACTGGATGCGCAGGAAGTGCTCGGCGATGATGTGCAGCCCGGACTCGGGCAGGAAGTGGTGGATGTCGGCCACCCGGCCCGCGATCGAGTTGTCGATCGGGATGAGGGCGAGGTCGCAGTCGCCGCTCGCGACCGCCGCGAAGACGTCCTCGAAGGAGGCGCAGGGGACCGCCTCGGCGTCCGGGTAGTGCTGCTTGCACACGATGTGCGAGTTGGCGCCGGGTTCCCCCTGGTACGCGATGCGGGCCATGCCCCGATCGTAGTGGCGGCGCGTGTGCCTGATCGCGGCGTCTCGGCCGACTACGGTCGGCCCCATGGCCGTCGTCCTCGCGATCCTCGCCCTCGTGCTCGCCGCCGTGGCCCTCGTGGTCGCGCTCCGCAACGGTGCCGCCGGCCGGTCCGCGGCCCCCGGGGACGACCTGCCGGCCGACGCCGCCGGGCTGCGCCGCGAGGTCGCCGCGCTGCGCGCCGAGGCCGTCGGGGCGCTGCGCCACCTCGCGGTGGTCCGCTACGACGCCTTCGACGAGATGGGCGGGCGGTTGTCGTGGTCGCTCGCGCTCCTCGACGACGCCGGCGACGGCGTCGTACTGACGTCGATCCGGGGGCGCAACGAGGCCCGCACCTACGCCAAGTCCGTCGCCGCCTGGAGCAGCGACCAGGAGCTGTCGCCGGAGGAGAACGAGGCGGTCGCGCACGCCCGCATGGCCCGCAGCTGACCTGCCGCGCGGGGGCTGCGGTTCACCTACCGAATTTGTCGTGCCCGGGCCGTTCCGGCGACGAATTCGGTAGGTGAACCGCGCCTACAGGGTCCGCGGGACGCGCACCAGCACCCGGCCGTGGATGCACTCCATGCTCAGCTCGGTGCCGGCGCCGATGGTGTCGCCGTCCAGCTGGCGTGGCACCTCGCCCGCCGCCCGTACGACGACCTTCCGGCCGGTCATCCGCGCCACCGAGTCGCCCGCGTTGTGCTCGCGCCGGGTGAGGACGCGCAGCACGAGCGGGATCCAGCTGAGGAAGCGCCGCGGGTAGAGCAGCACCACGTCGAGCAGGCCGTCGTCGATGGCCGCGTCGGGGAGCAGGACCATGCCGCCCTGCAGGCTCCCGACGTTGCCGATGACGCAGGTGCGGGCGCGGTGCTTGGTGAAGGGCATGTCGTCGATGGAGATCTCGAGCTTCATCGCCGGGAACATCAGGCCCTTGAGCGCGGACAGGACGTAGGCCAGCCAGCCGACCTTCTTCTTCAGGTCCTCGTTGACGCCCTCCATGATCGCGGCGTCGAAGCCCATGCCGGCCATCACCATGAAGTGGCTGGGCTCGAGGCCGTCGCCCTCGACGGCGACCATGTCGATCGCCCGGTCCTGGCCGGTGAGCGCGATGTCGATGGCCGCGCGGATGAACAGCGGGATCTCGAGGTTGCGGGCCAGCAGGTTGCCCGTGCCAGCCGGTACGACGCCCACCGGGATCCCGGTCCCGGCGAGCTCGGCGCACACCTCGCGCACCGTGCCGTCGCCGCCGCAGACGATGACCAGGTCGGCACCCTCGACCGAGGCCTGCTCGGCCTGGCCGGTGCCGGAGTCCTCGACGGTGGTGAGGTACCAGCGCGGCGCGTTCCAGCCGGCCTCGAGCGCCATCTGGGTCACCAGCGCCTGGAACTGCTCGACCGACTCGACCTTGATCGGGTTCAGCACGACCGCGAGGTTGCGGGCGGACGGGAACGGCTCGGGCAGCGGCTCGGCCTTCAGCGCGTGGCTGCGGGGGAGCGGGCTGTAGAGCGCGACGCCGAGCAGGAGCACGCCGACGCCCAGCAGCGTGCCGCCGACGACGTCGCTCGGGTAGTGCCGGCCCAGCAGGATCCGGTCGGCGGCGACCAGCACGTAGGCCAGTACCGCGACGGAGCTGATCAGGCGGCGGATGCCGGCCCGTCGTACCAGCATCACGGCGAGCAGGATCACCAGGCCGGCGAAGGCGGCCGCCGACGACGTGTGGCCGGACGGGAAGGCGTTGGAGTGCAGGAAGTACTCCGGGTCCTGCCAGACCGGGCGGCCGCGGCCGACGAGCACCTTGGTGCCGTAGGTGGCCAGCGCGGTGGCGGCCATCACGACGGCGATGAGGATGCCGGCCCGGCGGTGGCCCTTGACGAACATCACGACCGCGAAGACCGCCGTGGCGGCCGTCATCGGCCAGGTGCTGAAGGCGACCTCGATCGCGCGCAGCGCGTGCTCGAGCCACGACCGGTCGGCGGCCCAGCCGCGCGCGTCGGCGCCCTCGCCGTCGATCTCCATCAACCACGACCAGTCGGCGGCGACGGCGGCAGCCACCGCTGCGAAGAGCGCGAAGAGGACCAGCGAGGCCAGGAGCGGGGTCTGGCGGGGACGGTCGAGCACTCACGGAGGATAGGCCAACGGTCCGCACCCACAAGACTTCCGTCGAACGTGGGCTCGCTAACGTCGGAGGCGTGACCGACTCGTCGTACACCCCCTCGCTCCGTCGCCTCGGCCGCTCCGGCCTCGTCGTCTCCGCCGTCGGCCTCGGCTGCAACAACCTCGGCCGGCCGGGCGCGGCGACCGAGTCGCAGCGCGGGTCGGACCGGGTCGTGCGTGCCGCGATCGACGCCGGGATCACCTTCTTCGACGTCGCGGACACCTACGGCGCCACGCCGGGGCTCGCCGAGGAGCGGCTCGGCAAGGCCCTCGGCTCCCGCCGGTCCGACGTGGTCGTGGCGACCAAGTTCGGGATGGACGCCGGCGGCGCGAACGGACCCGACTTCGGCGCCCGCGGCTCGCGCCGCTACGTCCGCAACGCCGTCGAGGCGTCGCTGCGCCGGCTCGGCACCGACTGGATCGACCTCTACCAGTTCCACACGCCCGACCCGCGGACGCCGATCGACGAGACCCTGTCGGCGCTCGACGACCTCGTGCGCGAGGGCAAGGTCCGCTACATCGGCCACTCCAACCGGTCCGGCTGGCAGATCGCGCAGGCCGAGTACGTCGCCCGCGAGCTCGGCGTCGAGCGGTTCGTCTCGGCGCAGAACAACTACAACCTCACCGACCGCCGGGCC
Organism: Nocardioides sp. SRI_004; assembly: GCF_057586415.1. NCBI lineage: Bacteria > Bacillati > Actinomycetota > Actinomycetes > Propionibacteriales > Nocardioidaceae > Nocardioides > Nocardioides sp. SRI_004. The sequence goes on from NZ_JBYCZV010000020.1 coordinate 83,474, forward strand.
GAGCTCGAGGTGCTCCCGGCATCGGCGGAGTTCGGGATCGGCGTGCTGCCCTACTTCCCCCTCGCCAACGGCCTGCTCACCGGCAAGTACGCCTCGGGCAAGGCGCCGGAGGGCTCGCGGCTCGCGCGGACCCGCCAGCACCTGCTCGAGGACGCCGTCTCGCCGACCCTCCAGGCCTACTCCGCCTTCGCCCGTGAGCGGGGCGTCTCCGAGGTCACCGTGGCGATCGGCTGGCTGCTCGCGCAGACCCCGGTCGCGTCCGTGATCGCGGGGGCGACGTCGGTGGAGCAGGTGGCGGCGAACGCGGCTGCCGACCAGTGGGTGCCGACCGAGGAGGACCTCGCCGAGCTGGACGGCTTGTTCCCGGCGCCGGAGCGCATCGCGCTGTTCTGAGGTGCAGGAATCCCCGGCTAGGCGGGGATTCCTGCGGTTGGTGACGGTTGCATCCGTCATCAACCGCAAGTTTCCCCGCTCAGCCGGGGATTCCTGCACCGCCACTGCCCCGAATCCCGCGCGCGCCCGCTCGCCCCCGGCCGATAGCCTGAGCGGCATGATCGACCCGCGCATCCTCCGTGACGAGCCCGACCGCGTCCGCGCCTCGCAGGCCAAGCGCGGGGCGTCCCCCGACGTGGTCGACCGCGCGCTCGAGGCGGCGGCCGCCCGTCGTACCGCCATCGCGGAGTTCGAGGAGAAGCGCGCCGCGCAGAAGGCCTTCGGCAAGCAGGTCGCCCAGGCCAAGGGCGAGGAGAAGCAGGCGCTGCTCGAGCAGGTCAAGGCGCTCGCCGCGGAGGTCAAGGAGCTGGAGGCCGCGCAGGCCGCGGCCGACGAGGCGTGGACCAACGCGCTCAAGGCGATCCCCAATGTCGTCGCCGACGAGACCCCGAGCGGCGGGGAGGACGACTTCGTGGTGCTCGAGGAGGTCGGTACGCCGCGCGACTTCGCGGCCGAGGGCTTCGAGCCGCGCGACCACGTCGAGCTCGGCCGGATGCTCGGCGCGATCGACCTCGAGCGTGGCGCCAAGGTCAGCGGCAGCCGCTTCTACTTCCTCACCGGTGTCGGCGCGCAGCTCGAGCTGGCGCTGGTCAACCTCGCGATGGAGCAGGCCCGCAACGCCGGCTTCACCCAGGTGATCGCGCCGTCGCTGGTGCGGGCCGAGGCGATGGAGGGCACCGGCTACCTCGACCAGGGCGGTGGCGAGGACATCTACCGCATCGAGGGCGAGGACATGTACCTCGTCGGCACCTCGGAGGTGCCGATGGCGGCCTACCACTCGAAGGAGATCCTCGACGGCGCCAGCCTGCCCCGGCGCTACGCCAGCTTCAGCCCCTGCTTCCGCAAGGAGGCCGGCTCGCACGGCAAGGACACCAAGGGGATCATCCGGGTCCACTGGTTCGACAAGGTCGAGATGTTCATCTACGCCACGCTCGAGGACGCGCCCGCCGAGCACGAGCGGCTCCTCGCGTGGGAGAAGGAGTTCCTCGACAAGCTCGAGCTCGCCTACCGCGTCGTCGACATCGCGGCGGGCGACCTGGGCGCGAGCGCGATCCGCAAGTTCGACTGCGAGGCGTGGATCCCGACGCAGGGCAAGTACCGCGAGCTCACCTCGACCTCCAACTGCACCGACTTCCAGACCCGTCGCCTCGACACCCGTGGCCGGTTCGGTGACAGGACCGGCCCGATCGCCACCCTCAACGGCACGCTGACCGCCATCACCCGCGCGATCGTCGCGGTGCTGGAGACGCACCAGCAGGCCGACGGGTCGGTGCGGGTGCCGAAGGCGCTGCAGCCGTACATGGGCGGCCTCGAGGTGCTCGAGCCGGTGGCGCGATGACGTCTCCCGGCCAGCCCGGCTGGCGCCCGCGCCTGGTCGCCCTCGACATCGACGGCACCCTCCTGCGCTGGGTCGCCGGTCTCGGGATGAGCCACGAGGAGGTCACCCCGGCTGTCCACGACGCCGTCCAGCGGGTGCTCGACAGCGGGGCGCACGTGGTCCTCTCGTCGGGACGTGCTCCGCACAACATGACCGTCGTCGCCGACATGCTCGACCTGCACGGCCACGGTGAGCGGATCTGGATCGTCGCGGCCAACGGCGCGGTCGTGCTGCGCTACCCGCCGGCGGAGGTCGTGCACGAGGTGACCTTCGACGCGGCGCCGGCCGTGGCCGCCGTACTCGAGAAGCATCCGGAGGCGCTCGTCGCCGTCGAGGAGCGCGGTGTCGGCTACCGCGTCTCCGCGCCCTTCCCCGACGGCGAGCTCGGTGGCGAGTCCATCGTCGCCGCGGTCGAGGAGATGGTCGCCGAGCCGGTCAGCCGCGTGATCATCCGCGACCCGAAGGCGACCGCCGAGGACTTCGTGAAGCTCGCCTCCGGCCTGGGCCTGCACGGCACCGACTACGTCGTCGGCTGGACCGCGTGGCTGGACCTCGCCCCGGTCGGGGTCTCCAAGGCCTCCGGACTGGAGTACGTCGCCCAGCAGCTCGGCATCGACCGGGCGGACGTGCTGTCGATCGGCGACGGCCGCAACGACATCGAGATGCTGCAGTGGTCCGGGCGCGGTGTCGCCATGGGCCAGTCGGTCGACGAGGTGAAGGAGGCGGCCGACGACGTCACCGCGAGCGTCGACGACGACGGCGCCGCCGTCGAGCTCGGTCGCTGGTTCCCGGCCGCCGGATCTGGTGGGATGGACGCGTGACCCCCCGTCGGCTGCTCCTGGCTGCGCCTGCTGCCCTGGCGGCGGCCGCTGCCGGCCTGCTGCTTCCGCTCGGCGGTCCCGCGTCGGCTGCGCCTGCCGCCGCCGGCCCGATCCCGCCCGGCTGCGGCGCGCTGGACGTGACCGACACCCAGGCGGTGGCGGCCAACGCGGAGGGTGCCTCCGACGTCTTCGTCGGCCGCGTGGTCCGGCTCGACCGCGTGCGGGTCCACCCCGGTGCCACGTCCGGGACGACCACGAGCCCCGCGACCCGGGACCTGCTGTACGACGTGCTGGTCGACGTCCCGGTCACCGGCGACCTGGCGGCCGATCGGCGCGTCGACGTCGTGCTCGTCGGGGTGGAGGGCGGCGAGGAGCCGCTGCGCCGGTCCCGCCGCTACCTGTTCTTCGCCACCGACGAGGGCTCCGTGCTGCGCGCCGACGGTTGCGACGGCTACGCCTCCGGCACCTCGCTCGACGCAGCCACCCTGGAGGAGATCCGCACGGCGCTCACCGCCGAGCCGGAGACCCCGGACGCCGTCCTCTCCAAGCCGGAGGGCACCGACGGTCCGCCCGACCTCGGCCGCGTGGTCGCGCCGGGCGCGGCGGTCAGCCTGATCGGCATCCTCGGCCTCGTACTGATCTCCCGGGTCGGCCGCCACCGCGGCTGAAGCCCGGACCCGGGCCGGGCCCGGTCGGCCGGCGGCGCTGCCGCCGGCTCAGGGGAGGGGTTCCGCCCTCAGAGGTACATGCCCCCGGAGCGGGGCTCGTCCTTGTGCTCCGGCTGCCCCCCGGGCGCACCGGGCGCCGGCTGGTCGGCCGCCTGACCGCCCAGGGACATGCCGGGCGGCAGCGCCCGGCGGATCTGCTCGAACTGCGCCCGCGCCGCCATCTGCTGGGCGTAGATCGCGGTCTGGATGCCGTGGAAGAGCCCCTCGAGCCAGCCGACGAGCTGGGCCTGGGCGATGCGGAGCTCGGCCTCGGACGGCGTGGCGTCCTCGGAGAAGGGCAGCGAGAGCCGCTCCAGCTCCTCGACCAGCTCGGGGGCGAGGCCCTGCTCGAGCTCGGCGATCGACGACCGGTGGATCGCGGCGAGGCGGGCGCGGCTGGCCTCGTCGAGCGGGGCCGCCTTCACCTCCTCGAGGAGCTGGCGGATCATGCTGCCGATGCGCATCACCTTGGCCGGCTGCTCGACCAGGTCGGTCAGCGCGCGCTCGCCGTCGTCATCGTGGTCGTCGTCGACCTCGCCCTGCTCGACCGCCGACGCCGGCACCGTGCCGATCGGCTGTCCGTCCGGTCCCACCACCACGATCTGCTCGTCGCCGCTCTCGGTCATGCCTCCAACCTAACGAACCCGTGGATCTGCAGCCGATCAGGGCGTCAGCAGCACCTTGCCGACGTTGTCGCCGCCCTCGATGAGGCGGTGCGCCTCGGCGACGTCGTCGAGCGGGAGCACGGCGGACACGACCGGCTCGATCGACCCGTCGGCCACCAGCGGCCACACGTGCTCGACGACCGACGCGCAGATCCGCGCCTTGCCCTCGGTGGGCCGCGCGCGCAGCGTGGTGGCGATGACCGCGCCGCGCTTGGAGAGCAGCTGGCCGATGTTGAGCTCGGCCTTCGAGCCACCCTGCATGCCGATGATCACGAGCCGGCCCTCGGTGGCCAGCACGTCGACGTTGCGGCCGAGGTACTTTGCGCCCATGTTGTCGAGCACGACGTCGGCGCCGTGCCCGTCGGTCGCCTCGCGGACGACCTCGACGAAGTCCTGGTCGCGGTAGCTGATCGCCACCTCCGCGCCGAGCTCACGGCAGCGGGCCAGCTTGTCCTCGCTGCCGGCGGTGGTGAACACCCGCGCACCGAGGCGGGAGGCGAGCTGGATGGCGAAGGTGCCGATGCCGCCGGCGCCGCCGTGCACGAGGAACACCTCGTCGGGTCGCAGCGCGGCGACCATGAAGACGTTGGACCACACCGTGCAGGCGACCTCGGGCAGCGCCGCCGCGGTGACCAGGTCGACGCCGTCGGGGACCGGCATCACCTGTCCCTCCGGTACGACGACGAGGCTGGCGTAGCCGCCACCCGCGAGCAGCGCGCAGACCTGGTCGCCGACGGCCCAGGCGGTGACGCCCTCACCGACCGCGGCGACCGTGCCGCTGCACTCGAGCCCGATCACGTCCGACGCCCCGGGCGGGGGCGGGTAGAAGCCCTGCCGTTGTAGCAGGTCGGCGCGGTTGACCGCGGTCGCGGCGACCTCGATCAGCACCTCGCCGGGACCCGGCACGGGGTCCGGCAGCTCGGTGACGACGAGGGTCTCGGGTCCTCCGGGGCTGGACTGGGTGACGGCGCGCATGGCGCCAGTCTTGCAGGACGGGCAGTACCACGCTGTCCACCCGACTACCCGACAGTCGACGGCACGATTCGGCGCCGGAATCGGCGTGTCGTCGCCGTCAAGCGGCGCCTTGTCGGGCGTACAGCGTGTTACTGGACCCGCAGCCGACCACCGGACCATCAGACCAGCGGCCGGCAGCGTCGCGGAAGGCGCGCTCTGCCTAGACCAGGGAGTCCTCGTCCGAGTAGTCGGCGTCGGCCAGCTCCTCGAACTCCACGTCCTCGTCCTCCTCGGAGGCCGCACCGGCTGGTCGGTCCCAGGACTCCGCCAGCGCCTGTGCCTTCGCGGCGAGGCGCTCGACCCCGTCCGGGTCGGCCCCCTGCTCCCCGGCCGCGATGCCCAGCAGGAACGCGGTCACCACACCGGCGGCCGGATGGACGTTGTCACGGGTGATCCCGGAGAGGTCGACGAGCAGGCCCTCGTCGGCCTCGGCCTCGATGTCGAGGACGTCGCACAACTCGTCGATCCAGTCGTGGAGGTTCACCCGTCCAGAGTGATCCAGAGGCCGCCGTCTGACAAGGGTCCCGGGCGTGTCAGCGGTCCTCGGCCTCGGACGCCAGGTCGCGCAGGTCGCTCCACGTGTCCACGTCGCGCGCCTCCGACCCGACGGAGGCGACGTCGACCAGGTCGAGCGGGTCCAGCAGCGCGCGGATGGCGAGCCCGTGCTGTGCCTCCCGGTCCGGGCGTACGGCGTCGAGCCGCTCCGTCTCCACGACGAACGCCAGCTGCCGCCGGCCGTCCCGGGTCAGCACCGCGCCCTCGTGGCCGACCGCCGCCTCGTGGAGCCGCCGGAAGGTCGAGGAGGTCAGGTGGGGCATGTCGACGGCGAGCACCGCGATCGTCGGGAACCGGCGCAGCAGGGAGTCGCGGCCGGTCAGCAGGCCGGCGGCAGGACCACCGAAGCGCGGGTCCTCGAGCACGAAGGTGACCGGACGCTCGGTCGGGACCTGCTGTCCGACCACCACGACCTCGCCGGCGTCGACCACGGCGTCGATGGCCCGCTCGAGCAGCGACCGGCCGCCGAGCTCGATCGTGGCCTTGTCGGCGCCACCGAGGCGCGAGGCCTGGCCGCCCGCGAGGATCACGGCGGCGAATCCGGACAGTCCCAGCTCGATCACCCGTCCAGTCTCGCAAGCACCCACCTGACGGTAGCGACCTACCCTTGCACCGTGACCGTCCCCACGCTCCGCCTCACCCTGGTCCAGGCCGCCTCGGCCCTCGAGCCGGAGGCCAACCGGGCGGCGCTGGCCGAGCTCGCCGCCGCCCACGCGGCCGGCAGCGACCTGGTCGTGCTGCCCGAGGCCTTCGCCCGCGACTTCGGCGAGGCCGGCTCCGACGTGAGCCCGTTCGCGGAGCCCCTCGACGGGCCGTTCGCCACGGCCGTCGCCGCGGCGGCTGCGGCGGGGGAGACGGCGGTGCTGGCGGGCATGTTCGAGCAGGGCCCCGCGCCGGAGCGGCCGTACAACACCCTCGTGCTGCGGGGGAGCGCCGAGGCGTCGTACCGGAAGGTGCATCTCTACGACTCCTTCGGCTACCGCGAGTCCGACCGCCTCACGGCGGGTCCGGTGGAGCCGGTCGTCGTGGAGGTCGCGGGCTGGCAGGTCGGCCTGATGACCTGCTACGACCTGCGCTTCCCCGAGCTCGCCCGGGCGCTGGTCGACCGCGGCGCCGAGGTCATCGTCGTGCCGGCGGCCTGGGTCGCCGGGCCGCGCAAGGTCCACCACTGGCGCACCCTGCTGACCGCGCGTGCCATCGAGAACACCGTGTACGTCGCCGCGGTCGGCCAGCCCGCGCCCCGCTACTGCGGCCACTCGATGGTCGTCGACCCGTTCGGCGAGGTCGTGGCCGAGGCCGGCCCGGGCGCGCCGGACGCCCCCGAGGTGATCCGTGCCACGGCCGAGCGCTCCGTGCTCGACGAGGCCCGCCGCGTCAACCCGTCACTTCTCAACCGTCGTCTGTAATCTGGCTCCTCGTGTCCCGTGCCGCCTCCCGTACCCCTGCCCGGGTGCCGCTCGAGCAGCGGATCGGTGAGTTCGGCGCCTCGCGGGTCCCGCTCGTCGCCTGGTGGGTCCTGGGCGTCGTCGGCACCGCCGCCCTCGTGGCGGCGATGGTGCCGGTCGGTCCGTCGTGGTTCGGCACGGTCGGCTCGCTGGTCATCGCGACGACCTTCTCCGCCGCCCTCGCCGCCCGCACGGGTGGCCGGCCGTTCGTCTTCGGGGCGCTCGCCCTCACCGTCGGCCTGGTCGCGGTCCTGAGCGACCAGGACATCCTCCTGACCGGTGCCGCCGTCAGCACCTCCGCCGTCGCGGCCGTCCTGGGGGTCATGTTCACCGTCCCCGCCTCCGGCTTCCTCGCCTCCGCGCGGGAGTGCGTCATCGCCCTCATCGTCGCCGGTGTCGGGGCGATGGCCACCGTCGGCTTCGAGCCCGCGATCCAGAAGGAGCGCTTCGAGTACGTCGGCCTGGGGCTCGCCCTCCTCGGCGCGATCGTCCTCGTCTACCGCCTCGGGGCCGGCCTCCACGGCCTCGGCCGGCGCGGCATGGTCGTGGTCGCCATCGGCGGGGCGATCCTCGCCGCCACGCTTCTCTACGCCGAGCTGTTGCGCCACTACGGCTCCACCGGCCTCGTCGACGAGCTGCTCTCCTGGGTGCGCTGGAGCCGCGACCACCTGGGCGCGTTCCCGCGTCCGATCGAGACCGTCCTCGGCGTACCCGCCCTCGCCTACGGCGTCCACATGCGCGCCCGCCGCCGCCAGGGCTGGTGGGTCTGCGCCTTCGGCGTCGCCGCCACCTCGCCCACCGCGACCGCCCTGGCCAACCCCGCCGTCTCGGTCAGCGAGGCGGCCCTGTCCGTGGTCTACGGGCTGGTCGTCGGCCTCCTCCTCGGCTGGGTCCTGATCCGCCTCGACCTGGCCCTCACCGGCAACCGGGGGCGGCGCAGCCGCGGCGCCGAGCAGGCCGCCGCCGTACGCCCCGAGCCGGGACGCTTCGCCCCGTTGCTCTGACGGCGGTCGGGTGGTTGCTCGGTCGGGTGGCTGCTCGGTCGGCGCCGGGTGATGTAACACGCTGTTCGCCCCACTGGGCGGCGCTTTTCGGCGTCGACACGCCGATCGCGGGCCGGATTCGTGCCGAGAACCGCTGGGTAGTCGGGCGGACAGCGTGTTACATCCCGACGCCGACGCCCCCTCGGCAGAGGCTTGCTCCGCGGCGCCTCGGCAGCCGCCGCGCCCGGCCCTCGCCCCCTCGGCAGAGGCTTGCTCCGCGGCGCCTCGGCAGCCGCCGCGCCCGGCCCTCGCCCCCTCGGCAGAGGGGC